>DATEJO010000158.1:0-15912 GCA_035277905.1 Candidatus Sulfotelmatobacter sp.
GCCTTGTCGATCTTCTGATCGTTGACGAGAACTTTTCCGGCGAGGATCAAAGCTTGCGCGCGTTCGCGCGAGGCGGCGAGACCGCGGTCTACGAGGAGTTTGTCGAGTCGGGATTTCAAAGGCAGTACTCAGTACCCGGTACTCAGTACTCAGTTAGTTCTCAGTTCTCAGTCAAAGGCTACTTTGGATGGGCTTTTGGGGCAAGTTTGGTTGCTCACTGCGGTTGTAACTCGAAAGTGCCAGCACTCGGAACGGTGCAAAGAGCTGAAGCAATTCCGGGTGAGAGAGTTAGGAACATTGTTTGTACCTTTTCCACAGAGTTTTCCAAGAATGTGTTGAAAACTTCGGAGGGCGAGATGCAAAGCAAAACAGCCGCCCTTGAGAGCGGCTGTGTCGGCTTGCTGACAGGAACTTATCCCGCGACTTCTTCGAGCAATTTCTGATCGATGTCGAAGTTGGCGTGGACGTTTTGCACGTCATCGTGCTCTTCGAGCGCTTCCATCAGGCGGATCATCGTGTTCGCCTGCTGTCCTTCAAGCTTGATGTAGGTATCAGGAATCATGCTCACGCTCGATGAAGCAGGCTCGATGCCAGCTTTCTTCAAGCCTTCAAGCATGTCTTCGTAGGTGGAAGGTGCAGTCAGGATTTCCCAGTTCTCACCATCATCAATCGGCTCATCTTCGCCATTCGCTTCGATGATGATGTTCATCAGATCGTCGGCCTTGGCTGCCGATTTGGGGATAATGATGTCGCCCTTTTTGTGGAACATGTACGCGACGGAGCCCGCCGAAGCCATGTTGCCGCCGTTCTTGCCGAATACGTGGCGTATTTCGCTGACGGTGCGGTTGCGGTTATCGGTGTTGATGTCGAGTAGGATGGCGACGCCTCCGGGACCGTAGCCCTCGAGGGTGAATTCCTCATAGGTAGCGCCAGGCAATTCGCCAGTGCCGCGCTGGATGGCCCGCTTGATATTGTCAGCAGGCATATTCTCAGCCTTGGCAGCGAGAATGGCGGTACGGAGGCGCGGGTTGGAATCTGGATCACCGCCGTTTTTGGCGGCAATGCTGATTTCTTTAATGAGACGGGTGAAGATCTTGCCGCGCTTGGCATCAAGCGCGCCCTTCTTGTGTTTAATTGTGGCCCATTTGGAATGGCCGGACATGGTTCGACCTCGTATTTAATGAACTTGGATGGCGCAGGATTCGCCTTTAGAGGAGATCACCGGATTGCCTCGTTATCAATGCAGGCGAAATCAGAGTATAGCATAGCCGAGACGAGATCGATTAGGCGCTCAGTGCGGGCTGTTCCTCGTTATAGGGGCGGAAGGCCGAGATGTGCGACGCATCCGGCCACTTGATGTCAGAGAATCCGAGTTTTCTGATCTCATTCACAAGTTGGGACGGTCCCTGAGGCATTCCACGATCCTCGAGTATTTGGAAATGAACCTCGACGAACAATGCGCGGACACCACGAAGAATCCGGTGCATGCCCTGAATGACTTCCAGTTCATAGCCTTCAACGTCGATCTTAACGACCGATGGAGGGCGCAATGAGGTGAGATCGTCTCCTCGCGCAATTGCTACGCTCTGCGTCGGAATTTCAGCGTGAGTCGCCGAGGCAATGGAACTAAAGGGGCCATTCACAGACATTGTTACTTCGCCGGTCACGTCGCCCAATGCTGTCTGGCAACATTGGACATTGGGCAACATCCTGGACTCAATTTGAGAATAGTTCTCTGGAACCGGCTCGAACGCGATGACGTGGCTGGCGAGCCTGGATAAACGCTCGGTGTAGTAGCCAACATTCGCTCCGACGTCCCACACACAATCGTCTGGCGCGATACAGCCCAACAAGGCGTCCGAGAACCGGTCTTCGTAGTCTCCTCGGTGCCAGAGCATGCGGATGCGATGGGCAACTCCCGTCAATTTCGCTTTTCTGAGAAGAGAGCGAGCAATCGTCTTGGATTCGAGGATCATGATTTCGTTCGCTCACCCTCCACTGAATGGCCGAATTTCCTGGGAACGAGAAGAGATGTGAACGAGCCCGGAATGGCGGGCGCGATTGACAGCGGCCCTTTTCCGTCCTTCGCCCGTTCGATAGAACTCAAGATCGCGGTACATGTCGCAACCTGCACAGGTTTTGTTGAGAGAGCCAGTACCAAAACTGTCTCGCAACTGCTTCAAAAGTTGTCCCCGCCAGATTTCCAGCAGACTAGTTTCGAGGATATTTCCAATACCCAGGTCTGCCACCGCATCTATGGCCGCCACGCAGCTGCACCCCATCACAGTGCCGTCGGGGAGCACGATTGGACCGTTCCACAGGTTCACGCAGGATTCGGGGCGGCGACTCACGACTCGGAGCTTCATGACTGCAGGAAGCGCATCGCGGCGAATTCGTCCATTGGCTGAGGTATAGGCCCACGTAAAATCGAGCTGCGGCCGATATGCCAGGATCGGTTGAAAATCGGTATCCTTCATGACTTCGTCGAGGGGCCGATCCGGGCGAAGGGCGATGGTGATCGGGATGGGGTTTTCGCTTTGGGAGTTGAGACGCAACAGTTCGAGAACATTCTCGCGCATTCTGCGGTAGGACTTGTTGCGGTAAACCCGAACATACATGGCTTCGTCAAAGCCGGCTGTGCTGATATTCATGTGCGAAATCCCGGAGGACAGCACTTCGGCGATTCCATGTTTATCCAGCAGAATGGCATTTGTGGTGAGCCAGATACGATCAATCTTTGGCTCGGAGCGGAGCCGCTTCACGCGAGCGAGAAATGCGGGGTCAATGAGCGCGTCACCGACGATTGGGGTCAGTCCGACGGACCCGCCTCCGATTTTCACGAAGTCACTCACCGCCTTTTCGAAGACCTCTTCGCTCATGAACGCGGTTTTGCGCTGCTGGAATTGGTACGGACAAAAAACGCAATCCGCATTGCAGAGGTTGGTGAGTTCGAGATGCAGTTCAAAGGGTCGCAGCGCCATAGCCTCAAGCGTGGGACTGAGCGGACGCAGACGTCCGAGGAATGCGTCGGCCTTGCGGGACAGCACGCGGGTAGCCTTGCCGAAGAAAACGGAATTGAAGTACGACACTGGTTCATGATATTAGCAATCCGACTGGTACGATGTCATCTGGTGTAGCGAGATAACGGCGTGCCAGAGATGAATGAAGCTGCCATCGGCTGTTCGAACTTCGAGGCTTGACTCCATCTCGCTGCCACTCCTACCATTCAAGCCAAACAACGTCTGGAAACTATGATCGGTCAGCTCATCGGGCACTATCGAGTCCTGGAGAAAATCGGTGCAGGGGGAATGGGGGAGGTCTTCCGGGCGCGCGATGAGAGGCTGGGCCGTGACGTTGCGCTGAAACTGATCCGGCCCGCATCGAGCAACAATCCCGATCATCTGCGGCGCTTCGAGCAGGAAGCCCGGGCTGCGGCCGCCCTGAATCATCCCAACATTCTTGCGATCTATGACGTCGGATTTGAGGGGTCGAATCCGTACATCGTCTCGGAGTTGCTGGAAGGAAAGACGGTCCGGCAGCGGCTGATGGATGGGGCGATTCCTGTGAAGGAAGCCGCGGGATACGCATTGCAGATTGCCCAGGCGCTGACGGCTGCGCACGAGCGGCACATCGTTCATCGCGATCTGAAGCCCGAGAACCTGTTTATCACCAACGATGGGCGGATCAAGATTCTGGATTTTGGTGTAGCGAAGCTTCAGGCTGCGCCGGATGAGCATCGTTCGATCGAGAGCCTGACGACGGTTACGAAGCATGGTGCGGTGATTGGAACTGTCGCCTATATGTCGCCCGAGCAGTTGCGTGCGAAGACAGTCGATCATCGCAGCGACATCTTCAGCTTCGGCGCGATTCTGTACGAGATGATGTCGGGGCATCGCGCATTTCACGGCGAGACCGAAGTGGACACCATGACGGCGGTGCTTCGGGAAGAGCCATCGGCAGTGACGCTTGATCAAGCATCGATTCCGCCGGGATATCAGGATATTGTCCGGCATTGCCTGGAGAAGGAACCGGAGAACCGGTTTCAGTCGGCGAAAGATCTTACTTTTGCGTTGCAGACGCTATCGGGATCGACGGTCAGCGGGATACGCGTTCCAAGACCGAGACCGGTTTCCACAAGATTGCTTCCGTGGGCAATTGCCGCTGTGGTCGCAGCGGTAGCTGTGATTCTGGGAATGGCGGCGATGCTTCGCGCGCCGGTGGCGGCGCCGAGTTACCGGAGACTCACATTCGAAGCAGGAACGGTTTATGCGGCGCGATTCGCGCCAGATGGGCAATCGATCGTTTACAGCGCGGCCTGGGACAACCAACCAAAAGCGCTTTTCTCAACGGTTGGTAACTCGCTGCTGTCACAACGGCTGTCCATGAGTGCTGCGAACCTTCTGAGCATCTCCCGGACGAACGAACTGGCGTTGGCGATGGGCGGGACAAATTCCGGGCAGATGGAAACGGTGGGCGGGATGCTGGCGCGTGCTCCGCTGGCGGGAGGCTCTCCGCGGGAATTGCTGTCGGATGTGAGGTGGGCGGACTGGGATCCGCAAGGCAAGCTGGCGGTCGTTCATTCTGTGGACGGCAAGAGCCGGATCGAGTATCCCATCGGCACGGTTCTGTATCAGAGCGGAGGGTGGATCGGCAACATTCGATTTTCGCCCAAGGCCGACAGCATCGCGTTCATGGATCATCCGGCTCTGTGGGATAACCGGGGTACAGTACGGCTTGTCGATTTGTCGGGCCACGTGCGCTCGCTGACGCATGAGTGGGACACCGAAGGGGGACTGGCATGGCGACCTGACGGAAAAGAGATATGGTTCACGGCCATCGATAAAGGAACGACTCTGAACCTGATGGCGGTGAATCTCTCGGGGCAGATTCGCACGGTGCTGGATTTGCCGATGGGGATGACGCTGGAGGATATTGCGCAGGATGGCCGGGCGCTGATCACGTTGAGTTCGAGCCGGCTTGCGATGGGATATACGACTCTGGGAAACAAGGAGGATGTGGACCTTTCGTGGCATGACTGGAATTCCGCGCGCGCGATTTCTCGTGACGGTCAGTTCGTCTTGTTTGAGGATTCCAGCGAGGCAGCGGGACCGGGTTATGCGGTCGTGCTTCGGAAAACGGACGGCACGCTGCCCACGCGCCTCGGAGAAGGCAGTGCGGGCGGGCTGTCTCCGGATGGCAAGTGGGCGATTTCAGTTTCGACAAATAAGGCTCCTCTGATCACTCTGCTGCCGACCGGTCCGGGCCAGCCGCGAACGATCAACATCACCGGACTCGATCACGTTCACAACGGATGGGCGCGGTTTATGCCGGACGGGCAACAGATCGCATTGATCGGGGAGGAAACAAATCACGCGCCGCGATGTTATCTGGTGGACGTTTCCAGCGGGAAGGCGAAAGCTGCGACCCCGGACGGAATTTTGTGTGGCGCGATCTCTCCCGAGGGACACTCGATGGTCGGCGCGAAATCAGGGCAATCGATCGAGATTTATCCGCTCGATGGCGGAGAGCCGCGTCCGTTGCCGAAACTGGAGAGTAATTTCGTCGCGGTGCAGTGGTCGCTCGATGGGAAGTTTCTCTATGGCTATCACTCGGGAGAATTTCCCAGTGACGTTTATAAAGTCGAAATTGCCACGGGAAAAGAAAGTGCAATCAAGAGACTGAAACCGGGCGCGCCTGCTGGAATCGTACTGGTAGCGCCGGTGGTGGTGGACCGTGATGGGTCGCGGTTTGCTTACAGCTATCAGGAGACCCTGTCCGTGCTTTATCTGGTGTCGGGATTGAAGTAGCAGGCGGTTCTTTCCCGCCATTTTCGTGCCAGCCGCAATTTCTCACGGAGACAGCGAGGCACGGAGGTCTCGAATCCTCCTCTCTTTGGAGTCTCTGTGACTCCGCGTCTCAGTGGTGAAAAATCTGAGTCACCTTACTCTAGCGATCCTTTGAAATCAGCCGAGACGTAGTGGAAGAAGATGGAGGTCGAGGTGTGTCCTTGGGGCAGAGGGTCGCGATAGTGAGGCAGGCGTGTGCCGCGATAGGCGAGGCCATCTCCAAGAGCCTGATAAACCGTCACAGTGCCTCGGGGAGTATCGAGGCGGATCGGCCATGGTGTGGCCAGAGTGGGCTCGGGTGAGAAATCGAGACAGAGGGTGATGCTGAATTCGCATTGCTCGCGGTCCGTGTGCTTTTTGAGTTCGGCACCGCTGAGATACGAGGCGAGGTACACGTAGGAAGGCTTGAGAGGCTCTCCGGCCACGGCGCTGAGCGCGGTCGCAATATGACGATGGAAGAAGCGCGCGACGGGCTCGTTATAGGCAACATAGCGGCGCGGGCTTTGAAGATCGCCCAGCTGAATCGTTCCGGTGCGGATCAGATGGCGGTAGTAGCGACGCAGAGCCGCAATGTGGAAAGGGTGGATGAGATCACGCAGAGGCACATAGCCACGCTCCCGAAATGTCGCGGCGGATTTTTCGAATGCTTCAACGGGGACTGGCGTTGGCGCAGATTCGGGGATGAGGATTCCGGCCGCTCGAAATAGTTCGAGGACGTCGTCAGGGATCGTTCTGGGGATGGGCTCGTTAGCGCGGGCGCTCCGCAGAAGAGCCGAGAACCTGCGTCCCAGCCAGAATGGCAGCAGCGGGCCGGTTGGGGACGAACGCACCCACGCAATTGTTCCTTGAAGGGCGAACCGCGAAAGCAAATCGGCAGAGTGCGTGAATTCTTCTGGAACCTGCTCACCACACGTCAAGATGCATTCCGGGTTCAGGATGAGCGTTTGCTCGATGCGCGTTCGCTGACGCAATGCTTGCCGCGCCGCTCGTGGAATGAGGTGCAGCGGCAATTCATCGAGCAGGCAATAGAAGCGGTCGGGAGGAAATGCCGCGGCTTCAGCATGCCGCGACACTCCTCCTATGAGACCCGCCATCCATTCGAGCCACGCCGAATTGTTTATCGACGAAGCCATCCGTTAAGAGTGAAACGGCTGTCGGCGAAGAGCTGGGACTCGCACTTCACCGGAGTGATTTCGTGCATCAGTTCGCACGGGAAGAACACAATCTGGTTCTGTTGCGGCGAGATCGACTGATACGTGCCGTCGCTGACATATTGATCGCCATCGAGCCGGGAGTCGTGGAGCCGCAGTTCCCCGCCCTCGAACTGCCGTGGTTCCTGATGGAAGAAGTAGACGAACGTCAGATGACGCGTGGCCACGCGGTCACTGCCGTTGTCGCTGTGGAAATGGAAGAAGTCTCCGTCATTGCTGGCAGTGATCTGCGCTTCCACACTGGAGATATCAAATTCTTCCATCCCCAGCTTGGCCACTACTTCGGGGAGAACGGCTTTGATGCGCTGGAGGATGATTTCCTCGTGTTGGCCGAGATCCATCAGGACACGCGAGCGGCGGTGGTCGTAGTTGACGATGCCGCCTTCCGCAACAGGAGAGACCACTTCGCTGGCCTGGAAATCGGCTTCCCGTTCGAGTGCGAAGCGAGTGAGTTCGGCTACCTCTTGCGGCGCGAGGAACTCATCGAGGATGACGCAGCGAGCCGGCAATGTTTCCGGACGTTCAACTACTGCAGCAGCGGTAGCGGTGACTACCTTGCGTTCTACGCTGCTGCCCGGTGACTGCGGACCGGCGGGTACAAGCGGAGTTCGCAATGGGGTTCCAGGGGATTGCGGGCCCGCAGGAACTTTCGGGCTCTTCAATGGCGTCCCGGGAGATTGAGGTCCAGCGGGAACTGCCGGAGTGCGGAGAGGAGTGCCCGGGGATTGCGGACCGGGCACGGCTGGCGTCCGCAGCGGAGTCCCAGGGGACTGGGGGCCTGCGGGCGGTATCTTCGGAGCGCTTGTGCCCGGCGACTGCGGACCGGGAGGATTCGTGGGAGTGTCGCGCTCGTGATGGCGAGGCTCTTTCTTGGGCTTGGGGCCTGACGGAGTCTGGGGGCCCCGTGGGGCGGCGAGGATTTCGGTCGCGCCGGAGTATTCAAATTCCGCCTGCACGCTTGTTCCGTTCTCGAGAATCCGCCCGACGATGCTTGCGCCGAGAACTGAAAAAGCGCGTTGCGCGACGGTTTCGCCGACCGCGGAGGCAATCACTGCGCGTACTGCTTCGTGCGTGTGATCGTCCCCTTCGCTGGCGGACTTCGCATGTTGCAGCAGGTTGGATAGCAGGGCACGTTCACGAGTGCTGAGAATGCGCTCGTCCCGCATCAGCGTTTCGGAAAAAGAATCCAGGATTTGCTTGGGGGTCATCGAAGACACGCCTCCCCGCGTGTGTTTTCGAAAAAAAGGGTGGCCTGACCGCACTTTCAGGGGAAGAAGAATGACGATATAACGAAAAGCTGTTGAACTCCAAGAAAATTTTGCAGCGCGAGGGAAAGTCTAGCGAGCGACGAGCGCGCCGACCAGGGACTGGAAAATCTTCACACCGTCGGTACAGCCGAGTTCGGCTTCAGCGGAACGCTCGGGATGAGGCATCATGCCGACAACGTTCCCGCCGGGGCTGCAGATGCCGGCGATGTTTTCGAGGGATCCATTTGGATTGGCCGAGGCGGCGATTTCACCAGAAGGCGTGCAATAGCGGAACACGATGCGATTGTCGCGCTTGAGTTCTTCGAGGGTAGCGGGATCGCAGAAGTAGTTCCCTTCCATGTGGCCAATCGGAATTGTGAGAACTTCGCCGCGCGTGCAGGTGTTGGTGAAAGGAGTGTCGGCATTTTCGACGCGGACCTGAACGGGCTTGCAGACATATTTCAGCCCGACGTTGCGCATCAGGGCTCCGGGCAGCAAGCCAGATTCGCAGAGGATCTGGAAGCCGTTGCAGATGCCGAGGACGAGTCCGCCGCCGGCGGCGAATTTACGAACGGATTCCATCACGGGAGAGAATTTGGCGATTGCGCCGGTGCGGAGGTAGTCGCCATAGGCGAAGCCTCCGGGCACGATGACGGCGTCGCAATTTTCCAAGTCGTGCGATTCATGCCAGAGGAACGTGACCGGCTGTTTGGCCACGTGCTGGATGGTCCAGAAGGCATCGTGATCGCAGTTGGAACCGGGAAAAATGATGACGCCGAATTTCATGGATGTCCTCAGATTGTGGGGATCAATTTCAGTCTAGCACGGCCGCAAAGAGCGCTTGTTCAGAAGTCGCCTTTCTCCAGCATGGCCGCGGTGACTAACTTCTTTTCGATGTGGCGCTGCAGGATCTGGATGAGAAATTTTCGCAGGTCGGCGCCCTGAGACTTTGGCCAGGGGATCTCTGTGAAGCTGTCGACCGGCGCGCGGAACATCTGGGCAGCGAGAGAGCGCGATTCGCCGGAAATTTCCGAGGAAGCCAGGCGCTTGTCGTCAGAGCACATCAGGCCGTCGGCCAGGGCGTGGAAGTAAGCGCGGCTGCCATTCAGATCGCGGCCGCAGACGACACATTCGGTAAGTTCGGGCAGGAAGCCGACGAGGCGAGTGAGCCAGAGATCGAAGTAAGTGATGGGCATCCAAATGTCGGGACCGGGCAAGGCGTGCAGGACTGAAAGGGTGAGACGGAAAATGGCGTCGTTGGCCTCGTGGTCGGGCAGCAATTCGTCGAGCAGTTCTGCGATGTGTCCCAGGGCAACCGCGCGCGGATAGCTGACTTCGGACGACAGGGGGGATTCGAGGACTTCGCAGGAATCTAGGCGGGCGAGGTCCTGACGCTCGCGAACGTCGTAGAAGGCGCGAACATAGGTCAGCGGCTCAAGAGCGCCTCCGAAGCGGCGCTTGGATTTCTTCGCGGAGCGGGCAACGCCGCGAACCTTCCCTTCGGCGCGCGTGAAGAACGTCACCAGAAGATCGGCCTCGCGCAGAGGATAGCTGCGCAGCACAATCGCTTCTGATTCCCGCAGGGCCATGGTTGAGGATGATTCTAGCTGGATTTCCTCACCACGGAGACACGGAGGCGCGGAGAAGCCAAAAGGGCGTTTGGTGCGAGCAACTTGGCCTCGCTTCGCTCACCGGACAGCCGAGGCGGCTGTCCCTACGTCAGTCCGAAGACGGACGCCATTCCGTTATACTTCAAGGACTGTGAAAAGAATCTTTGCCCCCCTCCTACTGACGTGCATTCTCGCGATTTATGGCTTTGCCGATGAAACGTCGTTCCAGCGCATCCACGTGCCCGATTCCAAGGGAAGACCAGTCAAGGCTGTGCTGACCTTTAGCGATGAAAACAAGGCAGTGGAAATAAAACCGGTGAAGGGGCCGAGTCTGGAAATTCCGTATCAGAGCATCGACAAGTTCGTCTACGAGTACACAAAGCGGCATCGCGTGAACGAGGGCACGATCATCACGGCGCCGATCGGGGTCGGCGCGGCCGCGATGATGACAAAGGAGCGGAATCACTGGCTCGAGATCGATTACCGGAAGGAAAACGTTCCGATGACTTATGTGGTCCATATGGACAAGCACAACTATCTGCGCATTCTGGATGCGGTCAAGAAGCATACGGGCATGGATGCAGAAGTGGTGGGTAACGCCGACAAGCGGAAGAGATAGAGGATCACGAGATCGGAACACAAAAAGGCGCGTGCCCATGCGAAGGCCGCGCCTTTCGTTTTGGTCGAGAGCAGACGAAGATCAGCAGAGCAAAGCGTGTGCCGAGAGACGGCCAGTGCTTCGCGGAAGCTTATCGCCCGTAGTATTTCGCGTTGCGTTCGGTAAACGCGTTCCACTTTTCCGGCAGATCGTCGAGCGCGAAGATCGCCGAAACCGGGCAGACAGGGACGCAGGCGCCGCAGTCGATGCACTCCACCGGATCAATGTAAAGCAACTCTTCGGTTGCGTGGGCGGGCTCATCTTTCTTGGGATGAATGCAATCGACCGGACACGCGTCCACACATGCCGTGTCCTTGGTGCCGATGCAAGGCTCAGCAATCACGTAGGCCATAAAGGGTCAGTCTCCTGAAATCGTTACTTTTATATTACTACCACGGCGAATTACCCGGGCAATCCACAGAACGGCACATTTTAGCAAGAATGGGCGCGGGGGTATAGGGCGCAGAACCGAATGGATTTGCTTTTCCAATGGATGGCTTTGGGCTGAAGCCGAGTGGTCGATACTAAAGTAATCTGGCCGACCTTTCTTAAGAATGCGTTAATGACGCAGGTTGTGCGGTGGCTTTCCCGCCGTGGGGCGGAGCCTTGATGAACAAGCTCAATATTGTCGTCTCTCTGATCACCGACGACAACGATTATCAGCTCGAACAGGCGGCCTCAGCACAGGCGGCGGCGATGAAACTCGGCGCCAGTGTGGAGATTGTGTATGCCGCCAACGATGCCGTTCTTCAGACCCAGCAGATCCTGAAATTCATTCAGGAGCCAACCAAGCGACCGGACGCGATTCTGGTCGAGCCGGTTGGAACCGGGATGCCACAGATCGCGCGCGCCGCAGTGAATGCGGGCATTGCGTGGGTCGTGGTCAATACCAATGTCGATTATGTTCAGGAACTGAGGAACCATGCACTGGTTCCGGTGTACACGGTTGTGTCGGATCACGAAGCGATTGGCAAGATCCAGGGCCAGCAGATGGGCGCGATTCTTGGCGATAAGGGATGCGTCCTCTATATTGAAGGGCCCTCGGTGCGCGATGTGGCCAAGAGCCGGACGAAAGGCATGCTGCAGACCAAGCCGCCCGGGATTGAGATCAAGACTCTGCGTGGCGATTGGACGCAGAACAGCGCGTACAACGCGGTTAAATCGTGGCTGTCTTTGAGCACGTCCCGGCAATTGCACGTCAGCATGATTGCCGCGCAGAACGATGACATGGCAATTGGAGCACGGCGCGCATTCGAAGAGCTGGGTGATATGCGGGAGCGGGACTCATGGCTACGGCTTCCGTTTATCGGATGCGATGGAGTTCCGAGATCTGGGCAGGAATGGGTGAAGCAGAAACGGCTGACAGCGACGGTGATTGCTCCACCGATCGCCGGTGAGGCGATACATCTTCTGGCAAACGCGTTGAAAGCGGGATCGCAGCCTCCGGAGCGCACATTGATGACGCCGAGTTCATTCCCGGCGGTGAAGGACCTGGAAAAGGCGCGCGCTGCGGCTGCGCAGTAGATCTGGGGCAAGGTTCCCGACAAAGAGAAGCGGCTGGCAGCTTTGATCGCTGCCAGCCGTTTTTCACGCCCCCAAATTCAACTCAGGATTCCGAGCTTACCGGCGTCCGCCACCATGGCCACCACCGTGGAAGCCGCCGCCGCCATGGAAGCCACCTCCGCCATGGAATTCGTTGCCACCGTGGAACCCGCCGTCTCCATGGAATCCACCGCGGGCGTAGCCACGGGCATAGCCGCGTGAATACCCGTGATCATAGCCACGACCTGCAAATCCACGCCCGTAGTAGCCATGTCCGTAATAGCCGCGGCCATAGTAGCCGTCATGATCGTACCAACCGCGTCCGTAATAGCCACGGTTCCAGAACCAGGCTGGATGGCCCCAGTGATACCACGGCCCCGCGCCGATGAAGATGCCGTCTACAAACCAGTTCGGACCGTAGTAGCCATAGGGAGCGCACGCGTATGGATAGTAGTTATAGTAGCCATACGGGCAAACAGGCGGTCCGGCAACGTATCCCGGTCCAACCGCAACGCCGACGCCACCAATACCGACGCCAACACTGACCTGCGCCTGCGAATACGCTAGCGGAACTATCAAAACTATCAAAACCGCAACATACTTTAAGAAACGCATAGACCCCCCTGACTTGGCCTCGCCCGACCTTTCGGCGATTCCAGAACTGCCTCGGACCTCGTGGCTGGTTTCGTCTTGCACCGTCCACCTCGTCTCTATCTATTTGAACATTGAAGCAGGGAAAAAGTTGCTAAAAACGGAGTGGTTGATTTCAGCCATCCTGTCCAAAATCAACCACTTAGCCGGATCAGCGCAGGAGGAGGTTAAGGCCTGTAAATCCAAGCTTGTGCAGTCGCCACGTCGCTGTTGGGATATCCCCCGGCCAACAGTACGGTGCCGTCTTTGAGGAGGGTCTCGGTCATGAAGTGGCGAGCGTCGGCCATTTCACCAGATGCGATCAGGAACTCCCCTTTCCTCGGATCGAACAATTCGACCTCTTTGCTGCCTCCGGCGATGAGAAGATCTCCCGACGCGAGCAGAACTGCCTCGCCGGGCAGTTTGAAGCGCTTGTCGTTCAGCGATGGAGCAGACTGAAAGCGTCCGGTCTTAGGGTCGAAGATTTCGGCGCTGGCAAGATTCCCGCTCCAGTCGCGCTCGTCGGAGCCACCGGCGATCAACACTCTGCCATCCGCCAGCAGGCCCGCCGTGTGCTTGTAGCGGGCGGTGATCAGATTCCCAGTCACCATGAAGCGCTGAGTTTTCGGATCGTAGAGTTCCGCGGATGCATTCACCTTCTCGCCACGGCCCCCGGCGATGAGAACGCGGCCGTCCTGGAGCAAGGTGGAGGTGTGGGCGGTGCGGCCAACGTGCATGGGTAAAATTGGGCGGAACGACATCGTTTGGGCATCGAAGATTTCTGCGGAGGCAATTCCACCAGGAGAATCACGATCGGCGCCGCCCGTGATCAGCGCGTTTCCGTCGCGTAGCAGAGTGGCGCGCGGCTCACCGCGGACCGAGGTCATTCGATTCGGAAGGAGCGTGAACCTTCCTGTGGCGGGATCGTACAACTCGGCGGAATCAGTGCAGCCGTGGCCAATCCATCCGCCGATGATCAGGACTTTGCCGGAATGCAGCAGCACTGCTGCGTGGCCAACACGCGCGAGATTCATGTCGCCAGTGGGCCTAAACTTCGCGGTCTTCGGATTGTAGAGTTCGGCTGATCTATAGAAATCCTGATTGCGCCGCATGCCGCCCACGATGAGGACTTCCCCATTCGACAGAAGCGTTGCGGTGTGGCCGGAGCGCGGCTCGAGCATGGGCGCGGCGGGGACGAGGGATCCGACTCGCGCTGTGGATGGAATGGAAGGTCGGAACGCGGTCGCGGCTACCGCGAAGGTGAGTATAAGAAGAGCAGTCAGGAGCAGGCGGGAACGGTTCATGGTGTCCTCCTGCGGAAATCAGACGAACGAGTGTTGCATCGGTGAGCAGAACGCCAGTCGCAAGAAGCAGTCCTACGCTCTTACTAGTTCCCTTTTCTCGCTCGGCTCGTATTCCACGATGTATCCCGCGACGGCGCTAGCTGCGACCGTGTATGGCGAAGCGAGATACATCTGGCCGGGGCCGCTGCGACCAGGAAAGTTGCGATTCTGCGCGCTGATGACGACCTGGTCGGGGCGCGTTGAGACGCCGGGGCCGGCGTTGATGCAGGCTCCGCAGCTGGGCTCGATGACCTGCGCTCCGGCTTTGCGGAAGATGTCGAGATATCCGCGGCGGATGCAGTAGTCGCGCGTTTCCTGCGATCCGAACTGGATGAAGAATTTCACCGAGTCGGCGACGTGCTTGCCTTGTTTGAGAGCGTCGGCGAGAACGGCGGCGTACATATCCATGTCTTCGTTCTTGCCCGCGGTGCAGGTGCCTCCATAGGCGATCTCGACCGGCACAGGCGTGTTGAGTTCGCGAACATACTTCCCGTTGCCGGGATCGCCCGGCGTGGCGACCATCGGAGTAATCTCGGTGGCGTCGAGTTCGATGACGTGCGCGTATTGCGCTGCGGGATCGCTGTAGAGGCCGTCGATCATGGCTTCGGCTTTGCTGCGGTCGATGCCGCGGCGTTCAACGAGGAAATCGACTGCCTTGCGATCGGGCGCAACGATGCCGGTGAATCCTCCGATTTCGGCGGCCATGTTGGTCATGGTGGCGCGCTCGTCGACGCTGAGATCTTCAATGGCTTCGCCGGAATATTCCATGACCTTGGCAAGCGCTTTGCCGCTTCGGACGTAGTCGAGGCTGAGAATCTTGAGGATGAAATCTTTCGCAGTGACGTTGGGATGCTTCTTGCCGCGGACGACGATCTTCACCGACTCGGGCACACGTACGCGGACATCTTTGGTGATCCAGGAATTGAAGACGTCGGTGGTGCCGATGCCGAAGGCGACGCATCCGATGGCACCCACATGCGGCGTGTGCGAATCGGAGCCGATATTCAGCTGGCCGGGCAGCGCGTAGCTTTCGAGAACGATGGAGTGGCAGATGCCTTCCGAGCCTTTGCGGTCTGTGAGCTCGCCGTGCAGACGGATTCCCTGCTTCTTCGCGAAATCCTGCTGCTTGAGTTTCAGTTGCGTGGCGAGATCGAGCAGGCCGAGTTTTTTCTTTTCTTCGGAGATGACTTCATCGAGAAACGTCAGGTGGTCGCGGAAGAAGAGAATCGTTGAAGGATCGTTGACCTTGGCATCTTTGCCGACGTAGTGCTCGAAAAAGATCGCGGCCATCGGCGTGACGTATTCGTGACTGAAGCGCAGATCGGCCCGCGCGAAGCCGGTGTCGCCCGGCTTGACCGAGGGGACTCCGACCTCCCCTTTTTCGTTGAGCATATGGCGGGCGAAGATCTTTTCGGCGACAGTCATGGGGCGCGGCGTGGCGCCTGCGCTCTGAATCGGCGGCAGGAATACCTTGCCCTGCATGCGCGCGACGTTGAACGGAAACAGGCCGCCGTATTCGATCACCTGGCGCGTGATCTCGTCCTCGCCGGAAGTGAATTCGCTGAGAGGAATCTCTTCCCCGCTGCGGATGCGGTCGATCAGGGAAAAATTCGTGGAGGTGAGCAGGCCGAGGTTCTGGCAATTCTGCTTGTAGATGCGCTCGATATTTCCGGCAATGACCGCGCGGATGCCGGCGCACATTTCGGCGTAAGGAGACTGCTCGCGGCTCGATCCTTTGCCACGGCGCTTGCCGCTGACGGCGCAGACGAATCCGCCGCGCTTGACGTCTCCGCGGCCGACGGGCGTGACGCCTCCGCATTTCAGG
>DATEJO010000159.1:0-4522 GCA_035277905.1 Candidatus Sulfotelmatobacter sp.
TTCGTGAGCCTCCGTATCCTTGGTGGTTCGATTTCCTCGCTACCCACAACGCACGCGCTTTCGGTATATTGCTTCCGCTGTATAGACCGAACATAACGAGGCACTCCATTGGGCCGATTCCTTGGACGTTCTCACTTCCTCCTTCTCGCATCCCTGTTTCTCACCGCCTCATTCCTCTCCGCGCAGGGCACCGCGAACGAGCGAATCTTTTTCCACTCGAAGATCTTCACCGCGAATCCGGACAACCCCTACGCCTCAGCCGTCTCCATTCGCGGAGACAAGATCGTCGCCGTCGGCAATCTCCCCGAAGTGGAGAAATCCGTCTCGCCCAACGCCGAACGCATCGACCTCGAAGGCAAAACTCTCTTTCCCGGGTTCATCGACTCTCATAGCCACTCCATCGACGGCGGCCTGAGCCTCACCGGCGCCGACGCCACCGATAAAGTTGACACCCTCGCCCAGCTTCCAGCCTTCGTCGACGACGCCAGCAAGGCCGGACGCGGCATGCGCGGCGACATCCTCGAAATCCAAGGTCTGCCTCTTGAGTTCTGGTCGCACACCGACATCCTGAACAAAGATTTCAGCACCGGCGCCTACGCAAATCAGCCCGTGCTCCTCCGCGGCATGGACGGCCACACCGCCTGGGCGAACCACGCTCTGCTCCACGACGCCGGCATCACCTCCGGTTTTCTGCGGAGTCTCAACCCACAGCAAAGGGCCTACTACGGCACCGACAAGAACATGGAGCCCACCGGCTTCCTCGTCGACGCCGGGCTGGAGCGAATCGAGCCCCTGATTCCACCGCACAGCCAAGATGATCTTCTCGCCGCCGGCCGCGCCGCCTTGCATTACGAGTACAGTCTCGGCATCACGGCATGGATCGACCCGCTCGCCTCTGCTCCCGTCTTAGCCGCTTACAAGCTTTTGGCGGACCATGGCGAACTCAACTCCGAGGTCGTTGCCTTCCCTCAGGTCTTCGCAAGAAATCCGGAAGCGGAACTCGCCGCCGTCCAGCAGACTCGCGAGAAATATAAAGATGTTCCGCACCTGCACATCACGGGGGTGAAAGTCTTCGCCGACGGCGTTGTCGAATATCCTTCTCAAACGGCCCATCTCACCAAGCCGTACAAGAACAGCGGACTCTACGGCGATCTGCTCTTCGATCCGCAGAAGTTCGCCCAGCTCTGCATCCTCGCCAACAAGCAGGGACTCATCGTCCATGTTCACGCCATCGGCGATGGAGCCGTCAAGGCCGCGCTAGACGGCATCGCCGCCGCACGCGCTGCGGTTCCCGACTCAAAGCTTCCCGATGAACTCACGCACGAGCAATTCGTCCAACCCGAAGATTTTCCCCGTTTCCGCGAGCTCAACGTCATCAGCGCCCTGCAACTGTTCTGGGCCGACGCCGGCAACGACACTATCGAAATTCTCAAGCCCTATATCGATCCTGAAATCTACAAGTGGCAATATCCCGCCCGGTCCATCCTCGACAATGGAGGCATCATCTCCGGCGCCAGCGACTGGCCGGTTTCGACCGCCAACGTTTTTTACGCGACCTATCAGGCAGAAACCCGCAAGGGAAAGGAAGGAATTCTCGACGCCTCGCAGGACATGCCCCGCGAAGCCATGTTCTACGCCTACACCCGCAACTCCGCGACGGCCATGAACATGAACAATCTCGGCTCAATCGCTCCCGGCAAACGTGCGGACTTAATCCTGCTGGACCGCGACGTGCTCACCGTGAGCCCCGAGCAGATGCGGGAGACTAAAGTCCTCTGGACTATGGTCGCGGGAAAGACCGTGTATGAGGCGAAGTAACCGCAAAAAGACCGCGAATATTCTGGCGCGATTCGACCCATTCCGTTGTAAAATTCTCGCCCACTGGCAGGTGAGCCATGGGATCCCGTTCTGTTGTTGCCGTCCGAACCCCGCGTCCAGCAAGACTTTTCACGTTGAGCCCGTGGACCTGCCTCTTCCTGGTGCTTCTCGTTCCCGCAACGCTCCCGGCAGTCGAAGCGCCGGGCTCCGCCGATCCCGCCGTGCGCTCCTCCGAAAGCCAGCAGAAAAAAGCTGATGACCGGAAAGACGAAAAGAAGATCGAGAAATACGACGTCGAGCGAATCGGCCAGCGCGGCATCGGCCACGGATTTAACTTCTATTCGCGCAAACGAGAACACGCTCTCGGAGAACGTCTCGCCGTAGCCTTCGATCACAGCACAAAGCTCGTGACCGATCCTGTCGTCGAAGACTACATCAACCGCCTCGGCCAGAAACTCGTCCGCTACTCTGACGCCGATGTTCCCTTCACCATTAAGGTCATCGACACCGGCGACATTCCCCGCGCCTACGGCCTTCCGGGCGGATTCCTTTATGTCGACAGCGCGCTGATTCTATCCGCCGACGGAGAAGCCGAATTGGCTGCCGTCATGGCTCACGAAATCGCTCATGTCGCCGCCCGCCATGCCACCCGCGCTCTTACCCGCAAAGATGTATCCGACGTCATTGGCTCCATGGCGATGCTGGCCGGTCCTGTCGGAATGGGCGTCGGCGACATGGGAGGAATCGCTGGGCCGCTTTCCATAAAAAAATTCAGCCGCGACGCCGAATATGAAGCGGATCTGCTCGGCATCGAATACGCCTATGCCGCCGGATACGATCCGCAGGCTCTTCTCGACGCCCTCGAAAAGCTCCACGCCATCGAACTCCAGCGTCAGGCCGAGTTGGCGAAGATCCCCGGCTACCACCTTGCCAGCCACATGCCGTTTCACCACCAGATCGCGCGCGGATTCTCCAACTACCCGCTGACCGAAGAGCGCATTGGACGCTTGCAATCGGAGATCGCCACGTACCTTCCGAACCGCGGCAACTACATCATTGACACCGACGAATTCCAGGAAGTCAAGGCGCGACTTCTCAGTTCCCGCGCCCCCGTCCTGCGACGTCACAATGCTGGCGATGATAATAAAGGACCGGTTCTCCGCCGCACGGTCGACAGCGACTTCGATTCACCCAGCAACGTCGCGCCGATTTCCCGGGCGGTTTCGCAGACTCTCGTCTCAAGTCGACATTAAGCTCCATGCTGTCAAATGCAACCGAACCACTATGCAAGTCTCTGCACACCGGCAGTAACTTTCCGGTGAGCCCCTTCGAGTAATATCCTTACTGCACGGGTTATTCTCGTTGGGGTAATCTTTTTCTTTGTATTCGCCGCTCGTCTATGGAGGTCCTGCCGTATTCCTCCATCAAACCTGATCTTCGTAGATCCGCTTCGCTGCGGTTCAGGTCTCGTATTACCAATTTGCAGTTGATTGAAAAGAATTGAAGAGTCATGGGAATGAATAGTCTTCGAACCGTCGTAGTATGTCTTTTTTTGCTCGGAATGCCCCTTTTCGCCCAGAACCGAACCAGCCCGGCGGGCACGGCTCCCGCGTTCGAGGCCAGCGGCGGGTATGTTTTTATGAGCATGACTTCGCCCACAACGCCCCGTCTCAATTTCAACGGAATTGACGGCAACGCGATCATGCAGTTCGCCCCTCGACTGGGCGCCCAGATTGACTTCACCTTCGCACGCACTGGCGATGTCCCCGGTACCGGCCATAGCGACCGTATGTTCAGCGCATTAATCGGCCCGGTCTTTTACCTGCGGCAACATGGCAAAACAGATATCTTCGTGCACGCCTTGATCGGCATGGGATGGGTCGACAGCGCGGTGCTCGTCAGCCCCACGTCAGAATTTAAGGGATATGAAACGCGCTTCTCCTACGCTCTTGGCGGAGCCTACGAGCGCACCGTGCAGGGACCTTTTGCCTTCCGCCTGACGGGAGATTATCAGCGCACGACGTTTGTGGATTCGACGTTGTCGCTCATTGGACAGAACAATCTTCGGGTCACGGCAGGCGTCGTCTACCGCTTCGGCAACTACTGAGACTCAACAAATTGTCATCTCGACCGGAGCATTGCCTTCCGCAAAGCGGAAGGCAATGCGGAGTGGAGAGGCCCCTTGTTCCGCAGTAGTAGAACGTCCTAGAAGCTGATCTTCAGAATCTGCCCGTTATTTCCTACGAACCAGCCCGCATGAGGATTGGCAAACGCGACGGCCCAATATCCGCTCGCGCCAGATATCCGGTACCAGGTCTGCCCTTCATCCGGAGTCCAGGCCGCCGCGCCCGCAGTAAAGTCCGGAGCGTCTTCAGATGTGATGACAACCGTTCGGTCGTAGTCGTGATTCATCACAGCGCCGTTCAGCGTCATGCCATTCGCATAGGCAAGGCAGAAAATCGTCCCCCCGATCGGAAGCTTCTTGGTCAGCGTCCATGTCTGTCCGCCGTCATCGGAGGTCGCGGCCTGTATCCGATAATTCACCGCCAAATCTCCACCGCCGACGATTCCGTGCGTCGCATCGCGGAACGCCACAGAGAGTCCTCCAGCGCTCGCGTTGCTGATGAGCGGCGTGTCATAGGCGTTCCACGTATTTCCCGAATCCGTCGTCGCCAGGATGCGTGAAGTGGCCGCTCCGCCGGTT
>DATEJO010000160.1:0-15432 GCA_035277905.1 Candidatus Sulfotelmatobacter sp.
TTCAGTCTCGGTTGTGGGCGCCTTTAACGGGTGGGATCCAAAGACTCATTACCTGAACTCACGGGGATCTTCCGGAATCTGGGAAGGCTTCATCCCCGGAGCAACTCACGGCGCACTCTACAAATTTCACATCGAATCGCAGCATCACGGATATCGCATTGACAAAGCCGATCCGGTTGCATTCTGGAACGAGAAGCCTCCGCGCACCGCTTCGGTCGTCTGGGACCTCGGCTATCAATGGAGCGATCAGGACTGGATGCAGAAGCGCGCGGAAAGGAACTCCCTGCGCGCGCCGCAAGCCATCTATGAGGTGCATCTCGGTTCCTGGATGCGCGTTCCCGAGGAACACAACCGCCCGCTCACCTATCGCGAGACGGCGCCCCGCCTTGCCGAATATGTTGGCCAGATGGGTTTCACGCACGTTGAATTTCTGCCTGTGATGGAGCATCCGTTTTATGGTTCCTGGGGATATCAGACGACCGGCTACTTCGCGCCCACCGCGCGTTACGGCACGCCGCAGGACTTCATGTACCTGGTGGATTATCTCCACCAGCATGGCATCGGCGTGATTCTCGACTGGGTACCGTCGCATTTCCCATCCGATGGCCACGGCCTCGCGTATTTCGATGGGACGCATCTGTACGAGCATTCGGACTCGCGGCAGGGATTTCATCCCGACTGGAAGACCCATATCTTCAATTACGGCCGCGCCGAGGTGCGCAGCTTTCTAATGTCGAGCGCGATGTTCTGGTTCGACAAGTATCACGTTGACGGCCTGCGCGTGGACGCCGTGGCTTCAATGCTTTACCTCGATTACTCGCGCAAGCACGGAGAATGGATTCCCAACAAATTCGGCGGGCGCGAGAATCTGGACGCAATCGATTTCCTCCGCCGTTTCAATCAGGAAGCCTACAAAGAGCACCCGGACATTCAGACGACCGCGGAAGAATCCACTTCCTGGCCGATGGTCTCCAAGCCCGTCTATCTCGGCGGACTTGGTTTCGGTATGAAATGGGACATGGGCTGGATGCATGACACGCTGAAGTATTTCCAGAACGATCCCATCCATCGCAAGTACCACCACAACCTGCTGACGTTCCGCATGCTGTATTCCTGGCACGAGAATTTCGTGCTGCCTCTCTCGCATGACGAAGTCGTGCATGGCAAAGGATCTTTAATCGGCAAGATGCCCGGGGACGAATGGCAGCGCTTCGCCAATCTCCGCCTGCTCTTCGGATACATGTACGCGCAAGCCGGCAAGAAATTGCTCTTCATGGGCGACGAATTCGGCCAGGTTCGCGAGTGGGCGCACGATTCCAGCCTGGAGTGGCACGTATTGAAGTATCAGGTGCACCGCGGTGTGCAAGCCTGGATGGAACAACTCAATCGCTTTTATCGGAGTGAACCCGCCATGCACGTCCTCGATAACGATCCTGCCGGGTTTGAGTGGATTGATGCCAACGACAACGCGACAAGCACGATCTCGCTTTTGCGCAAAAGCGAGTCGCCGCGAGACAGCATCGTGGTGATCTGCAACTGCACGCCGGTACCGCGCCTCGGATACCGCATCGGCGTGCCACACGGCGGCTATTGGCGCGAGATGCTCAACAGCGACGCTCGCGAATACGCCGGCAGCGGCATGGGCAATCTGGGCGGCGTCCACGCCGAGGAGAGCCCCATGCATGGCCGCCCATTCTCGCTGAAGTTGACGCTGCCCCCGCTGTCCGCGCTCTTTTTCAAAGCAACGTAACTCACGTAGGGACAGCCGCCTCGGCTGTCCCGCGAAGGCGAAGCCAAGCGGCGCGCCTCTGGACAATACCGCCCTACCCGAACGCCTGAAACTTCTTCCAGAACTCCGGCCATGCCAACCGCGGCGGTCCACACACGAAAATATCCGGGTGATCGCGGCTCTCTTCGTTCTTCACTCCGAGCGAATTCGTATTGTGACCAGCGAGACGACATCCGGTGAACCAGTAGTCCGCGCCTTCCTGTGATTCTCCGACGACGATCAGCGTACTCGGGGGCGGGTCTGGATATCCTCTCAACCACGCCGAATTCGTCCCGCTGATCGGAACTGGTAGGTGATACTGCGATCCCAGAATCTCGACCGCACCCGCCTCGCCGTAATTCCTCACGACGACTCCCACGTGCTCTTCCTCTTCCGGCGGCAATGAATCGCGAATTCCCGCAACCGTCTTCACAAGATCATCCCAACCAACTTCCTCCCGCAACTCGCCATTATTCTTCAGAGCAAAATCTTTCAGCGGACCACTCGAAGCTAGCGGGACGAGCAACGTGCAAAAGAACGCTCCACAGGCAACAAGACCCGTGTAGAACGCACCCTCCACGACCCAGCGCCAGCCGCGCGAAAGACTCGCGACCCAACGTTCCCCCATCACGGATCCCATCGCCATCAGCATCGGGTAGGCCGCCGCGAGGTAGTAATCTCGGCCCTTTCCAATGAGAAATAGAAGCAGCGGGATCACGTACATCCACCCAAGCATCCGATATCGCCGGTCACGCAAATAGCCAATCAGTCCTGCAATCCACAGCGGAGCCGTGATTACGCTTGTGCAGAGCAGGAACTGATTCTTCAAGAATCCGTCAGCCCGCCCCTCACCCACGTCACGCTTATGAATATGTTGCAGGAAGTGGAGGGAGATAAACCCATGCTGCATTTGCCAGATCAGGTTCGGCAGACAGATCGCGAATCCCAGAGCCATCCCGCCCCAGAACCACGGACTCGCCAGATAGCGCCGGGCACGCGTCAGCAACACTCCGCCGAGAATTCCAGCGAGGTAGAAGCCCATCGTGTATTTGGTCATGAATCCAATGCCGATCGTCGCTCCGATCGCGATCCACCAGCGAGGGTTCTCGGTCTTCAGAAGCCTGATCACGAAATACGCAATCAGCACCCACCACAGGAAGTCGAACGTCGTGTACTGAAATTCGGTGCCTTCAAAAATCGGGAGTGGTGACAAAGCAACGGCCAGCGCCGCCGTGACTTGCGCGAGCCTTCCGCCGCCCAATTCCCGCGCCATAAGACCGCTGAGCAATATAGCAATCGCGTTTGCCAGGACTGAGAACAGCCTCAGTCCAACAAGCGACAGGCCAAACATCGACATCGAAATCCGCTCGACAAACGGCGTAAACGGCGGATAGGGCACAAAGCCCCAATCCATATGCCGCGCATCGCTCAGCACCTGCAACTCATCCCGATGAAATCCGTACCGGCCGTTGGTCAGCAGATGCAGAAGTACGATCGCAGCACAAACCGCCGCCAGAGCAAGGTTGTCGCCGAAAGAGTGATCCTGCGCCTGCCCGAGGCTGACTGGTTCACGATCCTGCTCAACGTTCGCCGATGTCATCCATCTCCTCCTCACAAAGCCTTACGCTAGTGTCTGCGCCTAAGTTCCCAGTATCTGACCTTGTTCCCATCGCTCGACGGTCCATTCAACCCTAAGCGTGCCTACATGCTATCCTCGCCGTAAGCGCTTGTCCCATGCGCATCCTGACCCGCTACATTCTGCGCGAAGTGACGGCTCATGCCCTGATCGGCGCGGCCATCTTCACCTTCGTCCTGTTCACGCGCGACCTGGGCCATATCCTCGAACTTGTCGTGCGCGCCAGCGCACCTCTGCCCAGCATTGCCGAAATCTTTTCGTTCACAGTTCCCCTCGCGCTAACTTACACGATTCCCATGAGCGTGCTGGTGGGAATCCTGATCGGGCTCAGCCGCCTTGCCGCCGACAGCGAAATTACCGCCATGCGCGCCAGCGGCATGGGCGTGTGGAGTTTCCTCCGCATCCTGTCCATCTTCGTGGTTGCCGCATGGATTTTGGCAATGGCAAACGGACTCTACATCGCTCCTCGGTCGCAGGCTGCATTAGGCCATCTCGAAGATCGCCTCAAAGGCTCGCAGGTTTCGTTCGAAATCCAGCCGCGCGTCTTCTATGAAGGATTTCCGAAATACGTCCTCTACGTACAGGACGTGAAGAGCGCTCAAGGCGCCGCGGTTTGGAAGGGCGTCTTCATGGCAGACATCTCCGATGCCGCCAACCCGAAGATCACCCTGGCGAAGGAAGGAGTTGTCGTCAGCGAGGGCCCCGACCGCTTGCATCTCCACCTGATTGACGGTTCCGAGCACGAGACCGACCCCAAAGACCCCGATCACTACAACATCATCACGTTCCAGCAGAACGATATCCCGATCGATCTGCCTTCGACAGAGAATAAGGCCGACGAATCGCAGCCCGTCGGAATGATGGATACATGGGCGCTTCTCCAGAAGGCGGGCCACGTCGATCGATACACCTCGCGGTTATACCTGATCGAGTTCTACCGCCGTTTTGCCCTGCCGACGGCGTGCCTCATGTTTGCTGTCGTCGGAATTCCGCTCGGGCTCTCCTCGAAGAAAAGCGGGAAGTCCGGTGGATTTGTTCTGACCATCCTGCTGGTGTTCGTCTACTACGTTATTTCCCTGATCGGAGTCTCACTCGCCCGGCAAGGCCGCGTGACCCCATGGTTCGGAGCATGGCTTGCCGATTTCGTATTCTTGGGCATCGGCCTCGTGCTGTTATTCAGGGCCGAAAAGCGCCCGTTTGAGCTGGCGTCGTTCCGCAAGTCGAAATCAGACCCCGGATCACTGTTGAAGGCCGGCCTCGGACGCAGCCGCACCGAAAATGCCTTCGAACGCGCCGCGAACCGGAAGCGCGTCTTCAGTGCACGCTTCCCTACCCTGATCGACGATTATGTCCTGCGTGACTTCTTCGTTTATCTGGGGATGATTCTTTCCACGTTTCTGGTGCTGGTGCTCGTCTTCACTCTCTTCGAGCTCTTAGGGGACATCCTTCGCAACAAGGTTTCGGCATCGATCGTGGCCGAATATCTGCTCAACGTCACGCCCTACCTGCTTTACAACGTCGCGCCGCTGGTGATGTTGCTCGCGGTTCTTGTGACCTTCGGCCTGATGCAGCGTTCGAACGAGATCACCGCGATCAAGGCCACAGGAACCAGCATCTACCGCATTGTTGTCCCGGTGATTGTGGCTGCGGGTGTTTTATCCGTGGGACTCTTCCTGGCCGACCAGTTCTATCTTCCGCACACGAACAAGCGGCAGGAAGCGCTTCACAATGAGATCAAGGGGAAACCTCCGCAGACCTATCTGCGTCCCGATCGAAAGTGGATTTTCGGAGAGAACAACGACATCTACTACTATCAGTTCTTCGATCCCGACCGCGATCAGTTCGGCAATATCACGGTCTTCCAACTCGATCGGGCGAGCTTTACCATCACGCGCAGAATTCACGCCGATCGCGCGCACTGGTCCGACAATCTAAACCGCTGGGAATATGAACGCGGGTGGGAACGAAAGCTGAACGTCTCCGCGATCGAAAATTATCACCAGTTCGACGTCGCGACCTTCCCTCAATTGCCCGAGACTCCGGCCTATTTCAAGAAGGAAGTAAAGCAATACACCGAGATGAACTACGAGGAACTGCACCGCTACATCCGCGACCTGCAGCAGGGCGGGTTTGATGTCGTGCGCCTCCGGGTAGAACTCAACAAGAAGCTCTCGTATCCGCTGATCACGCTCATCATGGCGATACTGGCCATCCCCTTCGCGCTATCGACCGGAAAGCGCGGCGCAATCACTGGAGTTGCGGTGGCAGTGGGAATCGCGGTTTTCTATACCGTGGTATCGCGGCTCTTCGAGGCTATGGGGAACCTCAGCCAGCTGCCTCCCGCGCTTGCGGCATGGTCGCCAGACCTGATTTTCGCGCTGGTCGGCGGATATTTGATCCTGAAAGTACCGACCTAAGCGCTCCCGCTACTTCCCGCTACTTTACGGCCACGCCGAATGGATAATTATCCGTCGGTATGGGCGCTGCCCCACTCAGCGTGCCTGTGCCGGGGGTGATCGAGTACTGCGAAACCGTAGCTCCCCCAAAATTCGCAACAAACATCCAGTTGTCGTCGCGGCGAATCACCATCGACGTGGGCTGAATTCCTGTCGCTACAATGGCGGGCGTCAAAGCGGTGATTGCTCCGGTGATGGATGCTATTTTGAATGGAGAGATCGTGTTCGAGAGCGTTCCTAGAACGTACAAGTTGTTTCCGAAAGGATCAACAAGTATCGGGCCCGGCGCGTTTGCATTGCCGGAGAGGATAAAAGGCGATCCAGGAATGGCATTCAGGCTGCCATCAGCAACCGGGCACGCGGGCGTCGTGGACAACTGAACAACCGCGCAGAGAGTGTAGGCGCTGACCTTGTTCGTTTTGCTATCACTGGCATAGACAAATCGGTCGCACGGATCAACCGCGACCCCCATAGGAACCTGATCAGTCGCAAAATATTTCACCTGCGTTGCGTTTGGCGGATTTCCCAAGGCGCCGGTGGAAGTGTCCACCGAAAATTCCCAGAGAACGTAATTCACCGCATCCACGGCATACAGGAACTCGGCCGTCGGAGCGACGCCGCCGGGAACCGTGCAAACGGAATTCACGGTCCCGTTGATTCCACTCTGCGGCAGTATGGTCGGTGTCGCCGCCACCGCAACGATATTGGGGTTTTGAAATCCGGGCCCGTTGATGAAGTTAAAGTTGCCCTGGACCGCTGTGAGTGAACCGCCGCTGCCAATTGCGTAGACGCAAACTCCATACTGCCCAGTTGTGCCAGGGCAAGGCGCGGCGTTCGGAGATGTGGGAAGTGAGTCACTTCCCTCGGCCACAAACAGGAACTTCCCGGCAGGATCCATCGACAGGCTTATCGGGTTTGGATCAGTAATCGGACTGCCAACCTGAGAAAGAGTGCCATCGGTCTTTATTTGGAAGGTTGCGATTCCTGTTGCTGGAGAGTTCGGACACTGATCGGTGTGATTAAGTATCACGAAGGCGTACGTTCCGGCCGGATTCGCAACCATCCCGGCCGGTAGCGCATTCAGGACACAACTCGAATCGGCGGTATCCACCACGGGGTTGGCAACCGAGGCGGTCTGCCCGGTGTTCAGGCTGAAACTGAAGGTTTCGATCAATCCCCCGCCCTGACTGCCTACCAGGAGCAACCCGTCGGTCGAGTTGTTGAAGCTGCTTCCGCAAGCCACGAGGAATCCGATCAGAACCAAACTCCCCAACCCGAGCAGCCACAATCGTTTCGACATTCTCTCGTTCTTCTCCATATTTCTCTGAGGTTTGCGCACACACCGCCTCGGCGCCCGCTCAGGCCCGGGCCGATAAGTTTCTGGTAAGCACGGGAAATCTCAACCCATTTGTGTATCAGGAATGCGCGGGAAGAGCAATCTCCCACAAAGACTGATTGGAACCTTGGGAGCTCTGTAGAGTTGCCCGTATCGCTGCAGGACAGTATACGGGAAGTTAGAAAGTACGGGAATCCCGCCGGGCTTTGGATTGACCCTCGAAAATCGGAACTGGTTGAAACTCAGCCCGGCAGTAGTGTTATTCCTACGCCTCTCGCGCAACGGGCATATCTTCTCCGGGCCTCTGCGACATTGCTGCGGTGGAAATCAGGGGTAGACGTAGCTCGATCATCAGCCCGCCCTCCTGCCGGTTCGCTGCAGAAACCTTTCCGCCATGGAAACGCACCGCTCGCTCGGTGATGGCAAGTCCCAGACCAACACCGCCGGTCAGCCGCCCGCGAGCGTCATCCAGGCGATAGAACGGCTCAAAGAGCTTGGCCAGCGCACCTGGCGGAACACCTGGTCCGGAATCACTCACACGAACCACAGCTTCGGCGCCTCCCATTCGCACTTCGCGGGACAGATTAATCTCCACCGCTGTCCCCTCTTGCGTGTAGCGAATCGCATTTCGCACGACGTTTTCGATCGCGCTGTGCAAAAGCGACGCATTCCCGCGCACTTCCCAGTCGCCTGCCGGGATATTCGTCTGCACGTGGCAATGGCGCGCCTGGGCTTCGAAGTCGGCGTCATCAGTCACATTCGCGATTAATTCATCGAGAGGCACCGGAGTCTGCGGAACCAGTTGTTCTCCGTCTTCCAGCCTCGCCAGCGTAAGTATCCTGCCAATCAGTTCATTGAGGCGGCTCGCTTCGAGTTCGATGCGGTCCAGCATGTCGGCGCTTTCCGCATCGGCGCGCTGGCGTGCCAGCCCCAGGGCAACATTCAACCGAGCCAATGGCGACCGCAACTCATGCGATATGTCATTGAGCAGACGCGACTGCGCCTTTAAGAGAGTTTCAATTCGCTCCGCCATGGCGTCGAAGTCGCGCATCAGGCCGGCGACCTCATCACTTTTGACGCCTGCCGGAGCACCGCTGCGAGCCGTCAGATCTCCGGCGGCTAACTGGCGAGTTGCCGTGCGCAATCGCACAATGGGCTTCGTCAAAAACCACGACAGCAAATAGCACACCAGCCCCGACGTGATGACTCCGATGATGAGACCGGTAATCGGAACGCCGCGAGGCCCGATGAATACCCGCGGCCCCGGCGGAAAACCGAGCACAATCGTGTAGCGGTGCTTGCCGTCCGAAGATGCTCTTGAGTCTCGCTGTACCGGAGGAGACGGGAAGAGGAATCCGTCGTGCGGAGCGCGTGGACCGCCCGCAGCGACTCGAATCGCCCATTCCGGTGCGCCGCGCCGGGAGACATCCTCTCCGTTCTCATCGAACAGATAGGCGCGCACATGCTCCTTGGCATCTACGTTGTCGAGGTACTGACGAAGCTGCTGCTCGCCTCCCTCTTCGTACGCGTTCACCGCATCATTCAGAACGGTTGTGCGTAGAGCCTCCCACGTGGTAGCACGCGGACGAAACGCGATCGTCACCAGGATCGCCAGCACGACGAACAGCGCCTGCGCTACCCAGAACGAAAGGAAGATTCGTACAAAGAGGCTTTTCATGAGCGGTTAAGTGACCTTGGCCTTCTCTCTCGGCCGCGCAAAAATATAGCCTACACCTCGAACCGTTTTGATGTGTTCGTCGTTCTCGGTGTCCCCCAGCTTCTTGCGCACCTTGCTCACGTGCATATCAATGCTGCGGTCGAAGGGCGAGAACTTGCGGCTGAGCACCGCGTTCACCAGCCGTTCGCGAGGAACGACGCGCCCTGCTTCGCGCAACAGAACTTCCAGCAGGTTGAATTCGACCGAAGTGAGTTCGACCGGCTTCCCTTCCAGGCGCACCGTGCGCGTGGCGGGATCCAGCTCGACGTCTCCAACGCTTACGACCTCGGGCGCTGGCGAACCGCTTTCCCCGCGTGTGCGGCGAAGCACCGCGCGGATGCGCGCAACCAGCTCCCTCGGATTGAACGGCTTCGGAAGATAATCGTCGGCTCCGATCTCGAGGCCAACAATACGGTCCACATCTTCTCCGCGCGCGGTCAGCAGCAGCACCGGCAACCGCGAGACGGCCCGAATCCGGCGCAGCACTTCAAATCCGTTGATGCCCGGCAGCATGACGTCAAGCACAGCCAGCAGGTATTCTCCCGCGGTCGCCTTCTTCAATCCGCTCTCGCCGTCGTGCACACACTCCGTGCTGAATCCCTCTGCCCGCAAATATTCGCCGACAAGGTGGCAGAGTTCCACGTCGTCGTCGATCACCAGAATTCGTTCCATGCTGATATCCATTCTGCATCAACTGCCAAATCGTTGGCAGTAAAGAATTGTCAAATGAATAGAGGGTCGCGGGGCTCGCGGGCGTTACAAATCTTTACTCGGGTTGACCGTCTTTTTACCGCTTTTTTGGCTGCGCTCGTGTTTCTATCGTAGGAAGCAAAGTTCGCCAACCAGGAGTTAACAGATGAAATCGATTCATTTTCGCGTGATGGCTGCCGCCTTGGCCATTTTGTTCGGCACAGCGATCGCCAAATCTCAAACCGCAGACACCACGACCCCGTCGCCACGACCGATGCACATGCACGAGTTCGGCCTGGGCGGCCCCATGATGTGGCATCTCGCTCAGAAGCTCAATATCACGGAAGACCAGAAGACCCAGATGAAGGCGGTCCTGCAGAAGGAGCGCCCGACGGTCGAGCCGCTGATGCAGCAGCAGCATCAGATCGACTCCCAGCTCAGGCAATATGTCGAGGGAACTTTTGATCAAGCAAAGGTTCAGGTATTAGCTGCGCAGAAGGCGCAGATTCAGGCCCAGCTCACTGTGCAGCAGACTCGCATTCACAACGAGCTGTACCAGTTGCTGACGCCGGATCAGCAGTCCCAACTGAAGCAGCTGGAGGCGCAACACGAACAGCGCATGCAAGAGCGAATGAACCAGACGCCTCCTCCTTCTTCGGATGAGCAATAAGTTGGCCGGATAACTCTCTGACTGGGACAGAGAGTGACGTGTCGCAAGCGCGGGGCCCTGTCTCCTGGGCTCCGCGCTCGCGGAGGAACTCATGATGAGTGACTCGATTCTTACCGATCTCGGATCTCTGTTCTTCTTCGTGTGGAGCGCGGTGATCGCAGGTGTGAGCATCGCCGCCTTCGGCCGCGACTTGCTCCCGTCGAGAGTTCGCTCCAACTTCGAATCGGCTCGCCGCGCACATCGGAAAGCGCAATAGTTAGGACTCCCAGGAATTTTCAGCTCAGCGGGAATAATCTCTAAGGCTTGGCAGTAGCCTGTTTCCCATCGCCCGCGACCGGCTCATCCAGTCTCTTGAGAAACGGGAAGAATGGAGTGACCTCGAACGGCATCTTCTCGGCTGCCGATAATGGGCGTGCCTCTTGTCCCTTGCGCATCTCGATCTTGTCCGACCATGGATCCAGTGCCAGCCGCGAACCCAGCGGTAACGCTGCTATCTGCTGCACATTATCCTGCTGCAAATGTTTCCCCGGGTCTGCCGTCGCCTTCATCCCCACCAGATGACTGCTTCCGAAATCATTGCTGAAGCGCCCCTGTAACAGATTCGGCAGTTGCTGGGCGTGTGCTTGCAGCGCTTCGACGAACAATCCGGCATTTGCGATCTTGTCTCCGTAGGGAGATTTCGAAAACATTTCGAGGCCCTTCTTGTCGGCGGCCGCTTCTTCAGCCGGATCGAAATGGAAATCGAGATGCGCGAAAATCTGCAGATCCGAAAATGGTAATGCCAGTCCCGCCATGTATTTCTCGCCAGTCGAGTGATTCAAGACGATATGCGCGAGTTCGTGCGATAGGACGGCGGCCAGCGTAGCTTCATCCGGCAGCACATCAATCAATCCCCGACTCAGTACGATCGTCCGGCCCATCACAAAAGATTCCAGCGGAGTCGTCAGCAGCACCCGGCAGCGGACCGCAGGAATATCGAGATTGTTGGTGACGAGAATGTTGTTTACAACGGTCTCCAGGATCTGATCGACGGTCCCGTCCGGAGCCATGAGTCCCGCGACCTGCAGCCGTTCCACAACCCTGTCATCGGCGGAATACTCGGAATTCCCCAGCGTGTACGCCGGGTTCAGATTTTGCGAGGCTTCCTGCCGCTTGGGATCGACCCATGTCGGCGTGTCCGTCATCCGCTTCGCGTATTCCCTGTGGTCCCCGGCATTCGCCAGATCGTAGCCCCATATCCGCGTCTGCGCCTTGAACCACAAGCCGTGCCGCGTAGGATCTTTCGGATCGGATTCCTCCGTATAAACAAACGCTGGCGTCCAGACGACGCTGATCGTATTCGTTCGCCAGCTGTCGAAGTGAAACGAGTGTTTGGCGAACGCCTTCGATCTGAATGTGCCGGTGAAGCGAACAATGTTGTAATTCTGATCTTCCACCCAGATCCGTCCGACAAAGCCGCGATTCTTCGTCTTCTCGCGCGGTGCAACGTTCAACACCGCGCACCGGACGTCCCCAAGCGTCTCCCACCGGACGAATTCGAAATCGTAATTGTCGGTATCGAAGTTATCCAGATCCGGAAACAGAGACTGCGCAAATCCGCTCGCCGCGAAAGACTCGGCATCCTTGGGAAGTCTCCGATCCCGGCTCTCGCCCTCGCTCGTGAACGCCAAGGTGCCGGCAGCCTTCCCGGTCAAATCGAGGCGGCTGAGGAAATAGTCATCGTCCTTCGGTACCGTTCCCATGACCTGGTCCGGCGTCTGCTCCTGAACATAGGTCTCGACAATCGGCCGGTAGTTACGGACCAGCGCGATCATGCGGTGTTCCTGGCGAATCGCAGATCTGACCACTTCGCCCAACGTCACCGACTTGTGGACAGGAGCAGGAGCAGCAGGGGCGGATTGAGGCGGCGCCTGAGCGTCCTGGGCAGGTGCAATCGCGACACACATCGCGACGGCACATCCAATTTTGGAGAGTATTCCCACAGAAAACATGCAGGCACTAGTCTAATCCCGGTCTGGGGTCTAACGAAACCCCGCATCCTGCCTGCTAAAATCTCATCTACTAGAGTGCATGTTTCCTAAGAATCTGCGGCCGCTGCTGCCTTATCTCAAACGCTATCGCTGGGGATACGCGTTCGGCACCGCCTGCGTCCTTCTGACCAACGGTATTTGGATTCTATTTCCGCTCGTGCTCGGCAAAGCCGCCGACGACCTGCACGAAGGCGTCACCCGTCACAAACTGCTCCTTTATGCCGGAATTCTTCTGGCCATTGCGGTCACCAAGGGAATCTTCCAGTTCCTCACGCGCTGGGTCGTGATCGGAATCTCGCGCGACATCGAGTTCGATCTCCGCAACGATCTCTTCGCTCGCCTCGAAGGTCTCAGCTATTCCTACTACCAGCGCAACCGCACCGGCGACATAATGGCGCGCGCCACCAACGATCTGAACGCTGTCCGCATGCTGCTTGGGCCGGCGATCATGTATTCCGCCAACACGCTCGTCTATACGGTCGGGGCACTGGCGTTCATGATCTCCATCAGCCCGAAGCTGACGCTTTACACATTTCTTCCCCTCCCTGCGGTCAGCATCATCATCCAGACCTTCGGACGACGAATCCACGAGCGTTTCGAGCGGATCCAGGCAATGTTCTCCGACATCTCCGCCCGAGCCCAGGAGAATTTTTCCGGCGCGCGATTGATCCGCGCGTATGTCCAGGAAGACGCCGAAATTCGGGCCTTCGAGCGCGAGAACAAGGAGTACATCCGCCGCAGCCTGAAGCTGGTTCGCCTGATGGGCATGCTGTGGCCAACGCTCGAACTAATGCTCGGTTGCGCGGTCGTTCTTGTCCTCTGGCTCGGTGGGCGCGAAGTACTCGCAGGCAACTCCACGGTCAAGCTGGTTTCCAACCTCGGAACGGGGCACCCTGGCATCACCAATACGCTTCTGCTCGCCGGATCCATGAGCGTGGGCCAGTTCGTCTCATTCAGCACCTACATGATGCAGCTCACCTGGCCCGTCATCGCTCTGGGATGGGTCATCAATATCTTCCAGCGCGGCACCGCGTCATTGATCCGCATCAACGAAATCATGCAGCAGAAGTCCGAGATTCAAGACGACCCCAGCGCACAGGATCGCGAGATTCGCGGAGAGGTTGAATTCCGCGGACTGAATTTCAGCTACGACGGCAAACAAGTTCTCACCGATGTAAACCTTCGAATCCCCGCTGGAAGCAGTCTCGCCATCGTCGGTCCAACCGGGTCGGGGAAGACAACTCTCGTCGACCTCATTCCCCGAATCTACGACGCAGAGCCGGGAATGGTCCTCATCGATGACCGCCCGATCCGCGAATACTCTCTGGCTTCTCTGCGAAAGAACATAGGATTCGTACCCCAGGAGACTTTTTTATTCAGTGAGCGCATCCGCGAAAACATCGCCCTCGGCGTCGATTCCGCCAGCGAATCGGAAGTTCGCAATTCTGCTGAGGCGGCGAACATCGCCACCGACATTGAGAGCTTCCCCGAGTCCTACGAAACCATGGTCGGAGAACGCGGCATCACCCTCTCCGGCGGCCAGAAGCAGCGCACCGCGATCGCTCGCGCCCTGATCCGCAATCCACGGATTCTGATTCTCGACGACGCGCTCTCCAGCGTCGATACCCAGACCGAAGACAAGATCCTCAATCACCTTCGCGACGTCATGCAGGGCCGCACCACGATCTTCATCTCGCATCGCGTGTCGACTGTCCGCAACGCCGATCGCATTGCCGTGCTCCACGGCGGACGCATAGTCGAACTCGGTACCCACGACGAACTCCTCGCCCGCAACGGCTACTACAGCGACCTCTACAACAAGCAACTCCTGGAAGAAGAATTGGCGGAAGTCTGAATCCCTCGGCTCACTGCTCCTCCAGGTTGTGTCATTCCGAAACCCCGCGCTTTCACCAGCGGGGCGAGGAATCTCGCGCTGACCTTGCCGTGACAACTCGACATCCGCGAGCTTTTAGGCTTAAATCGCTGGGGTTCCAATCCCATTACCCATGCAGCGGATCGACTCCGAGGAGATTCTCGATTCCAACACTTGCCCGCCCGGCGAGGTGGAAGACTCACTCCGCGATCTCTGCCGCATCAACCGCTGGTTCGGCGGAGTCGCCACCACCCGCGATCTGATCGCAAGAGTATCCTCCGAAACCGGGAAGAAGCGTCTTTCTCTGCTGGAGGTCGCATCCGGGTTTGGCGAGGTTCCGCGCGCTGCGGGCCAACAGCTTGCACCTCAAGGAATCACGCTTGATGTGACCGACCTCGATCGCTTGCCCACGCACCTCGACCGCGGACATCGCGCCTTGGTTGCCGATGCCCTGGCCCTCCCCTTCTCCCCCGGCAGCTTTGATCTCGTGACCTGCAGCCTGTTTGCGCATCACCTTCAACCTCCCGAGCTTTCCAAATTTGCCGACGAGGCCTTGCGCGTGAGCCGGTGCGCGCTTTTGATCAACGATCTGATCCGTCATCCGATGCATCTAGCTCTCGTCTATGCCGGCTTTGCGTTCATGCGGAGTTACGTGTCTCGGGTGGATGGGCTTGCGTCTGTGCGGCGGGCCTATGTCCCATCGGAAATGCGCCAGATTCTGGCCAACTGCAATCACGCTCGCCATCGAATCGAAATCTCGCGGCATTACTTATTCCGTATGGGCGTGATCGTCTGGAAGTAGCACGCTTCGTCACACAACGCCATTTGCGGTATCATTCGCACAAATGGCGAAGAATCCTCCAAATTTCGAAGTCACCTGTCCCTGTTGCAGTGCGGTCCTGAAGATCGATACCCAGACGCGCGCCGTCATCTCGCACACCGCTGCCGTAAAGCCGAAAACGTTCAACGACATGGAGGCCGCGGCCAAAGCCATGCGCGAGCAGGACAGCCGCCGCGAATCGATTTTCCAGCAGTCCGTCGAGGCGCAGAAACACGCCTCCGATCTGCTGGAAAAAAAATTCCAGGAAGCGCTCAAGAAAGCCAAGGAGTCTCCCGACACCGGCAAGCCCATTCGGGACTTCGATCTCGACTGATTCATGCCCGCGAGCCGCACGAATCAACTCTTACTGCTCGGCCATCGGGGCGCACGTGCCTTCAAGTCCATTCCTGAAAATTCCCTGGCCTCATTCGATCAC
>DATEJO010000161.1:0-10951 GCA_035277905.1 Candidatus Sulfotelmatobacter sp.
CCCCGAAGTCTGGAAGATATCGAATCCGGCTCTGTCGTATCCCAATGCCGAGTTGATTCGCAAAGCGCTGGTAAAGGTCGTGCCCTCAGGTGCGATCACTCTGATAGCCCACGACCACTTCGGCATCGATCTCGGTCCCGGCCTCTCAATCAAGCTGAATGCTGCGTTCGTGCCCGACGTTATCGCGATCGAGGCACTCCAGGCCAACTCTTTAAAAGTCGTTCGACACGAGTTCGGAGGAGTGGTGAGCACGCACGTCAAATGCGAAATCTCCTCCGGAGCGGTGATTACGATTCGTCCTGGCTCATTCAAGGTCAGTGACTCTCTCTCTGGGCCGGGCACGGTCATCGACAAATCTGCGGAGGTTGGTGTGCTCAGTGCGGGTCGGCGTTATCTCGAAACCATCGTCGCCGAAAGCAGCGATGTGGATATCACCAAGCATGCCGTGCTCGTCTCGGTCGGCCGGGGCATCCAGGATAAGGAAAATATCGGCATCGCCGAAGAACTCGCCGAAGCGCTCGGTTGCGCCGTCAGTTGTTCTCGTCCGGTAGTCGATGCGAAATGGCTCCAGAAGTCGCGCCAGGTCGGATCGTCCGGCAAAACCGTAAAGCCCAAAGTGTATCTGGCGTGCGGGATCAGCGGCGCGTTTCAGCATCTGGCCGGTATCAAGGGAAGTCCATTCATTGTTGCGATCAACAAAAATCCCAAAGCCCCCATTTTCCAGGTTGCCGATATCGGCATCGTCGACGACATTCTCGAGTTCCTGCCCGAACTGACCAACAAGGTTCAAGAGCTGCGCGGTGTCGCGGCGAAGTGAGGACGAAGATGATCTCCAAAAAGACTCTGAACTTGAGCTTGAAATCACTCCGCGACTTCGCCAAGAAGCGCCTGCCTGACGAAGTCATCCGCGAACTGGACGAAAAAGACGAATGCCCGCTCGAAATCGTGCACCACATGTGCAGTCCCGACCAGCTCGGCATTCAGCTTCTTTTTATACCGGAAGACTGTGGCGGCTTCGGTGGAGGCGCCTTCGATGTGTATCTGGTCTGCGAAGAGATGGCGCACATCGATCTCGGCGTCGCGACTGCAGTCCTCGCGACCTTCCTGGGTAGCGACCCCATTACCGTAGGGGCAACTCCCGAGCAGAAAAAGCACTGGCTCAGCCGTATCGCTGAAGAAGGAATCCTCTTCGCCTATGGAGCCACCGAACCCGATGCCGGCAGCGATCTCGGAGCGCTAAAAACCACGGCCGATCGCGTGCTCAAGGATGGAAAAGTTGTCGGTTACAAGATCAACGGCAACAAGCAGTGGATCAGCAACGGCGGCATCGCCGATGCCTATACAGTTCTTGCCAACACTCCCAGCGGACCGAGTTGGTTCATCGTCGAAAAAGGCACCAAGGGATTCACTCACGACGAACCCGAAGACAAGCATGGCATTCGCTTGAGCAACACTGCGGCCCTCGCCTTCAGCGATGTCTATGTGGACTCCGATCGCCTGGTCGGTGGTGTCGAAGGCCAGGGACTGCTTCAGGCGCAAGCTGTCTTCGGATACACGCGCCTGATGGTTGCTGCATTCGGCCTGGGCGCTGGCTGGTCTGCCCTGGACCGCGCCATTCCTTATTCAATGAAGCGCATTCAGGCGGGTGGCCCTCTTTCTGAAAAGCAGGGCTACACCCACAAGCTAATCGTTCCACACGTAGCTCGACTCGAAGCCGCCCGCGCCGTGATCGAAGAGACGGCCGAGCGCATCGATTCCGGCAAAGAAGGCAGCCTCAATACGGAAGGTGCGATCGCCAAGTACATGGCCACCGAAGCCGGCAATGGGGCCGCGGACGCCAGTATTCAGGCTCTTGGCGGATACGGCTATACACACGAATACATGGTGGAAAAAATCAAGCGCGACGCGCGCATCACTACTATCTACGAGGGCACGTCCGAAATTATGGAGATGACCATCGCTCGCGACCGGTGGCAGCTCCATCTCAAAACTCGTGGGCAGCACTATCACGATCAGGCAAAGGTGTTCGAGGAGATTCACGCGCGTCAACCCAATGTGGGCGCCGACGCGGCAGCTCTTGCCCTGCATGCATTGGCCGAAGTGATGGAGAAAGCCCGCGTCGCCCGGCTGACTCGATATCAACACGTTCTGCTGCGTCTCGGCGAACTGATTGCCTATGCTGAAAGCGCAGGGAGTCTGGCGCGCCGCGCATCATTGATGGCAGAAAACAAACTTCGCGAAAAAACCAATCGGCGGTTCGACGCGACGTGCCTGGCTGCGATCAGCCGGATCTTCGTTCGCGAGGCCGCCCTTAAAGTCGCCCACGAAGGGCTGCGTTGGTTGGTCGGAGGTGCGGGCGTCACCAGTGCAGAACTACCCGCATTCGAAGTCAGCATCGGCCTGTCCGCGATTCATCGCGCTCAAGCCGGGCTCATTTCCGATTTGGATTTTGTAGCTGATGTAATTTATGGCCGCGCCGCCAAACGGCAGATGGCGGCCTAGAACATAGAAGCATTTTGGATCTGTGCCCGGCGATGCTCGCCAAGGCCTGCGCTCAATCCTCAGCACGTCGCGCACAGAGCTTTTTCCCAGGAGTTGGTCATGGAAAGCACCGCGCATCGCGCCATCGCGATCGTCGGGGTAGGCGCGATTCTCCCCGACGCCCCGAATGCCCCTGCATTCTGGAACAACATAAAAAAAAGCCGCTACAGCGTCACCGAAGTTGACCGAGATCGGTGGGATCCCCAGCTCTACTACGATCCTGACCCAAAAGTCCCCGACAAGACTTATTCCAAAATCGGCGGATGGGTACGCGACTACGCTTGGGAGCCGATGAAGTGGCGTCTTGCCATTCCTCCGCGTGTCGTTGATGGCATGGATCCCGGGCAAAAATGGGCGGTGGCCTGCACGCGCGAAGCACTGGAGGATTACGGTTATCCGAATCGCGCTCTCGAGCCCGAGCGCACGGCGGTGATTCTTGGGAATGCCATGGCGGGCGAGAAGCACTACTTCACCACCTTGCGGATCTATTTTCCCGAATGCGCCCGCTACCTCGAGAGTGCCGAGCACTTCGCGGTACTTCCTGAAGATGTACGGCGGGAGATTATTCGTGAACTGCATGAGCGGATGTCCAAGTATCTCCCTGAAGTCACCGAAGACACGATGCCCGGGGAGCTTTCCAACTGCATTGCGGGACGTATCGCGAACATCTTCAACTTCCACGGGCCGAATTATGTCTGTGATGCTGCGTGCGCCTCGGCCATGGCGGCAATCAGTTCGGCCATAGAAGGACTGGTTGAGCACCACTACGATGCCGTGATCACCGGCGGGATCGATCGCAACATGGGCGCTCCCTCGTTCGTCAAGTTCTGCAAGATCGGTGCACTCTCGGGCAGCGGTTCGCGTCCCTACGCCCAAGGCGCAGACGGTTTCGTCATGGGCGAAGGCGCCGCGTTATTTCTGATGAAGCGTCTCGCCGATGCTGAGAAAGGTGGCGACAAGATCTACGCAGTCATTCGTGGAATGGGCGGATCAAGCGACGGCAAAGGCAAGGGAATTACTGCTCCGAATCCGATTGGCCAGCGGCTCGCAATTCAGCGCGCCTGGGAAATTGCCGGACTATCGCCGGGAACCGTGAGCTATATCGAGGGACACGGCACATCCACGAGGGTGGGGGACATTGTCGAACTTCAGAGCATGGCCGATGTGCTCAAAGAATCGAATCTGCCACCGCACTCGGTCGCGATCGGCTCGGTGAAGTCGAATTTTGGACATCTAAAATCAGCGGCCGGCGCTGCTGGATTGCTGAAAGCGACATTTGCGCTACATGAGAAAATCCTGCCCCCCAGCGTCCACTGCGAACAACCAAATCCCGAAATCGATTTCGCCCACTCTCCTCTTTATGTAAATACGGAACTGAAGCCATGGGATGTTCCTGCGGACGGAGTGCGCCGCGCAGGCCTGAGCGCTTTTGGATTCGGCGGCACTAATTTCCACGCAGTGCTGGAGGAGTACATCCCGCACCGGCTGAACGGAAATGGAAGACGATCCGTTGCGGTCAGCAACATTCCAGAAAAAATCGCGGAGACCTCCATGATCACGAACCAGCCCTCATCCACCTCTTCAACGTCGGTGTGCAAGGCCCCTCTACGTGGCGCGTTGGTAATTGGCGCTGCTTCAGAGGCCGCACTGGTCGAGCGCCTGCGCGTTGTCGAAGCCGAGGCTGCCGCCGGTCGCGTGCCCTCCCCGGCAGCTCCAGCCGAAGCAGACCTTCATGCGAAATATCGCCTCGCCATTGATTACGCCGATTCCGCCGATCTAAGAGAGAAAGCCGGCGCTTCGTTCAAGGCGTTCAGAGCCAATCAGCCGATCATGTGGAAGGCGCTGCGTGCCCAGGGAATCTTCCGTGGTCAGGGCCCTGCGCCCAAAGTAGCTTTTCTGTATCCCGGCCAGGGCTCTCAGTACCTCAACATGCTCGGACCCCTTTGTGCCACTGAGCCGATCGTCGCCGAAACCTTCGCCGAAGCCGATCGTGTCATGACGCCGATCCTCGGAAAACCTCTTACAGAATTTGTGTTCGTTGATAAAACGGATCCCGACGCACTCGCCAAAGCGGAAGATGACCTGCGCCAAACCGCCGTCACCCAGCCCGCCGTTCTCGCGTCCGATCTCGCGCTCACACGCTTGCTCGGTGCATATGGCATCACTCCTGATTTCACCATGGGACATAGCTTGGGCGAATACGGAGCCCTGGTCGCGGTCGGAGCACTCCCGTTCGCCGATGCCCTCGAAGCCGTTGCTGCCCGCGGCCGAGAGATGACTAACGTCGCCATGAAGGATAACGGCCGGATGGCCGCCGTGTTTGCGCCGCTTCCCGAGATCGAACGCATTCTCAAAACGGTTGCCGGCAATGTTGTGATCGCCAACATCAACAGCGAGCATCAGGCTGTAATCGGCGGGACGAGCCAGGCGGTCGAAACGGCGATGCGTGCGTTTCAAAGCGCCGGATATGAGGTTTCCGCTCTGAATGTCAGCCATGCTTTCCACACTTCCATCGTTTCTGGAGCGAGCGGCCCGTTGCGTCGAGTTCTGGAGCGCCTGCATCTCTCCGCGCCGAAGTTGCCGATCGTGGCCAACACAAACGGTGAGTTTTATCCCAGCGGTTCCGACGTCATTCCGAAGATGCTCGACATCCTCGCCCAGCAGGTGGCGGCTCCTGTGCAATTCGTGAAAGGCCTGCGCACTCTCTATGACGCTGGCGCCCGCGTGTTTGTAGAAGTTGGACCCAAGAAAGCTCTGCAAGGATTTGCAGAAGATGTGCTCGGACTGCGAGGCGACATTGTGTCCGTGTTCACGAATCATCCGAAGAGCGGCGACATCCCCGCATTTAATCAGGCACTCTGCTGCCTTTATGCAGCAGGTCTTGGAAAGGGAGTTCCAGCAATGGCTAAAGGTGATGAGCCCATCCATGTCTCAGTCACGAAACCGGTCGATACCACGTCTGTGGTCGTTGAACAACAAGCAGCGGTGGTGTCCGCCTCCGAAAATAGAGTTGTATTGCCCGAGAGCTCCGGTCCGGCGAATGGCAATCGATACGTCGAACTTGGCCGCATGTTCGCCGATATCCTTGAGAAGGGATACGAGGTTTATCACGGTGCGAAATCCGCGCCGCCAGTCAAGCCAGTCGTGATCACTGGGGCCGCGCTCGGTCTTCCCGGCACGGATCACATTTTCGACGACGCCAATATTGCCCGGCTACTCCGAGGCGAGCAGTTCATCGATGCGATTCCTATTCGCTTGCGGCAGTTGATGCTCGACAAGCACATTACGCGTCTCGTGAAAAGCGAAGACGGCGGCGCCTTCGAAACCATCACCGACGTTGCCGATGTCATCAAGCTCGCCGGACGAGGCGGCGCCTTCGACCTGGAAAGCGAGTTCGGCGTCTCGGCAGAGCGCAATGCCGCCCTTGATCGAGATACCCGGCTTGCCATCGCCGTCGGAATTGATGCTCTACGCGATGCCGGGATCCCGCTCGTTGTGCGTTATAGAACGACCAGCAAGGGTACGAAACTTCCAGAATGCTGGAGCTTGCCGGAATGCTTACGCGACGACACAGGAGTAATCTTCGCATCCGCATTTCCTGGCGTGAATTCGTTTGCAGAGGAGATGTCCAACTACTTTGCCGATCGCGCCCATCGCGATCAACTCACATCGCTGCAAACGTTGCGGGCCCACGTAACGGAGAACAACGGATATTCCGGCATTGCGCAGGAAATCGATCACCGCATTGAAGAACTCTGCGACCTCATCGAGAAACAACCGTACGTATTCGACCGGCGCTTTCTGTTCCGTGTGCTCCCCATGGGACACTCGCAATTTGCCGAATACATCGGAGCTCGCGGTCCAAATACAGCAATCAACTCAGCCTGCGCCAGCACAACGCAGGCAGTCGCGCTCGCGGAAGACTGGATTCTCGCCGGCCGATGTAACCGCGTGATAGTAGTCGCCGCCGATGACATTACCAGCGATCACTTGCTCGACTGGATGGGCGCCGGTTTCCTTGCCACCGGTGCCGCCGCTACGGACGACGTAATAGAGAAGACTGCAATACCTTTCGACCGCCGCCGTCACGGCATGATCATCGGGATGGGTGCCGCCGGAATCGTCGTCGAAAGCGCCGAGGTGGCCGCCGAACGAGGTCTTCAGCCCATCTGCGATGTGGTGAGTGCCGTCACCGCTAATAGCGCATTTCATGGTACGCGACTTGATGTGCAGCACATCAGTCAGGTGATGGAAGAACTGATCTCTAAAGCAGAATCAAACTGCGGCATCGAACGCCACAAGATTGCACCACGCACCGTATTTGTCTCGCATGAAACATACACGCCTGCCCGGGGAGGCAGCGCCGCCGCCGAAATCCATGCTCTCCGCAAGGTGTTTGGTAAATCCGCGGATCAGATCGTGATTGCCAACACAAAAGGTTTCACCGGTCATGCCATGGGCGCCGGCATTGAAGACGTGCTTGCTGTGAAGGCGCTCGAAACGGGGGTCGTCCCGCCCGTTGCGAATTTCAAAGAAGTTGATCCCGAACTCGGTGAACTCAACCTATCCAAAGGCGGTGTCTACCCCGTTGACTACGCTCTTCGTCTCGGCGCTGGCTTCGGATCGCAAATCAGCATGACTCTGCTCCGCTGGGTTCCGACGAAAAATGGCGGGCGTGCCAAGACGAACGCACTAGGCCATGCATATCGCATCGCAGATCAGGCAGCATGGAATGCGTGGCTCGGAAAGATCTCTGGTGCGCCGAATGCCGAGCTGGAAGTCGTCCGCCACACTCTCCGCGTGCGTGATCAAAATGCTCCCCTGCGGAATGTTGCATCCGAAACAATTCATTCTGGCACACAACCTCGGACAATCGAGTCAAGCGAAACAACCCAGGAACCGGTAGCGGCGGCAACGGTTCCGTACTCAGTACCAAGTTCTTCCCAAGAACTAGAGCCCGCACCTGCGCTCGTCAGAACCGAATCGGAGCCCGCCGTGTGGAAGTTGCTCGATGTGGAGAAACTCCCGAACTCATTCGCGATCAAGAAAGAGGAAGGGCTGGCGCTAGCTACGCCTCCCGCTGATCTCGTCCGAGAGCGCATCATCGCCCTGGTAGTCGAGAAGACGGGATACCCCGCCGACATGCTCGACCTCGATCTCGACTTGGAAGCCGACCTCGGCGTCGACACCGTCAAGCAGGCGGAAATGTTCGCTGCCATTCGCGAGATCTACAACATCCCTCGGGATGAAAATCGCAAACTTCGTGATTACCCGACACTCGCTCACGTAATTCGCTTTGTGTACGAGAAGCGTCCGGATCTGGCTGCCAGGCAGGAGGCGGTCCCCGCGATTGCCGCCACCGCTGCGTCGGGACCGCTGCCAGTATCGGAACCGACGAGCACGATGAAGACTGAAGTTCCGACCTTAACCCCGTCGACGATGTCCGATGCCTCTGTGAAGGAACGCATCCTCGCCCTCGTGGTCGAGAAAACCGGCTATCCGAAAGACATGCTCGACCTTGATCTCGATCTCGAGGCCGATCTTGGCGTGGACACGGTCAAGCAGGCGGAAATGTTCGCTGCGATTCGCGAAATCTACAACATTCCCCGAGATGAAAACCGCAAGCTCCGCGACTATCCGACGCTCGCGCACGTAATTCGCTTCGTCTACGAACAGCGCCCGGATCTCTCTTCTGAGTCCGCAAAAGCACCGGAACCCCTCCCCAAGACGGAGGCGAAAATCTCTCCGGAACCGAGCGTTGTGGAACCAACAGTGACGCAAGTCCGCGCCGACACTTCAACCGCGCGTTCTGCTGACGCAATCAAGCAAAAAGTCCTCGATATTGTGGCCGAAAAAACGGGATACCCCAAAGAGATGCTCGACCTTGATCTCGACCTCGAGGCTGATCTCGGAATCGACACCGTAAAGCAAGCGGAAATGTTTGCAGCGATACGTGCTGCCTACAACATCCCGAGCGATGAGAACCTCAAGTTGCGCGATTTCCCGACACTGGCTCACGTCATCAAGTTCGCACAGGACCGCTCCGGCTTGGCCTTCGCCGTTGTTCCTTCGCCTCAGCCCGCCCCAGCGATTGCCGCACACGAGACCACATCCACCACTAAACCTCGACCGCTTGACTTCGGTGCTGCGAACGAAATTCCCCGCCGCCTCCCAGTTCCCGTGTTGCGCCCGTCTCTGGATCTCTGCAAACCTACTGGGGCAACTTTAGAGCCCGGCGAACGTGTCATCCTCATGCCCGATAAAGGGGGCGTCGGACATGCACTCACGCAAGTCCTCAATGACAAAGGCATCGAGGTTTTGCGCATCGATCCAACTGTTTCGCAAGACGCGCTGGTGGATCTACTCAAAACCTGGATCACCGCCGGACCGATTCATGGCGTTTATTGGCTTCCGGCTCTGGATATCGAAGGTGATCTCAACAAGATGGACGTCACCACCTGGCACGAGGCCGTTCGCACACGAGTCAAACTCCTCTACGCCACAATGCGAACGCTATATGAACAGATCGCAGGTGCAGGGAGTTTCCTGGTCTCTGCAAGCAGTCTGGGAGGGAATCACGGCTACGACGCTACCGGAGCCGTCGCTCCTCTCGGCGGAGCCGTCGTCGGTTTCACCAAGACCTACAAACGCGAGCGTCCTGAGGCGACGGTCAAGGCTGTTGATTTCGAAGTTGCCGCGAGCGCATCGCAGATAGCCGATGCTCTGGTCAACGAAACTCTAAAGGATCCGGGCGCCATCGAGATCGGCTATAAGAGCTCTCTGCGCTGGACAATCGGTCTGGAAGAGCAGCCGCCGACAGACGGGAAGCCTGGTCTTACACTCGACCATCGAACCGTATTTCTGGTCACTGGGGCCGCGGGCAGCATCGTATCCGCGATCACTGCTGATCTTGCGACCGCTTCTGGTGGCACATTCCATTTGCTCGACCTTGTGCCCGAACCTGATCCTAAGAATCCCGACTTGAAGCGCTTCGTCATAGACAAAGAAGGCCTGAAGCGCGAACTGTTCGCGCGCATCCAGGCGCGCGGCGAACGCGCCACACCGGCGCTGGTGGAAAGAGAACTCGCCACCCTGGAGCGGGCGCAAGCTGCTCAAGCTGCAATCGATGCCGTGCGAAATGCCGGAGGCACCGCGCACTATTACAGCGTCGATCTCACGGATTCCGAAGCGGTCGCGAAAGTCGTCAACCAGATACGCAAGAATAGCGGCCGCATTGATGTTCTCCTCCACGCCGCCGGGCTCGATCGTAGCCGCTCGCTCTCGGAAAAAGATGCGCGCGAATTCGACCTGGTTTTCGACGTCAAAGCTGACGGGTTCTTCAACCTGCTGCACGCAATCGGAGACATGCCGCTTGGTGCCGCGGTTGCCTTCAGTTCCATCGCAGGTCGTTTTGGAAATCCGGGACAAACCGATTACAGCTCCGCCAACGATTTGCTCTGCAAGATTGTTTCAAGCTTCCGTACAACGCGGCCCGCCACACGAGGAATTGCGATTGACTGGACTGCCTGGGGCGGCATCGGCATGGCCACGCGCGGGTCCATTCCCAAAGTCATGGAGATGGCGGGCATCGACATGCTGTCGCCTGAAGCAGGTATTCCGCTCATTCGCCGGGAACTCACTACAGGTGGAACGCGCGGCGAAGTCGTGATTGGCCAGAGATTGGGCATCCTTCTGAAAGAGTGGGACGAGACCGGTGGCCTCGACGCAACCAAGTTGCCAGCCGCAGGTCCCATGCTTGGCACAATTGTGCGCGGGGGCTTGTACACTCCGCTGACAGTCGAGACCACACTCGACCCCAAGATCCAGCCGTTCCTCTATGACCATCAGATCGACGGCACTCCAGTACTTCCGGGGGTCATGGGTATTGAGGCCTTCGCAGAGGCTGCCTTGGCGCTTCTTCCCGGATGGCACATAGAGGCCATCGAGGACGTCGGTTTCCTCGCGCCGTTCAAGTTCTATCGACACGAGCCTCGCGCCGTAACGGTTGAAACTCTGATCCAGCCAGAGGGCGAGGGCGTCATAGCACGCTGCCGGCTCACTGGACAGAGAACACTGCCCAACCAAGCGGAGCCGCAAACCACGACTCACTTTACGGGCCGCGTCCTGCTCAGCAAGCGGGTGTTCAAGCCGATCGCTGCAACCAAGGTGAATCCCGCAGGCCACGTGATCAAAGCGCCCGACATTTACCAGATCTACTTTCACGGCCCCGCGTACCAGGTCCTGCAAAACGCATGGTGGAACGGGGAGCACATGGTCGGGCTCATGGCTGAGAAGTTACCCGCTAATCACTTTCCTCCCGGGCTTCCCACGTCTATATCACCGCGGCTTGTAGAACTCTGCTTCCAGACCGCGGGCCTTTGGGAGATCGGCACGGAGAACCGAATGGGCC
>DATEJO010000162.1:0-5060 GCA_035277905.1 Candidatus Sulfotelmatobacter sp.
GCTCGATCAGGATGCTCTCCGCCTTCAGCGCCAGGCACAGATCGTCACAGAGATTCGTGATGCGGCTGTACTTGATTCCGGCTTCCGGCTTGAACTCAAAAGTCGTAACGACGGGCCCGGGATTGATCTGGGTGATCTGCCCGTGAACGTCGAACTCTGCGTACTTCTCGACCAGCACCTGCGCCAGCAGTTTGAGTTCGTCCGCATCGACGGCCTGCTGCTCATCCGGGCGCTGCAGCAAACTGCTGGACGGCAGCTTGTATCCGCCGGCGATCCGCGGCATTGTGGTCTTCGCCTTAACACTGCTGTCCGCGCGCTCGGTGACCTCCGGCTCGGGAGCATCTTCCGTGGCAGGCAGAGACTCCGGCAGAATTCCGCCCGTCGTCGCCGTTTTCGCAACTGGCGCTTCTTCTTCGAGCATGCGCTCAATGCCCGTCCGCCGCGGCTCAGCTTGCGCAACAGGCGCGGCTGGACGTGATGGAATCAACTGCGTCTTCACGATCGGCTTCGAAATCCGCCGCTGCTCCAGTTCCTTCTGCTGCCGCTTCTTCAGTCGTTCCTGCTTCCAATCCCCGTAGCGGTTCCACAACGCGGTCACAATCGCAAACCGCGTCGGAGCCCACACCTGAATCGCCGAGAACGAAAATGCCGTCGAAAGATAAAGCGCAACCGCCAGCACCGTCCCGCACACGATGTACGCGCCCACCAGATTCAGATAGTGAATCAGGAAATCCCCGAGAACGCGTCCCATCAGTCCTTCGATCGGGATGACGTGGTCCCACCGCAGATGCCCCGGCAGCAGCCCAAGCAGCGCCGGCACGAACATCGCCAGCCACACGCCGCCAAGAGTCTTCGCCAGCGGCGACTGCACCTTGATCGACCGGAACCACCGCACGCCGAGCGTCGCCGGAAAAATCACCAGCAGAAACGCTCCGAGCCCGAAGAACTGCAGCACGGCATCGGCGGTATACGCGCCGACCACCCCAATCCAGTTGCGGGCGGCGTGCGATCCGGTCAGCACCGAGGCGCTATTCCACGAAGGATCGAGCGGTGAATAAGATACGAGCGCGAGGAAGAGGAGGAGCGCGGAGACGCACATCAGGAATCCGATCAGCTCATTGAGCCGCCGGTTCCCGGTGGGGACAAAGATCGCTGCCAGATAATCCATGAAGGCCGGATTCATCGCCGAACCCAAGTTCGGCGGCGCAATCGGCCAGAGCGAATCTATTATGCCAAGAACCCGCCCCGGCGACAATCAGGAAGTTGGGTACGTGGAAGAGCTTGAGTACTTCCGCAGGTTCACGGATTGCAATTTTGATTGTTGATTTTTGATTGTTGAATAGAAACCGTGCGCCCTGGGTTTTGCATTCAACAATCAACAATCAAAATTCAACAATGCCTTTAACTGAGTACCGAGTACTGGGTACTGGGTACTGCTTTTCAAACCAACCGAGCGGCAAAGACGAGCACCAGAATCCCGATAATGATCCGATAAATCGCAAACGGCGTGAACCCTCTTTTCCGCACCCATGCCATAAACCACGCCACCGACCCATACGCTACGATGAACGACACAACGAATCCAATCGCCAGCACGACCCAACCATGCGGATCGATCTGCGCCACTCCAATCGGATTCTCGCCCTTCCCCCGCAGCGACTTGTACAGCGTATAGAGCGTGGCCGCCGCCATCGTCGGCATTGACAGGAAGAACGAGAACTCCAACGCCGATGCCCGCGACATCCCCGCAATCTGCCCGGCCGCGATCGTCGACATCGACCGCGACGTCCCCGGAAACACCGCCGAAAAAATCTGGCAGAATCCAATCCAGATCGACTGCCCCAGGCTCATCGCCTCCATCTTCCACGTGTGAATGCGGCTGCCCGCCATCGGCCCTGCCGCTTCCGCCTTCGCATTCATGGCATCGACAATCCACATCACGATTCCGCCAATCAGCAACGACCACCCGATGATCCCAATATCCTCCAGATGCTTCCCAATCACCTTCGTCAGCAGATACGAAGGAATTGCGGTCACCACAAACGCCACCATCGTCAGCCCCAGCGGATGTGTCAGCACATTCCTGTCTCCACCTTCGCCCTTTGGAAACGTCGACAAGAATTTGGTGATCCGGCTCCAGAAATACACCGGCAAGCACAGGATCGCGCCCAGTTGGATCACGATCGAATACATCTTCCAATACCCGCTGTCGAGCGTGAGCCCCGGAGCCCAGCCGGAAGCATGCATCAACGCCTCTGACAGCCGCAGATGCGCGGTCGAACTAACAGGCAGAAACTCGGTCAGCCCTTCAACAATGCCGAGAATCACAGAGATCAGGTAATCGTTCAATCGCCCTCCAAAAATTGCGGGAAGAAAACAGTATCTCAGGAGTCGGTGAATTTTTGTGATGTCGAAATCACCGTAGTAACTGGAAGGGAAGCAAGACCTGGGTGCCCCATTTCTGGCCGGTGTTGCCAGAAGTGGGGCTTTTCGACCTTACCTTGACTCCGTGTCTCCGTGGTGAGAAATCACTTAACCATGTCGCCCCGCGCTCGGTGCCGCAGGCCGGCGCGTCATCTGCATCTCGGTCCTCTTGATCATCTCCCGCCACAACGACCCCGGATTCCCATTGAAAACGGTCTTCTCGTCCGCCGGAAAAATAAACCACGCACCGACTCGCACCTCGGCTCTCAACTGCTCCGGAGTCCATCCCGCATACCCCAGATAAACGTGAAAAACTCCCGGCTGGGGATGAGACGCGATCACTTTCTCCAAAGCGGCCTTCGCCGAAATCCAGTAAGTCCCGACAAAGACCTGCTCAGCCCCGTCGATCTTGTCCTTCGTTCGCAGCAGCGCAAACACGCTGGGAAGTTCGACCGGGCCTCCCAGATAGACCGGGTCCGAAATATTCTTGGCGCCCTTGATCTCCTTCAGGACCCGCGAAATCGGAACCTCCGTGCGCCGGTTGAGCATCATTCCGATCACGCCATCATGATCGTAGTGGACGAGCAGGATGACCGTCTCCGCGAACTTGGGATCCCCCAGATCCCGGCTCGCCACCAGCACCTTTCCCGGACCGAGATTGTCCGGGTTCTTGGATTGAACGCGCAGAAGATCAGACGCGGCCACTTCGGTGTTGGGTGAAGCCTGCGACCCCGCCTTCGATTGCCCGATCTCAGCCCTCTTCACGAGGGGGAAAGCAACAATGCCTGCGAGCACGGCGAAGAAGCACAGGTTCCGCACGGACATGGCCGCCTCCTGATCCGCAATCCGATCCCCGAACCCACGCCCCAATGCAAATTATAGTCAGGTGCCTGATCATCCTGAACTAACTGAAGGATCCCAACTCCCGACGCCACAACGAATCTGCACAGGCATTTTCAGGACGCCGTGTGCAGCAAAGCAATCTTTCGCGAATCAATTTGGTTCTTGCGAGTCGGAACGAATCAGAATCGGTTGTGTCGGCAATGGTTTGGGTGGCGGGAGATTAGCCAGGTGCTTTCGAAATGACTCAAAGGCCCCGGTATCAGTAATCGCCCCACCGCGCGCGGGTAGAATTTCCCTGATCTCCTTCTGAAGAACATTCAACCGGTCCTGGAGGGGAGCAAATGGGCTGAATGCCTGAGCATTCCTCGCAGCTGGATGCCACACTTTCTCAATGAAGCTGATGAAGCATTCTGGGGCGTATCCGCTCTTGTACAAGTATTGAATGCCGAAATAATCCGCGGCGGATTCGTCCTTTCTCCTGAAATCAAGGTCCGCTAGACGAATACCCAAACTGGAACTCGCTGTGCTGTTCGCCATTCCTCCGGGTCCCACGGAGATTTCCGGAATGCTCGCAAGATTCAGTAAGTTGGCACGAGTGAGTTCACCCGTCACGGAGCGTAACGCAGTGTGAGCAACTCCGCGCGCGATGGCTGCAGCCAATTCGCCCTCATTTTGCAGTTGACGGAGAAGGCCGCGAGTCAGGTACTGATGGCCACCGGGCAATGTCAGAGCGTAGGAATCATCGCTGTCGATGACTCGAATCGAAATTGGTAGTTGCGTATCCGAGTTTCGCGCGATGACGTTTCCCAGTCGGTCAAGGTAGGTCTCCATCACAGAATCGCGCAACAGGGGCACTGATTTTTCATATGCAGCCGAAACCTGGGCCCCCAGATCTTCTTCTTTTGCGAGCGAATACCAGTTGCTACGGCCAGTAGGATAGCCAATGACTCGGTGCCCAATCGCATCGATATCGCGATCAGTCTTTCTGTTTTTCTCGGCGGACGAGTAAGTCGGATTCGCCAACGCGCTAATCAGAAGCGCAAATTGCAAAAAGAAACAGTACGATTTTGTCGGAAAGCTCTTCACAGTTGCCCAATGCAGTTCTATGCAGAGATCGGCGCAGCAGACCTCGTTAGTTTGCGTTAAGGCGTTAGTGTACTCAAGGCTGGCGTGGCTTGAGTGGGGTGCCGTCTGTTTGAATGAGGCGCAGTCACGACAAACTAACCGCCAGGCGGACTCTCAACCATTTCCCTCGACTGCGGATCGATCCCTCGCAGGACTTTAGCAATCTGACCTAAAGAGGCAACTCGCACGACAAGCCTTCTGCCAAGCAGAAGACTGATCTCGTCAATGAGCAACAATTGGCTCGGATCTGCCACTGAAATGGCGATCCGTCCGTCTGGCATTTCTTCGAGCGGAACGAAGTTGAATCTGAACATCAGTTCAGCTGGAACGTGTTTCAAGATCTCTTCGTTCAGGGCGAATCCATCCAGATTGACAAAACCACAGCCGAATTGAAGCGCCAATTCCTGCGCCCTCGCCACCTCGTGAGCTTGATTGAACTTCTTAAATTCGATCATGTCTCCAGAACGCACCCCAAGACGTGCCATGCTGAAGTAGTCTTCTTCTCACTACGTTTCAGGAACAAGGAAAAGGGTGCCCCTCGATAAGAACGAAGGCTCTGTCAAGGGCATAGTTATCCTGGGCGGTGCGCAAGCACCGCCTGGGTTGTCGTGCCAGAGAAGGTTGAGGACCAAGACTCTGGAAATCTCACGCTGAATCACTCTGCGGTG
>DATEJO010000163.1:0-10211 GCA_035277905.1 Candidatus Sulfotelmatobacter sp.
TGCGACTCCGTAGGTTGACGGCAATCCGGGAATCCCCGTCTGCGCGCGGATCGCCAGGTACCCCAGCTCTTTATACTTCCCGACCTGATCGGTGGTTTCTTCGATATCGCGCCCGTTCGCGTGTCCATAGACCAGAACGCCAGTCCGGCTGATTCCGCCGAGCAGATTGTAAACAGGAATATTCAGCGCCTTGCCTTTGATATCCCACAACGCCATATCGACGGCCGCGATTGCCGTCATCGTCACCGGACCACGTCGCCAGTACGCCCCGCGATACAAGTACTGCCACAAATCTTCCGTCTGAAACGGATCGCGTCCAATCATGCATGGAACAACGTGATCTTTCAGATACGACACGACCGCCAACTCGCGCCCGTTTAGTGTTGCGTCGCCGAGGCCGTAAACACCCTCATCTGTATAAATCTTCAGAGTGACAAAATTCCGTCCCGGACAGCTGACGAACACCTTGGCATCGGTAATCTTCACTCGCTTCTCCTCAATCTCGAACTCACGAGTGTACCCAAAGCTCAGATTCGGCGCACCAGTCCCCGCTCCGTCGCCTCGTTATTTCTGATGAGCAGCAGCACCAGGATCATTCCAATGAATGGAACAATTCCTGCCGCGATCACAATCGGATCGAACGAATGCGTTCCCGAGGCCCGCCGCGCATCTGTGAAATACCCGATCAGCTTGAACGCAACAATCGTCCCCAGCCCCGCTCCCGTCCCGCTCAAGCCACTCACCGTTGCCACGGACCCGCTGTGAAATAAATCTGAAGGCAGAACGTTGGCCATGATCGTGAAACCCGCATACGTAAACGTCACAATCGCGAACAGGAACGCAATGACGTACAGATTCGTCGTGAAGATGGTCGGAATCAGCAGAGTCATGCCGATCCCGCCATAGACGATCGGAAACTTGCGGGCGAAACCGAGCGACTTCCCGCGCCGCACCAGCCAGCCCGAGAGCGCTCCGGCGAAATAACTGCCCAGATCGGCCGCAACAAAAGGAATCCAGATCGCGATCAATCCGTTTCGCAGGTCGATCCCCTTCGCGACAAGATAGATCGGGAACCACTCTGCAATGAAAAAGAAAACTGGATCGGTGAACGACCTCGCGATCACCGTCCCCCATGTCTGCGGCAGCTTCAACAGGTCGCGCCACCGTTGGCGCGGAATCTCCGCCGAACGCGGGGCCGACTCCACCCGGTCAGCCAGAATCATTTTGTATTCCGCTTCGCTGACCCGCGCATGTTTTTCCGGCGAATAGTAGAGCCAGCGCCACGCAATCAGCCAGAAGAACCCGAGCACTCCCGGCACCGCAAACGCGGGGCGCCATCCCCAGCGGAAATAAATCCACAAGATAATGAACGGAGCGACCGCGCCTCCGATCGACGAGCCGCTGTCGAAAAACGCCGTCGCCAGCGCGCGCTCGCGCTTCGGGAACCACTCCGAAACAGCTTTGGTTGCAGCGGGCCAGTTCGCCGATTCTCCGGCGCCCAGCAGAAACCGGAATGTTGCGAAGCTGTAGAATCCCCGCGCGAGCGAAGTGCACATCGAGACCAGCGAATACCAGATCACCGTCGCCGTGAGTCCGCGCCGAGTGCCAACGCGGTCCATCAGCCTGCCAAACAAACTCTGCCCAATCGCATACGCCACGCGAAACGCAATCGCGAGATTCGCGTAGTCGGAATTCGTCCAGTGATATTGGACCTTCAGGTAGGGCGCGAGCAGCGAAAGTGTCTGCCGGTCGATGTAATTGATGACCGTCGACGCAAACAGCAGCCCGGCAATCCACCAGCGCAGTCTCGGAATGGGCTTCAGGGCTCTCGCCATCGGCGGGATAAGCTTGATTACGCGCGAAGAATCACTTCAGACTTTTCTTCCAATTGTTTTCGCACCGCGGGACTCAGCAGCGACGCCGAATCGCAATCGAGATACACCGTCGCATTCGGATGCCGCCGCAGAATCGAAGACGGCGCCATCGGACTGATATCCCCTTCCATGCAAAGTCGGACAGCCCGTGCCTTGCGCAAGTCAGGAACTACCGCGACGATCTGCCGCGCCTTCATGATCTGCTGCGGCGACATCGAAATTGCGCGCGTCGGCACCTGCGAGAGATCCGCGAACCATCCCTCGCCCACCTGCTGCCGCCGGCATGCTTCGTCGAGTTCGACCACGATATAAGGCGCTTCGGTCTCAAAATCCGCCGGAGGATCGTTGAACGCAATGTGTCCATTCTCGCCGATCCCCACAAACGCCACATCAATCGGCGAAGACGTCAACTGTTCGCCCACTTTGCGAACGGCGTCAGACAAATCCGCGGCATCGCCTTCGACAAAGTGATAATTGGTGATGCCAGTCTTGTTCACGAGGCGCTCGATCAGCATCCGGCGGAAACTTCCCGGATGTGTCATCGGTATCCCGACATACTCATCCAGATGAAACGCCTCGACCTTGCTCCAGTCGATTCCGGATGCTTTTGTCAGCGCCTCGAGAAATGGAAATTGCGATGCACCGGTTGCGACAACAATCCGGCAGCCGCCTCGAGCACGAATCGCAGCTTGCATCGCGGTTGCCGCATCCCTGGCAGCAGCCAGCGCGAGCGATCCGGAATCTTGGAACAGTTTCAGCAGCATGGAAAGGTTCGGAAATTATACAAGTCGCATGCAGCAAAGAATTCGCACAGCAATAATCCGGCTACACCTCTGCCCGATTCAGCTTTGGCGCCAGCGCCTGCACGGCCGCGAGCGCGATCAGATATGCAGATCCCGCCAGAATGAAGATGGTCACATAAGAACCGGTGCGCTCGAGAATAAATCCCACGACCTCTGCCATGAACATCCCGCTCAACGATCCCAGCAGCGTGCCGAATCCCACCACCGAAGCTACCGCGCCGCGCGGAAACATATCTGAGGCCAGCGTGTATATGTTCGCCGACCATCCCTGATGCGCTCCCGCCGCCAAAGCAACCAAGGCCACCGCGAACCACGCGTTGGTCGTCCGCGAAGCAATAACAATCGGAGTCACCGCCAACGCGCATACGAGCAATGCAGTTTTCCGGCTCGCGTTCACCGACCATCCTCGTTTGATCAGCGACGATGACAGCCATCCTCCGGCAATGCTTCCGACGCTCGCGCCCGAGTAGATCACAAATAGAGGAAGCGCCATTCCCTGCAGATTTAATTTCAGATTGCGGCTCAAGAAGTCCGGCATCCAGAACAAATAAAACCACCAGATCGGGTCCGTAAAAAACTTCCCTAATCCCACCGCCCACGCCTGCCGCAACCGCAGCATCACTCGCCATGGAACTGGCGCGGGCGTGCTAGTTTCCGCCCCGCTCTGGATGTACGCCAACTCTCCCGGCGACAGCAGTTTGCTCTCTTCGGGCCGCCGGTAAAACGCGAGCCACGCGAAAATCCAGAGCATCCCCAGCGCTCCGGTTCCGATAAACGCCATTCGCCATCCGTACCGCAGCGTCAGCCACGGGACAATCAGCGGCGCCAGAATCGCGCCGACGTTCGCTCCGGAGTTGAAAATTCCCGTCGCCAGCGCGCGCTCTTTTTTCGGGAACCACTCGGCAACAGCCTTGATCGACGCAGGAAAGCTGCCGGACTCGCCAACGCCCAGGCTAAACCGCGCAACCGCAAACTGCAGGACGGAACTCGCCGCTGCATGCGCCATCGCCGCGACGCTCCAGAACAGCACCGCCAGCGAAAATCCTTTGCGCGTCCCCAGCCGGTCAATCAACTTCCCGACGAACAGCAGGCTCGCTCCATACGCGAACTGAAACGCGAGAATGATGTTGCTGTATCCAATTTCGGTCCATCCGAATTGCACCTGCAACGTCGGCTTCAGCAGTCCGATAACCTGCCGGTCCATGTAGTTCACGGAAGCCGCAAAGAACAGAAGTCCGCAGATGATCCACCGCACGCGGCCCGTGGTCGTTTCCACGCTGGTAGAAGACGCTTGAGCGGAATTCGAAATGGAAGGATGAGTGCTCAACGGATTCTGCGATTCAGGCGAATACGTCACTAGACATGCTCTCGAGCTTCATCGTCAATCCGGCCGAAACTGGTATATTCATCGCTTGCATCGCATGCTCCACGCGGGCAGGCGGCAAACTGCGCCAATGACAGCCTTCCTTGACGAGAATTTTCTTCTCTCGAACGATGTCGCACGCCGACTGTATCACGACTACGCCGCCCCGCAGCCGATCCTCGACTATCACTGTCATCTCCCAGTGCAGGACATCGCCGAGAATCGCCGCTTCGCCAATCTGTTCGAGATCTGGCTCGAAGGCGATCACTACAAATGGCGCGCCATGCGGGCCAACGGCGTTCCAGAAAAATACATCACCGGCGATGCCAGCCCATATGAGAAATTCCTCGCGTGGGCGCGAACCGTACCCTACACGCTCCGCAATCCTCTTTATCACTGGACACATCTCGAACTGCAGCGCTATTTCGGAATTTCAGATCTGCTGGACGAGAAATCTGCCCCGAAAATCTGGGAGCGCGCGAATGCTGCACTGGCCGATGATCTGACCGTTCAGAAAATTCTCCAGAAATTCCGCGTGAAAACCGTCTGCACCACCGACGATCCCACCGACGATTTACGTCATCACCAGAAGCTGGAGAAATCAGATCTGCCGACTCGCATCTTCCCGGCATTCCGTCCTGATAAGGCCCTCTGGATTGGACGTCCAGATTTTTTCTCTTGGATCGACAAACTGGCCGACAAGTCGAACCTTGACATCCGCGATCTCTCAAGCTTTCTCGCTGCGCTCCGCAAGCGTCACGATGATTTCCACGCCCTCGGATGCCGCCTTTCCGACCACGGCCTCGACCATTGCTTTGCAAACCCCTGCTCAGAGGATGCAGCCGCCGCCATTTTCGCGAAAGCACGTGCCGAAAATTCCATTACCAACGAAGAGCGCGACCAATTCGCCTCATTCATGATGTTATTTTTCGCACAGATCGATGCCGAGAAAGGCTGGACAAAGCAACTCCATCTCGGTGCGCTGCGCAATGTAAATTCCGCGGCCTGCTCCCGCATCGGTCCCGATACCGGCTACGACACCATCGGCGATTTTCCCCAGATTCGCCCGCTCGCCGCCTATCTCGATCTCCTCTCGCGAGAGAATGCGCTCCCCCGCATGATTCTCTACAACGTCAACCCCTCCGACACCTTCGCATTCGCCACGCTGATCGGCTCGTTTCAGGAGGGAACTCAGCCCGGCAAGATTCAATACGGCAGCGCCTGGTGGTTTCTCGACCAGAAAGACGGAATCACCGCGCAGATCGACGCTCTCTCCAACGTCGGCCTGCTCTCGCGCTTCATCGGCATGGTCACCGACTCCCGCTCCTTCATGTCGTATCCGCGCCACGAATATTTTCGCCGCGTTCTCTGCGACATCATCGGCCGCGACGTCGTCCGCGGAGAACTGCCCCACGACGAAGCTCTTCTGAAGCGCCTCATTGAAGATATCTGCTACCGCAACGCTCACGAGTACTTACAACTTCCAACTGAGGGTTGAAGCAACTTACCTCGCCCGCGCAACATCCGATGGTTTGTGGCCCACCGATACGGATTCTGCTGGCCGAACGCTAATTCAAATCAGTTAAAATAGGCGGACAGCCGAATTGCCGCAACTCCAAAGTTTGAGAGGGAAGTAGTGCGTCTTACCGTACCTATGGAGTCTTTACGGCGCTGCCTGGCCGCGTCGCTGCTTTTTCTTTTCATCCTTTATCCGCTAAGCCGCGCTCACGCCGACGGCGCCGCCTTCGACCTGATTGGGCCGAAGATTGAAGTTCGCGTGCAGCGCGCCGGAACCACCTTGCCGATCGCCGAAGTTCCCAATCTCCAGTCCGGCGACCGCCTGTGGGTCCATGCCGACCTTCCCGACAGCCAGTCTGTGCGCTATCTGATGGTCGTCGCTTTTCTTCGCGGCTCGACCAACCCTCCGCCGGAATCCTGGTTCACTCGCGTTGAGACCTGGGCGAAGCCCGTCCGCGATGAAGGTGTCTTCGTCATCGTTCCTGAGGAAGCGGAAGAAGCCCTGGTTTTCTTGGCTCCCGAAACTGGAGGCGCCTTCAGCACCTTGCGCTCCGCCGTTCGCGGAAAACCCGGCGCCTTCGTCCGCGCCGCACAAGACTTGCAGCAGGCGAGTCTCGACCGCCAGCGCCTCGAAAGATATCTACAGGAAGTCCGTGACACCTACACCGCCGACCCCGATCAGGCGAAGGTTCACACCACCATGCTGGCTCGCAGCCTCAACATGAAGCTCGACCAGCAATGCTTCGATAAGCCCAGCGCGCAGCAGGTTCCGTGCCTCACGCAGAACACAGAGCAACTCGTTCTCGACGACGCGCACAGCGAGACGATGGTTGCGACACTGACTTCGGGTCCGTCCTCCGATCTGCTGGCTCAGATCAGCGCCACGCCCACAGCACGCGGCGGATATTACAGCCCGTATGTCGGCGCCGTCGTCGATGTCGTCCGCATTCTCAGCACCGCCCACACCGCGCAATATCAATACATTCCGGCGCTCGCGTTGCCGAAGGAAAACGAACTCAATCTGCGCCTCAACAATCCTCCCTCGTTCCGCAACCCAAAGTCGGTTATCGTCGTGGGATTGCCTACGGTTCGTCCCGCTCCTCCGCCGCCTCTTCGAGCAGTGGAGCCCGCAGAAGTTCTTTGCGCCGGCAAGCCCTCGCTTGTGCTTCCCGCTGACGGAGCGCCACTTGCATTCGCCACCGAACTCGCACACGATTTCGTTCTGCATGTCGATACCAAATCTGGCCACGGCATCAATCTGCCGGCCAAGCCCGATCCAATGAAAGGCGGATTCGTCGTAGAAACGCATGCCTTGGAATCCGCCGACCTGGACGCCGAAGTCACCGGCACTCTCCGCGGACTCTGGGGATACCACGCCTTCGACGGCCCGCATTACCGGCTCCGAACATCCCGCCCCGCGCAGTGGATCGTCGCTTCCAAAGACGCCAGCGCCTTGATCGTCGGACGTGAAGACACGCTGCACTTGCAGTCTCCCGATGCCTGCTGCGTCAGCGGAGTAACCCTGAAAGACGAGCAGGGAAAGATTCTCACCACCCCGTGGAAGACCTCCAAAGCCGACGAGCTCGAGGTGAAAGTCCCTCTGCAGAACGCGACCGCCGGATGGGTCACGATGCAGGTCAAGAAATTCGGCCTGCGCGAAGTCGACGAGATTCCGCTTCATACCTACGCTGAAGCAGGCCGCCTCGACAGTTTCAACATCCACGCCGGCGACGCCGATGGAATCCTGAAAGGAACGCGACTCGATCAGGTGCAGTCACTTGCGGTCGACGGTCTTTCATTCAAGCCGGACGGCCTTACCCGCGCCAACCAGCAGGACGAACTCAAGCTCACGACCCAGGATGCGACGGTAAAAACCAAGCTGCACGCAGGCGACGCCATCGTTGTTCATGCAACTCTCAAGGACGGCCGCACTCTCGATCTCAAAACTCAGATTGACGCACCGCGCCCGGCGGTGACGATCCTGACCAAGAGTATTCAGCTTGATGCCGATGCTTCGCCTTCAGCCGTTCATCTTGGCAGCGTGGACGAAGTCCCGCAGGATGGCCGCTTTAATTTCTTCCTGAAGACGCAGGTTCCCGAAACATTTCCGCCGACGGAAAAAATTGAAGTCGCCACCGCCGACGAATCCTTCCGCGTGATGCTCAGCTTCAAAGATGGCAACCTCACCATGCAGGATTCCAAGACCGTTCTCGCCGTCCTCGATCCTCTGAAGCTGCTCGGCCCCTCGGCATTCGGTCCCTTGAAATACCGCCCCGTCAGCGCGGATGGCACGGCGGGCGATTGGCAGTCGCTCGTCAGTCTGGTTCGCATCCCGATGCTGAAGGCCGTCCAGTGCCTGCCAGTTCCGGAGAATCGTTGCACTCTCAGCGGCGACAAACTTTTCCTGCTCGACTCTGTCAGCGCCGACGCCGACTTCGTGAACGCGGTCACGGTGCCCGAAGGATTTGTTGAAGACGCCCTGGCGATTCCGCCGCCGAAGGGCAAGACACTCTACATCAAGCTCCGCGACGATCCCGCCACGATCGACACGGTCGCACTGCCCGTCCCGCAACCACAACAGTAAATGGCGGCGGTCGCATCCCGCGGTATACTCCGCTGAATCGATGGCGAACATTCTTTATGGAGTCAACGGAGAAGGCGCAGGCCATTCCACTCGCGCCAAAGAAGTCCTCACGCATCTCGTCTCGGCCGGACACCAGGTTCACGTAGCCTCGTTCGATCGCGGGCTGCAGAATCTGAAGGATCGTTTCGATGTTACCGAGATCTACGGATTCCGCTTCGCCTACGTCAATAATCGCGTTCGCTACAAACGTACGATCGCCAAAAATCTGATCACAGTTCCGCAGGCAGCAAAGAGTCTCCACCGCCTGAATGAATTAGTCGACGACGCCAACATCGATCTCGTCATCACCGACTTCGAACCTCTGACCTGCCAAATTGGCCGCCGGCGTCGCCTTCCCGTGATTTCCATCGACAACCAGCACTGCCTCACCAACGCGGTCGTCTCCTATCCCAAAGAATGTCGCCGCGACGCCGCAGCTGCCAAGCTGGTCACGAAGCTGATGACCCCGCACGCCAAGGCTTATCTGGTGATTTCGTTCTTCACCGCGCCGATCCGCAAGCGCAACACATTTCTATTTCCGCCGCTGTTACGTCAGGAAATCCTGAACGCAAACCCGACGCAGGGCGATCACATCCTTGTTTATGTAACTTCGCCCGCGCCAGCGTTGGCGAAGTTACTTTCGGAAGTTCGCTGCTCATTCATTGCCTACGGCTTCGGACGCGAAGGAACTGACGGCAACATTCAATACAAAAAGCCCTCGCTCGACGGATTCTTCGCCGACCTGATCAGCGCCCGTGCCATCATCGCCAATTCTGGATTCTCTCTCGTCACCGAGGCCCTGCACCTGGGCAAGCCCTACCTTGCCGTACCAGTCAGCCATCAGTTCGAGCAGATCTTCAACGCCTACTGGCTGCAAAAATCCGGATACGGTTCTTATTGGAATGAACTAAATAAAGAGCGAATCGAGTCCTTCCTCTTCAATCTGCCGCACTACCGCGAGTCGCTCGCCGACTATCCGCGCCACGGCAATGACGCGCTCTTCTCCAAGCTCGATGCCCTAATCGCCGGATTCGCACGAGCTTAAAGGTCACGTGGGGACAGCCGCCTCGGCTGTCCCGCCGGGCGAAGCTCCGCCGAGGAAATGGAACGCAATTGCAATGAAATCGTTATCGGAGTACCTGCCGCGCAGCACGAAGGTAATCTCGGATTACCTCCCCTGGCTCGCTACTATTCTCCCAGCACGCCGTTTCCCCGCACGGACTGCCGGAGATTGCTCCATGCGAAAGACATTTCTCTTACTTGCAGCCGGTTCGCTGTTATGGGCCACGGGCGCCTACGCCCAGGACGACTCGCCTTCGCTTGGCGATCTTGCCCGCCAGGTGCGCCAGCAGAAGCAGCAAAAAGATCCGCAAGCGAAAGACGCCGCGAAGCCTGCACCAACGGGCACATCCGCGGCAAAGTCCGCTGCCAAGCCAGATACCGCGCAGCCTGCGCACGTCATCACCAATGAGAACATCGGGAGTCACGCCGTCGTGAATCCCGCGCCCGTTCAGCAATCCGAGGCAAAAGGCGATTCCGCGGACAATCAGCCGGACACGCCCTCGGAACGAAACGAAGCCGCCGAGAAATGGAAGCAGGAGATCCAGTCGCAGAAAGATGCCATCGCCTCTCTGCAGCAGCAGATCGACGAGCTCAGCAGTTCAATTCAATACGCCGGTCCAAACTGCGTTGCGAACTGTGTGGAATGGAACGAGCGCCAGAAGCAAAAGCAGGACCAGGTCGACAGCATGAAGGCGCAACTCGCGGATCAACAGAAGCGCCTCGAAGATATGCAGGACTCCGCCCGCAAGCAAGGCTTCGGCAGCACCGTCTACGATCCGTAGACGTAATTTAGAAGTAGAGAAACTAAAAGTGTAGAGAACTCAAGGAAGGGTGCCCCTCGATAAGAACGAAGGCTCTGTCAAGGGCATAGTTATCCTGGGCGGTGCGCAAGCACCGCCTGGGTTGTCGTGCCAGAGAAGGTTGAGGACCAAGACTCTGGAAATCTCACGCTGAATCACTCTGCGGTG
>DATEJO010000164.1:0-20161 GCA_035277905.1 Candidatus Sulfotelmatobacter sp.
GTGGAGCTGCGAGTGAAGGGCGAACCGCTCGCGATCCTGCCGTCGGTGCGCCGGGTGGTCGAGCAGATCGATCCCAACCTGCCGCTTATTCAGCCAATGACCCAACGCGCACAATTTGACACCACGATTTCGCAGCAACTGCTGTTTGCGCGTCTCGCAGGATTCTTCGCGATTCTTGCGGTGGTGCTGGTGGCAACCGGATTGTATGGGACGCTCGCGTATCGCGTGAATCATCGCACAGTTGAGATTGGAGTTCGCATGGCGGTCGGAGCGCAGCGGCGGCAGGTGCTATGGATGGTGCTGCGGGACAGTCTTTGGATGACGGCGATCGGCGCGGCGATTGGCCTTCCATTCGCAGTTCTCGCCGGCAGAGCCCTGTCGTCTGTGCTCTACGGATTAAAGCCGGGAGACATCAGCAGTATGGCGATCGCGTTGGCGGGCGTAGCGCTCGTGGCTGTGGGAGCCAGCCTGATTCCGGCGCGACGTGCGGCTGGAATCGATCCACTCACGGCGCTGCGATGGGAGTAGCGTCCTTCCAAATCTCGTAAGCGTCATTCACATCCGCGACTGCTCGGTGGCTATCGCGGAATCCGGCCAAGTGGCTATTGGCAGGAACGAACCCTCCCATCAAAATCAGTCTACGTTTATTCAGAGGAGAATCCATGCCTATGCGAGCCCGAATCTGTGCGGTCGTTGCGTTGTTATCATTCCTGGGTCTCATGCCATCGAGCGATTCGCTCAACGCTGCAACACCCAAGCAGCAGAAGAACGTCGTGTATGTGTGCGCGTGTTTGAAGACAAAGTCGTGCTTCTGTATGACGGAGGCCAAGATGGAAGGTCCGTGCGCGTGCGGAACCGAAGGCGGGCCGCCGTTGAAGGCCGTTCCGAGCGATAGCGACTGGGCCAAGGCCAACCGCGACGCGCTCGCAAAGTAAATTGCGAACGGGGAACTCGCCGATCCTATGAAGAAAATCTATCTCGGACGCCACGTGTTTGGATTGGCCGGAATCCTCTTTGGTCTGATCACTTTTGCCTGGCATGACTTCAGCATCTGGCAACAGATTCAGCCGCTGGGGAATGTTCCGCACCGCGCGGTCTTGGCGTATCTCGCGGCGTTCATCGAGATATGGGGAGGCGTCGCGATTCAGTTTCGCAGGACGGCGCGTGCGGGAGCGCTTGCGCTGGGCGGCATCTACCTGATTTTTGCGCTGCTGTGGATTCCGCGCATTGCTGCCGAGCCGATGGTCTACGATCGCTGGGGAAATATTTTCGAACAGCTCTCGCAGGTTGCGGGAGCAGTGATCATTTACTCGCTGTTCAGTAAAGGCAATCCGTCGCGGGCAGAGAAAGCGGCGAAGGTCGGATACTACTTGTTTGGTATTTGCGTAATTTCGTTCACGCTCGAGCAGGCTTTTTATCTTTCGGGGACGGCAGCATTCGTTCCGAAGTGGATTCCTTTGAGTCAGATGTTCTGGGCGTACGCGACTACGATTTTCTTTGCCGCGGCGGCGATTGCGTTGCTGTCCAGGCAATTCGCGCTTTCGGCAGCACGCTTACTCACCCTGATGATTCTCCTGTTCGGATTGCTGATCTGGTTGGAGGCGCCGATTGCCGATCCGCATCAGCTCACGAATTGGGCCGGAAATGCGGAGAATCTATCGATCTGCGGGGCGGCTTGGATTGTGGTGGACTATCTCTGCTATCAGTTCCTCAAAAGCCCCACTTCTGGCAACATCGGCCAGAAATGGGGCACCCTCACACTCTCAACTCCACAACGGTAGCGCCGCCTCCACCTTCGTTCTGCGGAGGCTCGGCGACCGAGGCGACGTGCGGATGCTGACGCAGCATCTGGCGCAACGCCTTGCGGAGAATACCCATGCCGCTGCCATGAACCACGCGGACGCGCGGGAGCCCGGCGAGAAATGCGCGGTCAACAAACTTTTCAACTTCGCGGCTGGCGTCATCAACCGTTTGGCCAATGACGTTGATCTCGGTCGGGACGTTTGAGTCTTCGCTCTCGAGCGAGATGGAAATGCCGCGGGCGCGGGCCGCGTTCACTGGAGTCTCGGCGACCGGGCGGGCGCTGGCCAGGATTTCGGCAATATCGGTGCGGTCGATCTTCATTTTCAGCGCGCCCATTTCAACTTCGAAATGGTTGTCGTCGATCTTGCGCGAGATGCGGGCGGAGCGTCCCGTGGACTTGAGCTTGACAGTGTCGCCCAGGGAGACATGCTTGACGACCTGGGGCTGCGCGTGGGGGTCGTCTTTGTCGGCGCCGGTGGAATGGGCTACGACGGTGGAATCGAATTGCTCGCGGAATTCGCGGCGGAGTTTGGCGATGCGGCGCTCGGCGTCTTTGGAGAGCTTCTGAGCGGCGGCGCGATCCTGCACGGCATTGACGGCTTCGCGGGCGTGATATTCGAAATCGCGCAAGAGAGCCTCGAGCTTCTTTTCCATCTCGCGGACTTTGGTCTGCTGCTCGTTTTTCCCGAAAACCGCCAGGCGCTTCTTCTCTTCTTCCAGTTCTTTCTGGCCTGTTTTCAGTTTTAATTTTTCAGTTTCGGCCTCGCGCAGATCGACGTGAAGCTTGTCGAGAAATTGTCCGACGTCGCGAGCTTGCGTGCCGAGACGAGAGCGGGCTGCATCGATGATGGAGGGATTGAGGCCGAGGCGCTGGGCAATGTTGATGCCGGCGGAGGCTCCGGGCACGCCGATTTTCAGCTCATAGGTCGGCTGAAGTGTCGATTCGTCGAATCCGACAGAAGCGTTGAGAACGCCGGGAGTATTGGCTCCATAAACTTTGAGAGATGTGTGATGCGTGGAGATCACAGTCATACAGCCGACGCGGCCGAAATGGCTGGCAATGGCGACGGCGAGCGCTGCGCCTTCTTCGGGATCGGTGGCGGAGCCGAGTTCGTCGAGCAGGACCAGCGATTGCGGCGTGGCAGTGCGCGAGATGAAATCAATGTTAGTGACGTGCGCGGAGAACGTGGAGAGATTCTGCTCGATCGATTGATAGTCGCCGATGTCGGCGAGGACGGCGTCGAACACCGGCAGCTCGGCACGATCGGCGGGCACGGGAATTCCGGATTGCGCCATCAGGGCGAGCAAGCCGACGGTTTTGAGAGTGACCGTCTTTCCACCGGTGTTAGGGCCGGTGATGATGAGCTGACGACGAGCGCCTTCGAGTTCGATTGTGATGGGTACGACCGAGCCGCCCTTGGCTTTCAGATTTTTTTCTAGAAGCGGATGGCGCGCGTTGTGCAGCAGGAGGCTCTCTTCGCTCGCAGGACGGCCGAGGCGGCTGTCTCTACACGAGATCACTTCGACGCAGTTGTAGTCTTCAGCGAACCTTGCTTTCGCGAATTGGAGTTCCAGCTCGGCGAGGGCATCGACGGCGGCGAGTATCTCTTGCGCTTTCGCCCCGATGCGCTGGGTCATTTCGAGGAGGATGCGGTGAATCTCAGCGAGCTCTTCTTCGAAGAGGCGCACGAGTTCGTTGTTCTGCTCGATGGTTTCGAGTGGCTCGACGAAGACAGTTTGGCCGCTGGAACTCGCACCGTGCACGACGCCCCGGACCCGACGCTTCTGCTCGATTTTGACGGGGATGACGAAGCGCTCGCCGCGGATGGTGATGAGTTCGTCTTGAACAGTGCCGCCTTCGGCGAGATGGCGAAGGTATCCGCGCAGGGATTCCTGGATGGCACGACGCTGCTTTTCGATGTCGCGGCGGATGCGGGCGAGTTCAGGCGAGGCCTTGTCTTCGAGCGTACCGTCAGGCTGTATCTTGTTGCGGAAGAAGCGGAGAAAGTCGGCGAAGTCGGATATCTGCGCCGAGAGTGCGTGGACGCGCTGCCATTCGGAGCGCATGGCAGCCGGAGGATTCTGCGAGATGTGACGCCATTCGGCGGCGCGATCTACGACGAGGATTACATCGCGGATCTCCGTTGTCTCGATCGCGACTCCGGCGATGCGGGATTTCTCGACGAGCGGGGCGATTTCGACGAGGCCGAAGAAATCGAAGCGGCCGCCGACGCGGCGGAATTCGCGGATTTCGATGGTGAGTGCTTGCTGGCCGGCGATCCAGTCGTGATCGGTCGAAGGGGATAGGGCCGCGACGCGGGATTGGCCGAGCGGGGAAGAGGCGTATCCGCGGAGAAGTTCGCGGAGTGGTTCGAATTCGAGCACGCGCGATGACGTGTGTTGGAGCTGGGACGGCATTGGAATTCATGTTACAGGAGGTTTATGGATTCAACACGGAGGGCACAGGAAGTCTTCGGCCGCTCTCGAGGCCCGCTTAGCCAGACGCGCCGGCGGTTTGGGCGGCTTCCGAGAGCGGGAGGACGATCTGGAATTCGGCGCCGCCTTCGGGTTTGTTGCGGCAGGTGATCTGGCCGCCGTGGTCGCGAATAACTCCGTAGACTGCGCTTAGGCCGAGGCCCGTTCCTTTGCCGACGGGCTTGGTTGTGTAGAACGGATCGAATACGCGCTGCGGTTCACGAATCCCCGGACCGGTATCGGAAAACTGCATAAGAATTTCGGATCCATGGCGCTGAACCAGGATTTCGAGCGATCCGCCGCCCGCTTCCTCGACCGCATCCATCGCATTCTCGATGATCTCGTAGAACGTCTGGAAAAACTGGTTGGCATTGGCGTGCATGCGCGGCACGTTGTCGTCGATGCTGACGCGAACCTGAACCTTGCCCGGCCGCCGCGATTCGAGCATGTGCGTGGCGCGATGCAGAAGGACAGGAAGATCGACGAGAGTTTTTTCTCCCGGCGCCTGCTGGGCGAAGCTCATCAGATTGGAAACGAGATCGCGGGTGCGCTGCGCCTGATTCACGATCTTGCGGACGAGCGCCGTCTGCTGATCGTTCAGCCGCTCTTTGGACCAGAGCTGCTCGGAATAATTCATGACGGCGTGCAGGGGATCGTCGATTTCGTGGGCGGCTCCGGCGATCAGGCTGCCGAGCGAGGCGAGTTTTTCCTGCTGCACCAGCTGGTTCTGGAGCTGCTTCTGCCCTTCGTAGGCGCGGCGCGATTCGCCGAGCAGAGTCATCAATGCGTGATCCTGCGAATACTGCCGGAGAAAGACGAATGCGCCGAGGACGAGCATCGCGCAGAGGACGGCGGTGATGCGGAAGACACGCGACGGAATGTCGGATTTGTCGAACAGCAGCGTCCAGATTCCGAGAACAGGTAGAGAAAGAATGGCGATCATCGCCAGCTGGGGAATGAGCTTCTTCCAGCGGGAATCGAGTCTGAATTCGACGGCGGGCAGATCCCATCCGCGAGCAGTCAGAGCGGTGGCGGCGATCCAGGCGAGCGGCGCGATGAAGGGAAGATCGTAGAGGCTGCCGGAATAATAGCGTCCGCTAATGATCGCGCGGTCAAGGAACTGCGAGCCGACCGTATAGACCACTTGAGCTGCGAGCAAATGGGTATAGAGGCGGCGCCACGTGCCGGAGCAGGTTAGCGCGGCGAGCGCCAGGACTGCAACGAGCAGTACGTTCTCGGCCAGAAAAAGGGCGTCGTAATAAACGTTGTAGATGTGTACGTTCAACGTGACGTACTGGTAGGGGAAGACGACGAACGCGTAAAGAAAGATCCACCAGCCCATCAGCATCAGGAAGTTGATCAGGCTGAGGTGAATCCGGCCCTGCTTCTTCAGGAGGTCAGCGCGCCAGGCTACCGCGGCGATCAGCGGCACAACGTGGAAGAAGAGAATGATGTCGAAAAAAAATGGATCTGGAATCTCCTGGTGCCGGAATATCTCGAAATAGCACCACGCAGTCTGGTTGGAAACCCACAGGGATAAGCCGAACGCGATCAGCGTCCAGAAGCTGCGCTGTGGTCCGGGGCGCGAGAGGGCGTTGGAGAGCGAGCTTCCCGCGGCAATGAGCATGAGCACTAGCCCGGCAAGGTCGGCAAAAACGGTGAGCGCAAAGCTCTTGTGCGCGAGTAAAGACACTCCGGCGAAGGCCAGAGTTATTCCGGCCGCTGCAGCAAACCAGCGGTGTCGGGAGAACGGACTCATCCGCCCCCATTTTAGGGTAGTTAAGCGCTGGTTCATCCGCACCGGGGGAATGGAAGTGGTTACTTCAGTCACATGGGTTGTGAGGAGATTGAGCTTCGGCGGGACCCCTCGGGGCAGGGCGCAAGCGCATCTCCAAAGGCCTGGTGGCCGTCTGGATACGAATCGCAGTTCCGCTCCGGCTGCTAGAATTGAGGGTCGGAAGATCCCGCTTCCGCTCGAGGCACCGCCATGGCATTCCCTGTAACGCGCCTTCGCCGTCTCCGCCGCACGGCGGAATTACGAAACATGGTCACTGAGACACGGCTTACCCCGGATGCATTTGTGTATCCGATGTTTGTCTGCCCGGGGGAGGGGGTCCGGAAAGAAGTTCGGTCGATGCCCGGGGTGTTTAATCTGTCGGTCGACGAAGCCGTGAAAGAAGCGCGAGAAGTGCATTCGCTGGGCGTGCCGTCGGTGATCCTGTTTGGGCTTCCGGATAAGAAAGATGATGTGGCGACCGGAGCGTGGGCCGACGATGGAATCGTGCAGCAGGCGGCGCTGGCCATGCGGCGGGAGGTCTCGGGGCTGGTGCTGATGGGCGACGTCTGCCTCTGCGAATACATGTCGCACGGGCATTGCGGAATTGTGAAGCCGACACTGCCGCGGTCGCTGGGGGCGGCGGCGGGAGGAGTGGTTGCAAGTCCTTCAGACGACAAAGAGAAAGCGATCGATAAGATGGTCGAGTTCGCGCGACGGCAGGCCGAGCAGAATTACGAAATCGTGAACGACGCGTCATTGGAGTTGCTGGCGCGGACATCCGTATCGCTGGCGAAGGCGGGGATCGACATCATCGCGCCTTCGGACATGATGGACGGGCGTGTCGGAGCGATTCGTAAGGGATTGGATGAGGCGGCATTCATCAATACGCCAATCCTTTCGTATGCCGCGAAGTTCGCCTCAGGATTCTACGGGCCGTTTCGCGAGGCTGCGGACTCGGCTCCGCAATTCGGCGACCGGCGCTCGTATCAGATGGACGGAGCGAACCTGCGCGAAGCGATGCGCGAGATTGCGGCGGACGTTGAGGAAGGCGCAGACATGATCATGGTAAAGCCGGCGATGCCGTATCTGGACGTGATCGCGGCAGCGCGGGAACGCTTCGATCTGCCGCTGGCGGCGTATCAGGTCTCGGGCGAATACGCGATGATCGAGGCTGCCGCACGCAATGGATGGATCGAGCGGGAGCGCGTGATGATGGAATCGCTGCTCAGCATACGACGCGCCGGAGCGAGCATCATCCTGACCTACTTTGCGAAAGATGCGGCGAAGATCCTGAGCTGAAGGCTCTAGCCTAGAATCTCCCGTACTGTATTCACAAGCCTCTCATTCTCGAAGGGCTTTTCGAGAAATGCCGTTCCTTCCGGGAGTGGGCCATCCTGACAGACTTCTTCGAGAGTACGCCCGGAAATAAAGATAGCCCTTAGCTCTGGATTCGATTCTCGCAGCTCTTCGAAGAGCCGCAGGCCTCCTCCCTCGCCAGGAAGAGTCATATCCGAGATCAAGAGATCGAGTTTCCGACCGGAGCGGTGGACCGCCTCAGTCGCGGCTTCTTGTGTAGCCGCTTCCAGGATGAGATAGCCTTCCCTGCGCAGTACTTTCGCGATAATTTCGCGGAGGACTTTCTCGTCATCTACCACCAGCAGTGTGCGCTGATGAGTACTCTGCGTCTCCGGTTCAAAGTTCTGTTCTCGGTTCGGAAAAGAGGGATCGCTGTTGAGAGACACGTGCTTTCACTCCCGCCTCGCTGAATCTGGATCCCAATTGGCACTGCAGTTATGGGCAACTCAGGTGTGTGATTCGCGTCACAGATAGTATCAAATGTAACGGTTAATATCACTGACAATGGCCTCCGGGGCTTGAGAACCTAATGCCGTGATGGACTCCAAGAGATCGCTGCAAGTCAATGTTCGGCTGTCGCCGGATAACCTGAAAGTCATGCGCCAGGCAGCGGAACGGATTTGGCCGGGTCTGCCCCTCTCGAATAGTACTCTTTTGCTCACGCTCGCACATCATAAAGCGCTTGAGATATTGGACGGTAAGTCGCGCCCCCGAAGGGTGAAGAGTTAGACGATCCGGAGACCGTGTCGACTCTACAATGCCGACGATCCTCGGCATGTTTCAAGCAAACAATTCAGATTGGTATTCCCCGGTCATATTCGGAAAACTGCGTGCACAATCGCGCGTACCTCGAAATGAGGAGTTGCGGCCGCATTTAACCCCGACTAAGGCCGCAACATTGCAACCGTGTTTGTATGTACGGCGAACAACCATCCCCTGTCGTCCCGGCATCTACCATTCGCTTATCGGCTGTTAAGCTTTTAGCTGTTTCAGGGAGCACAAGGGGCGAAGTGTTTCCGGTTGTTTCGGGTTCTGGGAGAACCTCGAGAATGGCCAGAAATGGCTTCGGCGAACACGGCCCGCTTGATCTAGCAAGCCTTCCATCTTTCTTCATCATCGGACCTCCTCGTACGGGCACGACATGGCTTCATACGGTATTAAGCCAGTGCGCATGGCTCGCCGATCCCACAAAAGAGACGCGGTTCTTCGACAAACATTTCGACCGCGGATTGGAGTGGTATCGGTCGCATTATCGAAACGCTACCGATGAGCGCGCAATCGGTGAGATCGCTCCGACTTATTTCTCATCTCAACAAGCTCGCGAACGAATCGCGCAGCTCATTCCTCGCGCGAAGATCGTCTGCACTTTTCGAGATCCTGTGGACCGAGTGATCTCTCTGTACCGGCTGAAGCGCGCTTATGGATTCATCCGGTGGACTCTGGAAGAGGCACTCGAGCGCGACCCGGAGTTGATGGAATCGAGCCGCTACGCAAGTCATCTCAAGGAGTGGAAGAAAGCATTGGGAGAGTCTCAGGTCCTGGTGATGCTGCATGAGGACATCGAGAGGGACGCACAGTTGTTTCTCGACACGCTTGCGGACTTTGTCGGGATCGCGCGAGTGAAACTGATTCCAGCGCAGTTGCGGCGCGTCCTCTCGTCGGAAGACCTTACTGAGCCGCGGAATTACCACTGGACCAGGGGAGCGACGATGCTCTCGGAGTGGGCGAAAGCACAACGTCTCGATTCGATCGTGGCCTTTGCAAAACGCCTGGGCGCGGTGAAATTATTCGTGGGCGGCGGCGCAGGATTTCAGAAGATCCCATCTTGCGAGCGAATGAAACTGCGGAAGCTGTTTCGGGCCGAGGTTGAGGCACTGGAGGCAATGCTTGGACGTGATCTTTCCGGGTGGAAGTAAGTTCGAGAGTCCCTATTTTGTTCGCCGAACTTCGAACTTTTCGCGCCGCTTCATGCCAAGGATGCCGGCTACAACTGCGTCAGGAAACTGGCCAATGCGGGAATTGTAAGCGCGTACATCTTCATTGAACAGTGCGCGGTGATCGGCAATTTGAGTTTGTAAGCCGGCAAGTTGCTTCCGAAGAGTTCGATAGCTTTCGGTCGAGCCAAGACGCGGGTTTTTGCGCGCCGATTCGAAGAATTTCAGCAGCGCGTAGGTGAGGCGCTCGTCGGCTTCCGCCTTTTGTTGGATTGCAGTCGCACTCGCGACGGCGTCGTTGGCGTCCATCAGAAGCGTCTGTTCGACCGGCAGAGTGTCGCGAGTGGACGCGAGGAGTTCGATGATTTCTTCATACCGCTGTTTCAGCAGAACGTCGAGGCTTGCGCGCAAACGATTGTTCTGATCGCGAAGCCGGGCGAGCCCGCGATAAAGCACCGCGCCATAAATCAGAATCGCCGAGGCGAAGACGAGCAAGACAATGCCTGATGCGATGCTGCTGTTCATGGGGTCCGAGGGTAGAGTGCCAGTTGAGGGGGAGAGAAGCAAGGGGCTAGGGGTTAGGGGCTAGAGGTCAGGGGCCAGGGGTCAGGGGCCAGTTCTCACTTGACGGGATTTGGGTTGCGCAATGCGCACAAAAAACAACGGGGACAGCTTTTCAGTGTCCCCGGAGAACTTCGTCCTGAGCGGCCTTTAGTCTTTGCTTGGCTTTTTCGGAGTGATGTCGCAGGACTGGCGGACCTGATCGACGTTCAATCCAGCGGGGCTGAATTCGGCGATCTCGCGCCCGCTGCGGGTGGGAAGCGCCACGTTAAAGATCTGCGCACCCATCATGCCGCGCACGGTTCCCTTGTCCATCGAGAGAAAGTGGCCTCGAACCCAGTTCCAGCCGTGATAGGTGTGGAAGTCGTCGATGCGGACTTCAACCTCAAGCTGGGGCTGTCCCCAGAAGCCGGGGCGATTTGGAGGTGGCAGCCGGACGCCGGGATTGAAGTCGGCCAGCTTGAGCTTGCCGTCTTGGCAGTAGAGATCGACGCGCGGCTTGTAATTTGGATCTTCCTTGAAATAATTGTTGGCCAGAAGCTCGAATCGGATCTTCTTGGCGCCGGTCATTTTGTCGACGGACTGGTAGGAGGTCCAGCCTCCGCCGGCGCTGACGCCATCCTGTTCGCCTTGATAGGGGCTCATCCTGTCGCCTTGCGCGAACGCAGAGGCGGTGCAAAGCAGAAGTGCAGTAATAAAAGATGCTATGCCGAGAAGCAAAATAGAAATGCCTTTTGAAGAGCGCGGCTCGTTCACAGTGTCCCTCCGGTTACACGTCCCTATTATCTAGAACCCGGATGAAGGCTGAAAAGTTGCACAAAATGGTGCGAGCAGCGGGCCTCAGCGGGTATTGATGTGAAGATCGAGATAGACCTGGGAGCGGTCATCGAACTGGCTGACCGACTTGGTGTCGCTCTTGTGACCCTTGTACTGGGCGTAGACCTCGTAGTCGACAGCCGTAGAGAGCGCGGGGAAACGGTAGGTCCCGTCGGTGCTGACGATATAGGTTTTGACGGCGCGAGTGCGGGTATTGGTTACATAGACAACGGCATCGGGGAGAGGACTGTCCTGCGAATCGAGCACCTTTCCCAGCAGTAAGCGGCCGACCGTTTTTTCTTTTTTATCGGCGGCAACCGCGAACACGGCACACAGAGTAATGAGGGCGAGGCACGACAGGGCAACAGCTCTGATCACCGAGGGGTTCTGATTCATGGTTGCTGATATTGTCTCACGGAGGTAAAGCCCAACGTCAGTAGGTTAGGTGCACTCCGGTGTCCTCGCGCTCATCGTTATAGATATGGACCGTGACGTCAGGGGCATGGAGAGGCTTGCCGTCAGCGGATTTCACGTGCTTGAGATCGGCACTGAGGATGTAGTCGGATTCTCCGGCGGGTACGCGCTGCGCGAATTCGCCGTGATGATCGGAATAGACTTCCCACTTCGGCTTCTTGTCTTTCGCGCGGCGGATTTTCACTGGGATACCGTATACGGGGCGATTGTCGGGTCCCCAGACTGTGCCAAAGATCAACGCGTAGGGCTTGTCTTCTGATTTGTCTGAGGATTTTGCGGCGGCGAGAAGGGGACGCTGGGAAAACAAGACTGGCACCATCAGCGTGCAGATTGCCCCTAAGACGGAAAGCCTTGCAAAAAGCTGATGGGAGCGAAGATTAGGAGTAGTCACCGTCTTCGCTCTCCTCATCCTCCTCTTCGTCTTCTTCTTCGTAGCCTTCTTCGACCGCCTTCAATTCAAGCGGGCTGGTCGTGACGACCTCGAAATCGGTACCACATTCGGGACAGGAGATGACCTCCCCTTCGTCCACCTCTTCTTCTTCGACGTCCAAATCGGTTTCGCACTCGGGACAGAGAACCATAAAGCCTCCCATTGCTATTAGAGCCTCCTGATAATATTTAGATTCTCCCCGCCTATTGGTCAAGGGGAAGGAATAGCAGGCTTCGGTTTCACAGGAAAAAGGGGAAATCTGGGTTCCCCAACAACCTCTTTTCGCTGGGGTTCATCATGACAAAGTTTCGGAAGTTTGTGGGGGCGGTCCTGCCCGCGATGCTTTTGCTGGGGATGCAAGGATGGGCGCAATCGGGGAATGCAGCGAAGATGGCAGCCGATCCGAAGATTGCGGCGGCGCTGCGGGAAGTTTCGGCAGAACGAATTCAGTCGAACATCGACAAACTGGTGAGCTTTGGAACCCGACTGACGCTTTCGGCGCAGGATCCGGCATCGATTGCCGCGGGGCATGGAATCGGGGCGGCGCGGGAGTGGATCAAATCGCAGTTTGAGCAGTATTCGAAAGCGTGCGGCGGCTGCCTCGAGGTGAAAACCGACAGCTTTGTGGAACAGCCTATGGACCGGATTCCGAAGCCAACGGAAATCACCAATGTTTATGCGGTTCTGAAGGGGTCGGACCCATCGAACGCGAAGCGGATTGTGCTGGTGACCGGGCACTACGATTCGCGCAACAGCGATACGTTCGATGTGAATGGAGATGCGCCGGGCGCCAACGACGATGGAAGCGGCACGGCTGTGAGCCTCGAATGTGCGCGGGTGCTGAGCAAACTGAAGTTTCCGGGGACGATCATTTTTCTGACTGTCGCGGGCGAAGAGCAGGGGCTGAATGGAAGCAAGCACTTCGCAAAGATGGCAAAGGATGAAGGCTGGGATTTGGAAGCCGTGCTGAATAACGACATCGTTGGCGGCGATAAGAGTCCGGAGCAGGATCATTCGGTCGTGCGAGTGTTCTCGGAAGGCGTGCCCGTGGCTGCGACCGATCAGGAGCTTAGGAGGATCCGGGCTCTGGGAGGCGAAAGCGACTCCGGTTCCCGTGAACTGGCGCGTTATATCGCAGATGTGGGTGAAACGTACGACGCGGGCGTGAAGCCGATGCTCATCTTCCGGCTCGACCGCTACCTGCGCGGCGGGGATCATTATTCATTTAATCAGCAGGGATTCTCGGCGGTGCGGCTGACCGAATTTCGCGAGGACTTCCATCATCAGCATCAGAATGTGCGAATGGAGAACGGCATTCAGTATGGCGATCTGCCGAAGTTTGTCGATTTCGATTATGTCGCGCACGTGGCGCGGCTGAATGCGGCGACGCTGGCGTCGCTGGCGGCGGCTCCGGCGCCTCCGGCCAACGTGCATCTGCTGACGAAAGATCTGGAGAACGATTCGACGCTGACGTGGGATGCGTCTCCGGGCGGGCTGGCGACGGGATACGAAGTGGTGTGGCGGGCGACGACGAGTCCGCAATGGGAGCACGCGGAAATTGTGGGCAATGTGACGCGCGCCACGATGAAGATGTCAAAGGACAATGTGATCTTTGCGGTGCAGGCGGTGGACGGCGCGGGACACCGCAGCCTGCCGGTGGTGCCGACGCCGCAGCGATAGGCCCTTGCGGCGGCTTGCGGCTTTAGGCGAGTAGAATTGTACGGAAGGAGATTGAGTGGCTCGTTTCGGCGAATCGATGACCTTAAGCCTGCCGCCGTTCACAAAGGCGGTGACATGGCTGATCGGGATCAACACAGGCGTTTATCTGCTGATCCTCGCGCTGAATGCCGCGGGAGTGCAGGTGAAAGAGAATCTCCTCGATTATGCCGCGTTGACTCCCTCTCTCGTGGTCTATCACGGTAGGATCTGGCAGTTGATCACGTACGGCTTCTTACATTTCGAGTTCTGGCACTGGTTCGGGAACATGTTCGGGCTGTGGATGTTCGGGGCTTCGATCGAGAATGCATGGGGCGTGCGGCGGTTCGTCGAGCTTTATCTGATCGGCATCCTCGGAGCCGCGGTCACGACCGTCGGACTTTCCTTTATCAACGTTCTGGCCCACCCCACGACTACGACTTACGGCGCCTCCGGCGGGGTGTTTGCGGTCTTGATCGCATTCGGGATTCTGTTTGCCGAAAACGAAATCATGTTGATTCCGTTTCCGTTCATGATCAAGGCGAAGTACTTTATCGGAATCCTGATCGTGGTCGAACTAGCGCTGGCGATGTCGGGCGGGAACGGCGTTGCCTACGTCGCGCACCTTGGTGGATTGTTCTTCGGCTGGCTATATGTACGGCGCGGGCCGAAGGGCGCGATGGTGAATGTTTCGGTGGCGGAACGTTATTACGGGCTCCGCAATTCGTATTACCGCTGGAAACGGCGGCGGGCAGCGAAGAAATTCGAAGTCTATATGCGGACGAAGCATGACCGGGATGTCCACTTCGACGAGCACGGGAACTATATTCCTCCAGATGACGATTCGCGGAAGGGAAACGGCGGGGGGAAGTCGGGGTGGGTGAATTAGAGCAAGTTTCAACGTTTCAACGTTTCAAGGTTTCAAAGACTTGCACGTCTATTTCACCGCCGGTCCAAGGCGCCGCCTGAGACGTGGCAAGCTTACATCTCTACGATGAAATTTGTGAATTCTTCCAGAATCATTTTTGGCAGGTCTTCCTTTCTTCCCTTTCCTTTGAACCCCAGGTCGTGACCTGCGCCTTCCATCGGCAGTAGGCGTGTCTTTGCGGGGATCATCTTAAGTGCTTTTTGCAGCTCTTCGATGGATCCGAACGGATCGCGCGTGCCGCTGACGAAGAGCGTTGGCGTGCGCAAGTCGGGGAGATGCTGCGTCCGTTGCTGCTCGGGACGGCGTGGGGGATGCAGCGGATAGGACAGCAGCAGCAGCGCTGGAACGAGGCCGGGTTGTTCGGCGGAGAGCATGCTGGCCTGACGGCCTCCGTAGGAGTGGCCGCCTAGGTAGCACTTTGCCGCACTCTGCCCGCGCAAACCCTCGACTTCGTTCTCAGAGAGGACTTCTTGCAGGGCGGCGATTGCATTTTTCAGGCCGGCGCGGTCGCGGGCTCCGTCAGCGGGACCGGGAGGTCCGAAGGATCTGACTTGCCGGAACGGAAGGTTGCAACGGAGGACGGTGTATCCGGCTTCGGCGAATGCATCAGCCAGCGCGCGGAGCAGCGGGGCTTGCGCGTTTCCTCCGGCGCCGTGCGTTAGGACGAGGCCGTCGCCGTTGGGAGTTTCAGGCGTGTGCAGGAATCCGACGACGTTGGGATCGAGGGAGCGGTCGGCGAATTCGCGAGTGGAGGAAGGCAAGTGCTTATTCTAGTCGCGACGTTGCGGGAAATACGGATCAAAGCGCCGTTTTGAGGTCGCAATTTGCGACCTCAAAGTGCACTCGTCGGCACTTCGGTGAGTGTTTCGTACACCTTGACGATCTGTATCTGGTTGCCGAGTTTGGCCCAGCAGCGGAGCATGTCGGGATCTTCCTGCGCGGTGCGGCGGGCTTCTTCGGATTTCCAGTAGCGCATGAAAACATAATGATGATCGCGGTCGCGGTAGAGGAAGTCGCGTCCGTAGCCCTTGGCGGCGACGATGGATTTCAGTTCGTGAAAAGTTTCGAGCGCCGCGGCCTCCATCTGCTGGTTCGGTTCCCACATCGCTACCGAAAGAATCTCTTCGGGCATAAGCAGAAATTATACGGCAGGGGCCAGGGGGCTAGGGACTAGAGGCTAGGGGCTAGACTTCTGTCGTTGGTCGTTAGTCGTCGGCCATTCGCCGTTCGCATTCAGCATTCAGCATTCAGCATTCAGCCAAATCTGATCTCATGTTGACCCCGAGTGGCTGAATGCTGACGGCTGAGTGCTGAATGCTGCTTACCTCGGTCGCTGCTTCTTGCCAGGCTCTTTCTGTGGATGGACGATGCTTTCTGCTTCCTGCTCGGTGACTACGTGCAGGCGCATCAGATTCGTCGAGCCGGAGGCCTGGCGGGTGCCGGCTACTACGCCCAGGACGTCGCCGGGGGCGAGTTGGCCGCGGCGGACCAACTCCTCTTCGGCCATGGTCACCATCTGCTCGGCGGAGCGCGCCTGGCGGCAACGCACGGGATGGACTCCCCAATAGAGATTCATCCGCTGCACGACGGGCTCGATGTGGGTGAAGGCATAGATCGGGACCTTGGGGCGATATTTCGAGATCATGCGGGCAGTGTTGCCGGTCTCGGTGAAGATGGCGATCGCACCCATGGGCAGGTCTTCGGCGGCGTGCGCGATCGATTCGCAGATGGTCTCGGCAACCGAGAGACTGCGGTGCTCGCGGCGGCGTCGGGACTGGCCCATATCGTCCATATTGCATTCTGCTTCGACTACGATGCGCGCCATGATGGAAACCGACTCACGCGGATACTGGCCGCTGGCGGTTTCGGCGGAGAGCATCACAGCGTCGGTGCCGTCGAAGATGGCGTTGGCGACGTCGCTGGCTTCGGCCCGCGTGGGGCGAGGATTCTCAACCATCGATTCGAGCATCTGCGTCGCGGTGATCACTGGACGCCGCCATGCTGCCGCTCGACGAATGACGTGCTTCTGGATCACCGGAACTTTCTCGGGAGCCATTTCGACTCCGAGATCGCCGCGGGCGACCATGACTCCGTCGGCAGCTTCGAGGATCTCTTCCAGGCGATCGATGGCCTGCGGCTTTTCGAGTTTGGCGATCACCGGAATGTCGCGTTGGTGAGAAGCCATGATCTGCTTGACCATGCCGATGTCGGCGGCGGTGCGCACGAAGGAAAGCGCGACGGCATCGACGCCGTGATCGAGGCCGAACGTCAGGTCCTCGCGATCTTTTTCGGTGAGAGCAGGAATCGAGAGCGGGACGCCGGGCAGATTGATGCCCTTGTGCTCGCCGAGCGTGCCTCCGTTGATTACCTCGCAGAGAACGTCTTGGCCGCGCACCTCGTCTACACGGAGTTCGATCAGGCCGTCGCTGAGAAGAACGCGGGCGCCCGGCTTCAGTTCGCGGGCGAGATCGGGGAACGTGGTGGAGATGCGGGCGGCATTGCCGGGAACGTCATGCGGCGTGATGGTGACGATCGATCCGGTGCGCAGCAGGACGGGGCGATGACCTTCAAGTGTGCCAGTGCGGATCTTGGGGCCTTGCAGGTCTTGCAGAATACAGACGGTGCGGCCTTCGCGGGCAGCGGCGCGGCGCAGGCGCTGGATGTTCTGCGCGTGTTCTTCGTGCGAGCCGTGCGAGAAATTGAGGCGCGCGATATCCATGCCGAGACGGAGGAGATCGCGCATTGCAGCTTCGGTGTTGCAGGCGGGGCCGATGGTGCCGATGATCTTGGCGCGGCGGACCGATCTGGCTTCGGCGACACTTGTGTCTGAGTGACTCTCTTTCAATTGTTCTCCGCTTAGAACCCGACAACCGGTGGGATAGAACGATTATTTTAAACCGTCCGCGATTCGCGCCAATGCGGCCAGCACATCTTTTCTGACGAGTTCTGCGTACGATCTCGCGTCTCGGTCCTTCGTGAGAAGAAACGCGTGTCGCTACGCCTGCGTAGTGTTGATTGCAGTGAGTTCTTTTCCCAAAAAGGCGCGAGGGAATAGCAGGGCATTGAATTCTGCGCCGACGAGGACGACCAGTGAAACCATAAACATCCAGACCAGGAGTGCCATGGCCGCGCCCAGCGAGCCGTAGATGGTGCCGAAATCTCCGAAGTGCTGCAGGTAGGCGCGAAATACAACGGTCACCGAGAACCAGAGAACAGTCGCCAGAATTGACCCGGGAATGACGCTGTGCCAGCGCTGGGTGCGGGGGACGGCATTGTGATAAATGAGGGCGATGACCGAAATGCTTGTGAGGGTGGCGATGATCCAGCGGATCATGCCCCAGAGCAACAGGACATAAGGGCTGAAATCGGGATCGATGTATTGAAGAAGCCGTGTCTCGAATTTGCTGCCGACTGCGACCAATAACGTCGCGAAGGTCATGGGAACAAGGGCGAAGATCACAAGTCCGAAGGAGATCATCCGCTCTTTGACGAGGCCCCACGTCTTCGGGAGTCCGTAGCAGCGGCGGAAGCCGTCCATCCACGAAACCATGACGCCAGATGCCGTCCAGAGCGATACCAGTGAAGTCGTAAGCAGAAATCCCACCGGATGTTTTGCCGCGCCCTTGAGATACGTCAAAGCCGTGTTGCTGCCTGCGGGAAGGATACTGCCGAGTGCGTAAGAGATTTCACGCAGATACGGACCACCCTTGCGCCAGCTGGCGAAGCTCGATCCGATAATCAGCAGTACAGGGAAAAACGTAAGGATAGAAGAGTAGGCCGACGCCTTCGCAGTTGCGAAAGCATCGTGCGCAAAGGCACGCCAAAACGAGACCCATAAGAGGCGAAGAAGCCGCAACATGCGCGACTTTAGATTAGGGCCTGGAGGCACTGTCCGCAAAGAAGGAAGTGGGACAGGTTCCTCAATACGCAATCGCTGGGGGCTAGCGTGCATTGGTTATTAGTTGACGGTGGAAGCAGGTTCGGGGGCGAAGAAAAATATCGCCCCCGATACATACTTTTACTCAGCTGCGGGCAGTTCCGCAGTTAACTCGTCGGTTTCGCCCTCGTGGCGCATCATTTCGAGAGCGCGCTCAGCTTCCTCATAGGCAGCCGAGACTTCCGCCTGTACCTTGGCGGCAGCCTCTTCCATTTCTGGCGAGAGGCGCACGTTGCGGTAGTACTCCATGCCGGTGCCGGCAGGGATGAGGCGTCCGACGATGACGTTCTCTTTCAGGCCGCGCAGGTGGTCGACCTTGCCGTTGATGCTGGCTTCGGTGAGCACGCGCGTGGTCTCCTGGAACGACGCGGCGGAGATGAAGGAGTCGGTTGAGAGCGAAGCCTTCGTGATGCCGAGGAGCAGCGGCCGTCCAGTGGCCGGCTTGCCGCCCTGCGCAATCACTCGCTCGTTCTCTTCGCGGAAGGCGAATTTGTCGGTCTGCTCTTCCAGCAGGAACCGGGTATCGCCCACGTCTTCGACCTTCACCCAGCGCATCATCTGCCGGACAATCACTTCGATGTGCTTGTCGGAGATGTTGACGCCCTGTAGCCGGTAGACTTCCTGGATTTCGTTGACCAGATAAGCCTGCAGCTCTTTTTCGCCGAGTACAGCCAGGATGTCGTGCGGGTTGAGCGGGCCGTCCATCAAAGGCTCGCCTGCCTTAACGCGCTCGCCTTCCTGCACGTTGATGTGAACGCCGCGCGGAACCGAGTATTCCTTTTCGGTGCCGTTGTCGGCGGTGACGTAGAGTTTGCGCTGTCCTTTCGAGACCTCGCCGAACTTCACCGTGCCATCGATCTCGCTGATGACCGCGGTTTCATGCGGCTTGCGGGCTTCGAACAGTTCGACCACGCGCGGCAGACCACCGGTGATGTCTTTCGTCTTGGTGGTTTCGCGCGGGATCTTGGCCAGCACGTCGCCCGGTGAAGTCGAGTCGCCATCCTGCACCATCAGGTGAGCGCGCGAGGGCATCAGGTAACGCTTGCTGCCCTTGCTGCCTTTCACCACGATGGCCGGCTGGCGCTTCTCATCGGGAGAGTCGCCGACTACGTGACGCGACAGGCCGGTGACTTCGTCCACTTCTTCGTGGAGCGTGACGCCTTCCTGCAGGTCCTTGAACTGCACGGTGCCGCCAATTTCGGTCAGGATCGCGAAGGTGTACGGATCCCACTCGACCATGACCTGGCCGAGGGTGACCGGATCGCCGTCGTTGACCTTGACCTTGGCGCCGTACACGACCGAGTAGCGCTCGCGCTCACGGCCCTTGTCGTCGACCACCGCGATCGAGCCTTGACGGTTCATCACGACCAGATCGCCGGTCTTCGACTTGACGGTCTGCAATCCGATGAAGCGCGCGGTGCCGTTGTTCTTGGCATCGAGGCGCGACTGCTCGGAGACTCGCGACGCTGTACCGCCGATGTGGAAGGTACGCATCGTGAGCTGCGTTCCGGGCTCGCCAATGGACTGTGCCGCGATGACGCCGGTTGCTTCGCCAAGTTCGACGAGGCGTCCGGAAGCCAGGTTGCGGCCGTAGCACATGACGCAGACGCCGCGCTTCGATTCGCAGGTCAGCACCGAGCGGATCTTTACGCGCTCGATACCGGCAGCCTGAATCGCTCCCGCGAGGTCTTCGGTGATTTCGTTGTTGATGTCGACGATGACGTTGCCGTCGTAGTCTTTGATCTTCTCGAGCGAGACGCGGCCGACGATTCGGTCACGCAGAGGCTCGATGATCTCGCCGGCTTCTACGATACCTTGCACGTAGATGCCGTCGACGGTTCCGCAATCGTATTCGCTGATGATCACATCTTGCGCGACGTCGACCAGGCGGCGGGTCAGATAGCCGGAATCGGCGGTCTTCAACGCCGTGTCGGCCAATCCCTTGCGGGCGCCGTGCGTCGAGACGAAGTACTCC
>DATEJO010000165.1:0-7052 GCA_035277905.1 Candidatus Sulfotelmatobacter sp.
TACGAACACTCGCACGAAGCCTGGCACTGCTCGGAAAGAAGAAAAATGTCTTGTGCCGCGCAACAGTTGCCCTACGTCGAAAAAATGCAGAACGGCAGTAGAATTCTACGGCTGACTGGGAACGCAGTCGACAGCTTGCAATTCCGAATGAATGGGGTATGCTGATTCGTCCCATTACCTTCGTAAGATGAACCCCGATTCACGGCTGGGGCATCCTTACGATATATGTCTGAAAAACGCAAACCGCCGCAGGGCACCAGGAGCCAAGACTTGCGATTTACTGTCGAGACCGAACTCGAAAGCGATGGCCGCTGGATCGCCGAGATTCCCCAGGTGCCCGGTGCGTTGGCCTACGGCAGGACGAAGGAAGAGGCCACCAATAAGGCCTACGCAATCGCCCTTCGCTCAGTTGCTGACGACGTGGAGCACTCCCAGGAAGAACCTCCGAACTCCATCAGTCTGGAGCGCCACATCGCGTGAGCCAGTGGCCGAGCACCAAGGCCCGAATCGTCTACAAAGCTCTGCTCAAGAACGGCTGGACGTTTCTGCGACAAGTCGGTTCCCACAAGAAGCTCACACACCCAACCTACGGGAACTACATGTGGGCGTTTCATGACAACGAAGAGATCGGTCCGGTGATGCTGGCCCGTATTGCGAAGGCAACCGGACTAAAGCCGCAAGACCTGTAAAAATCTGACAGCGATCTCGAGCCCACCAAGAATCGGCTCCGCACGACGTCGCTTACGCTCCCACCGGCTCCGCCTTGGTTGTCAGCAACTGCCGCAACACGTATTGCAAGATCCCGCCGTTCGCGTAATACAGCGCCTCTTGCGGAGTGTCGATGCGCACCACGGCTTCGAACTCCACTGGATCTTTGCCCTTCGCGGTCGCCTTCACTTTCGCCGTGCGTCCGGCGGCGAAGTGATCCACAACATCGCGGATGCCGGTAATCTCGAAGACTTCCTCGCCCGTGAGCTTCAGCGAATCCGTGTTCTGGCCCGCCGGGAATTGCAGCGGCAGAATGCCCATGCCCACCAGGTTCGAACGGTGAATGCGCTCGTAGCTTTCGGCGATCACCGCCCGCACGCCGAGCAGCGCCGGGCCTTTCGCCGCCCAGTCGCGCGACGATCCCGATCCGTACTCCTTGCCGGCGAGAATGACCAGCGGCGTGCCCGACTCGCGATATTTTTCCGACGCGTCGAAGATCGACATCTCGGTGTTCGTCGGCAGGTGCCGCGTGAATCCGCCTTCGGTCTGCACCAGCTTGTTCCGCAGCCGCACATTGGCGAACGTGCCGCGCACCATCACTTCGTGGTTGCCGCGCCGTGATCCGTAGGAGTTGAAGTCCGCCGGCTTCACTCCGTGCTCTTGCAGATACTTTCCTGCGGGGCTGTCTTTGTTGATCGAGCCCGCCGGGGAAATGTGATCGGTCGTGACGCTGTCGCCGAGAACGGCCAGCGCTCGCGCCTTCTTGATGTCATGAACGGGTGCGGGTTTCACGGCCATATCGTCGAAGTACGGCGCCTTGCGGATATAAGTGGAATCCTTCTCCCACGTATACGTTTCGCCCTTCGGAACCGAGAGGCCGCGCCAGCGCTCGTCGCCCTGGAAAACTTCGCCGTAGGATTTCGAAAACATGTCGGACGAAATCGAATGCTGGATCGCTTCTTCGACTTCTCGTGAAGTCGGCCAGATATCGGCGAGATAAACCGGCTGTCCGTCGCGGCCCTTGCCGAGAGCTTCTTTGCGCATGTCGAGATCGATGCGTCCGGCGAGCGCGAACGCGACCACCAGCGGCGGTGACATCAGATAATTCGCCCGCACTTCGGAATTGATTCGTCCTTCGAAGTTGCGGTTTCCGGAGAGCACTGAGGCGACCACGAGTTCTTTTTCGTCAATAGCCTTCGAGACTTCTTCCGGCAGCGGCCCGGAGTTGCCGATGCACGTGGTGCATCCGTAACCGACGAGATTAAATTTCAACTTTTCGAGATACGGCATGAGCCCGGCCTTCTCAAGATAATCGCGCACAACTTTTGATCCAGGCGCGAGCGAGGTCTTCACCCAGACGGGAACGGTCAAACCTTTCTCGACCGCTTTCTTCGCGAGAAGTCCCGCGCCGATCAGCACCGACGGATTCGAAGTGTTGGTGCACGAGGTAATCGCGGCAATCACGACGCTGCCGTGCTTCAACGAATCTTTGACGGACGAAGAAACATGTTCGTGCACATTGGGGTCTTCGACGCCAATCGCCGCCGGACTTCCGCCTTCCGCTTCCCATTTATTGTTGTTCGCAGGAGCGGCAGTCTTCGCGCCAGACTTCGGCTTGATCAACGACGGCAAAGACTTCTGAAACGACTCTCCCGCCTGCGAGAGCACAACGCGATCCTGCGGACGCTTCGGTCCCGCGAGCGACGGCTCGACTGTCGCAAGATCGAGCGAGAGCAACTCGGAGTACTCCGCCTCCGGAGTCTTCTCGTCATGGAACAATCCCTGCTCGCGGCCATACGCTTCGACCAGAGCGATCTGCTCCGCGCTGCGTCCAGTGAGTTGCAGATACTTGAGCGACTCTTTGTCGATCGGAAAGATTCCGCAAGTCGCGCCGTACTCCGGAGACATGTTCGCAATCGTAGCCCGATCCGCCAGAGGCAGATCCTTCAATCCAGGCCCGTAGTATTCAACAAACTTTCCAACGACTCCATGCTTCCGCAACATCTCAGTGATGGTCAAAACCAAATCGGTAGCAGTAGCCCCCTCGCGCAACCGCCCAGTCAACTTCACTCCCACGACAAGCGGAATCAGCATCGACACCGGCTGCCCCAGCATCGCCGCCTCAGCCTCAATCCCCCCCACCCCCCACCCCAAAACCCCCAACCCATTCACCATGGTGGTGTGGCTGTCGGTGCCTACGAGGGTGTCGGGGTAGGCTTGGCGTTTGCCGGGGGAGTCGTGGACGAAGACTACGCGGGCGAGGTATTCGAGGTTGACCTGGTGGACGATGCCGGTGTCGGGCGGGACGATGGCGAGATTGCGGAATCCGGTTTGGCCCCAGCGGAGGAAGGAATAGCGTTCCTTGTTGCGCTGGAATTCCAGAAGGGCGTTCATGTCGAGCGCGCTGGCGGTGCCGAATTCGTCGACCTGAACGGAGTGATCGATGACGAGTTCGACCGGTTGCAGCGGATTGATGAGAGCGGCATCGCCTCCGAGATGCTTCATTGCATCGCGCATGGCGGCGAGATCGACCACGCACGGAACGCCGGTGAAATCCTGCAGGAGAACGCGGCTGGGCGTAAAGGCAATTTCTTTTTCGGGCCGGGATTTACTATTCCATTTCGCGAGCGCGCGTACTTCTTCTTTTGTTACGTTGCGTCCGTCTTCGGTGCGCAGCAGATTTTCGAGAAGGATGCGGAGCGAGAATGGAAGATGCTTCGTCGAGATGCCCTGCTTGTCGAGCGCGTCGAGGCGGTAGATTTCGTATTCTTTGTTGCCGACTTTGAGGGAGGAGCGGGAATTAAAACTGTTCAAAGACATGATGGCCTTCCTTGGCAGGGACGAATGCGCGCACTTCGGGTGCGCGGCTATTTGATTGCAAAGTAATAGTGTAATTCTTTGGGTGGAAATTGCGTAGCGAGCGGCGGCAGTTTCGAGTTTCATTTAGCACAAACCCTTTTTTAACCACAAAGGGCACTAAGGTACACGAAGGAAAAACCAATGCATAGATCCCCCACTTCGTTCAGGATGACAGTTGGCGGAAGCAGGACGTGTGCAAGAGCGGGAATCGGGAGCGTTCCTGTAGAATCGCGGAGAGAATACCCATGAGAACTGCTGCCTTATTTCTTGCGATCGTATTTGGTTTTGGCACGGTTGCCTCCATTCCTGCGTGCGCTCAGTTGAATTCAAAGTCGACGCAGCGCGATCTGCGGAAGGCTGAGAAGAAGCAGGAGAGGGCGCAGAAGAAATATCGGAAGGCGCAGAAAAAGGCCGAGAAGAAGATGCTGAAGACCGAACGGAAAAACAGCGTGCACTACAAGAACTACTCCTACCGTCCTAGTGCGATCCAGACCAAATCTGGTAAATAACGACTCCGAACATAAAGACAAGATAGATGCGGAGAGCCCAAAAGAGGAACTTCTCGGTGGGCGTCAGATCGCGCCTTGGCACGTGATACTTCTCTTTGGCGGCAATCAGTTGGTCTGGTTCAAGAGAAGCGACGATTGCGGGGAGATTTTCGGCGGCGGATCCGGCTGTGGGATGGGGATCTTCGGTCATGAGAGTATCCAGCTTCGAGTTTCAGGTTTCGAGTTTCCAGTTAATAAAATCGAAAGGCTTTCACCACAAAGGCCACTAAGGTTCACGAAGGAACGCCGCTTCAGCATCTATCTTCCTCCTCCGATTAGCGCCAATGTGTGCGGAGCTACTACGCTGATTCCGAAAAGAATTCCGGCGGCAATCAAGACAAGTACGACGCCGAGCGCGAGAATGTTCGCCCATGTTGGGCTGACCAGGTCTCCCATGATTTCTTTATCGTTCACCAGCATGTAGAGGAAGAGGAGAGCGGGCGGCATTGCCAGCACTGCAATTACATTGACTACGAGAACGATGTAGACGAGCGGGATGCCGGGGATTAGGACCAATCCGGCGGCGGCTGCAGCCTCGAAGACCAGCACCAGATAAAAAGACTTTCCCTGCTGAAAGGGGAGATTCAAGCTGTGCGGACGGTGGGCGACTTCTCCGAAGGCATAGGCGGACGAGGTTGAGATCGTAACGGCAGCGACCATCCCTGCTTCAAACATTCCCAAGGCAAAAAGCGCCGCTCCCCATTCTCCGACGAATGGCTTCAGGGCCTGCGCGAATTCGGCGGCCTCGAAGTTCGCGGTTGACATGCCGTGCGCGAAGAGCGGTGCTGCGGCGACGATTGTGGCCAGAGCTGCCAGAGCCGCCAGAGCCGCCCCGAGTACGGTATCAACGCGGCCGTAACGAATGTCGTGCGTGGTCAGTCCCTTGTCAGCGATGGCGCTTTGTTGAAAGAAGAGCATCCAGGGAGTAACAGTCGCTCCGATGTCGGCGAGGAGAATCAAAACCGTTTGCTGATTGATGCCTCCGGGGAGAGGTTTCCATGTGAACAAGGCGGAGCCGATCGCGTGCCAATGCGGATGGCTCAGCAGGGCAACAGGCACGAACACCAGGTTGAATACGGCGGCAAAGAGCGTGACGCGCTCCCAGGTCCAGTAGCGATGCGCCATGAGGGCGGCGAAGAGAATCAGCCACGCGGCCGAAACGGAGACGAAGGGTGGAATGCCGAAGAATCCCAGGCCGGCACGGATGGCGATGAATTCGGTCACTAGCGTAAGAAAGTTGCCGATCATCAGATCGATCATGGAGAACCATCCCCAGAACGGCCCGAAGCGGTCGAAGATAAGTTCGGCATGACCACGATGCGTTGCTGCGCCAAGACGAACCGTCATTTCCTGAACCACGCAGGCCATCAGGAACGTAAGGACGACGAACGGCAGGAAAAAACCGATGCCATAGCGCGCACCGGTGGCGGCATACGAGAGCATGCTCGGCCCGTCGTTCTCGCCGAGCATGACGAGAATGCCGGGGCCGATCAGGAGCCACAGCAGGCGGGTACGGGACCAGAATCCACTCTGGGCGCGCATCTCCCAGACCCGTTCGCGATCGTGGGCGCGGTCGATATCTTCGTGGGTGATTTCGACATCGCCATCGGTGGGGATGTGGCCATTCAGGACGTTATGCAGGAATCCCCGAAGCGGTTTCGATTCTGGAGTCGAATCAGTCATTCAATGAAACTCAGTACCGCCGGGGGAACGACGGATCTAACAGTTAGCGTAAGTATATAACAGGAAGTAAACTATGGTTAACTAGTTTTTGGAGCATTGCATCCGTAGCCCCTCAGGTGCTAAAGCCCTCAGGCTGCGGCACCTTGGCGGCCCGGCTTAAGCCGGGCCCTTCCCAAAGCATTTTCTTACGAGAGGGCTTCTCTTGGATCATGTGGATTTCGGGAGAGTCCATGACCAAAGGGTCCCTTCACTCGCATGCCTTTCCCCTCGGGACGGCATGCTCCGGTCGGGATGACAATGCGTCGAGGGGATCTTCTAGATGTGAATCCAGTTAAGCAGGATGAGTGCGAGGGTTGCGGTGCCGACGATGATCCAGAGAGTCAGGCCTTGCAGTAGAGGACGAACGCCGACCTTTTTCAACGTCTCTTTGCTGAGGCCGGTTCCGATCAGGAATAGCGTGACGGTCAGTCCGATTTTGCCTAGACGATTCAGCATAGAGAAGGCGAGATTGAAAGTGGGAAGGATCGTGTTCAGCAGAGCCGCGACACAGAAGAGCAGGATGAACCAGGGCCACTGGATGCGGGCTTTGCTCTTGAGCATAGCCGCCGTGGCGACCGATAAGGGAACAATCCAGAGAGCGCGGGCTAGTTTCACAGTGGTGCCGATAGCGAGCGCGACGGCTCCGTACCTGGCCGTTGCCCCTACAACGGAACTGGTGTCGTGAATGGCGAGGGCGGACCATAGTCCGAACTGCGACTGGGTCATATGTAGGGTGAGACCAATCACTGGGAAAAGAAAAAGGGCGACGGAGTTCAAGATAAAGACGGCGCCGAGCGAGACAGCCATTTCTTCTTCGTTTGCTGCTGCAATGGGTCCAACGGCCGCGATTGCGCTGCCGCCGCAGATGGCGGTTCCGGCGGCAATCAGGAATGAGGCTTTCTTGTCGACGCGGATGAGATAGCCAAGGGAGATTCCGAGAAGCATGACGACCGTGATGCTGACGGCTGTGTAAACAAATCCGGAGCGTCCGGCGTGAACAACTTGATGGAGATTCATACCGAAGCCGAGTCCGACGACGGAGGCCTGGAGGAGAAACTTGCATAACTGCTTGCTCTCGACGTGATAGGGATGGGAGAGGGCGAGGCCGTAGATTAGGCCTCCGAGAAGCGCGAACGGTGGAGAAACAATGCCGCTCGCGGCAAGGATCAAGCCTACGAAGAACACTTTCTTGTTCACCCGGAAAGTGTGACGTGG
>DATEJO010000166.1:0-4110 GCA_035277905.1 Candidatus Sulfotelmatobacter sp.
GGAAAAAGGCTCCCGCACTGACACGATACGCGCCGTAACCAGTGGAATAATCGATGCTCAACGAAGGCTGGGTGTCCCCGCCCGTCGGCCCCGTCGGTCTTATCCGAGGCGGCCCTGGATTGGGCCGCATCTGGGCAGGAAGAGTTGCGACTCCCAAGGTTTCGGGCAAGAGCTCTTTGAGTTTCCGCTTGAATTCTTCAGCCTCCGAAGATCCGTACGCCTCCACCAGCAGTTGCGTATCCTCGGCATTTGCGAAAAACTCGACCTCCTCTACCCCATTCGCACTTTGCATCTTCCATAAAGCTGTAATCGCGCGATTGATCAGAGGCGAACTGATTGGACATTCTTTTACCGGCAGCAGTTCATGCGAATTGAACTTGAAGTATCCAACCGCAAAATCCGGCGAGGACCGAACCTTCAGCCGGGTGCGATTGCGATAATTCCACGGCGGCGACGGATGCACTTGGATCTCTCCCACCTCCACCTTCGCGATCCGGCGCAGATTCTCTTTTAGAATGGCAAGTTTGATGTTCAGCTGATTCTGGTAGTCCGTGTGCTGATATTGGCAGCCGCCACAGCTCTTGAAGTACGGGCACAGCGGATCAACGCGTGCTGAGGACGGAAGCAGAATGTCATTCAGCCGCGCTCGTGCGAATCCCCTCTTCTCTTCGATGACCGATGCTTCGACTTTTTCCGCTGGCAGCACAAACGGGACGAACACAGCTTTTCCCGCTCCATGCTCATCGGCAGGCAACCGGCCTAGCCCGTCGCCTCCATAAATCAATTTTTCAATCGTAAGTTCCAAGGGAATGGTCCTTAGCTGAAACATCCGCTCATAGTCTGTTTTGACAGTCGTCCTTCGCCCGGCTCGGGATGAAATCTGCTCGGTTGACCCGAGTTCTCACAACCCCCGCCCCGCCGCCACTCCCGACGCCCAGGCCCATTGAAAGTTATATCCACCCAGCCATCCCGTCACATCGACCACTTCGCCAACAAAAAACAACCCAGGCACCTTGCGGCTCTCCATGTTTTTCGCATGCAGTTCGTCGGTATCCACGCCGCCGGCAGTCACCTCGGCTTTGTCATAACCTTCAGTCCCCGCCGGATGGACTTCCCAGCGATGAATTCGCTTCTCAAACTCTGCCAGCTCCGCATTCGTCCATCCCGAAGGCCCGTGCAACTCGAGCCACCGGGCGGCTAACCGGCTTGGCAAGACATCTTGCAGCCTGGCTTTCAAGGCTGTCGTTGTTCTCGATATTTTCGCGTTACGAAATACTGAAGTCACATTGCATCCGGGTGCTAGATCAACCCACACTGCCTGCGGCTTTTTCCAATAGGATGAAATTTGCAAAATTGCCGGACCACTGAGGCCACGATGCGTAATCAGCATCTTCTCGCGAAACGTCTGGTTCCCGATGGAAGCGACAACTTCTGCCGACACTCCGGCCAAGTCGCAGTAATGCGCGCGATCCTCTTCGCTGAAGGTCAGCGGCACCAGTCCCGGCCAGGGCTGGCGGATTTTCAATCCAAACTGCCGCGCCAGATCATAGCCGAATGAAGTCGCGCCCATCTTCGGAATGGAAAGCCCACCCGTCGCCACGACCAAAGCAGGCGCATGAAATTCGGCTCCATCGGATCGCAGAACGAATTGATGCGGGCGCGTTATCTCGCGAATCGGAGTCTTCAGAAAAACTTGCACGCCCGCCGCACGACACTCTTGTTCGAGCATGTCGACAACCTGCTGCGCCGGCCCGTCGCAGAACAACTGCCCAAGCGTCTTTTCGTGATACGCGATTCGATGCTTTTCAATCAGAGCAATAAAGTCGGCTGGCGTGTATCTCGCCAGCAGGGACTTGGCAAAATGCGGATTCGCGGACAGAAAGTTGTCCGCGCGGCAGTGGAGGTTGGTGAAGTTGCATCGCCCGCCGCCCGAAATCAGAACCTTCTTTCCGGCCCGTTCGGCGTGCTCCAGTACCGCAACTCGGCGCCCGCGCTTTCCAGCTTCCATGGCGCACATCAACCCTGCCGCGCCTGCCCCGAGAATAAGCACATCGAATTTGTAGGTCACAGCGGATCTTGTCTGAAAAGCAGCACTCGCTACTTCACATGTAAAACAAACTCAGCCGCGGCAGTTCGTATTTCTCCAGCAAACGCTTGTGCACGTATTGCTTCAGCAGTTGCTCGATCTGCGTTCCCGGCATTTTGCTGCGATAGGGCGCGAGCTCGCGGTCCGCCTGAGCCCGCACCGCCACCAGGTCAGCATCCGGAGTGGCCGCCAGCAACGCAGCGAGCAGCTTTTCCTCGAGCACCGTCAGATGCCGCTCCAAGTCTTCAAGACGCGTCGCCGGTTGCGCTTCCACCTGGTCCGCGAGATCCCGGAGCGTCTTGGCGGTATCTCGTGCAATCGGCGCCACAGAAATACCGCCGCCCTCGGGAAGTTTTGCGGAATCCACCAGCGCAGCGCTTTTCTTGAGAAACTCGACAATCTCTATGGACCGGAATCCACGTTCCGGCTTTGATTCGGACGGCACGCCCACGGCCGCTTCCTTCATCTCCTCGGCGGCCGCCAGCACTTCCTGAGCGCAGTATCCGAGGCCGTTCACCTTCCGTGATTTCGACGGGCGTTTCTCATACCGCTCGAAAGTCGAGTCAATTCCACGCAACACCGCCTCAAGAGGAATGCCTGCATCTTTCCAGATCTCAATGAGAGCCCAATCGAGTGTCGATAAGAGAAGGATTCCGCCCCTTCGCCGCTGAAAGTGCTCTTCAATCTCAGTGAAGTAATTGAAATAATTTTCCACGGGGCATCAGCGAGCGGAACGAGGTTTGGCAGAAGATGGCTTCGCGCCGGGTTCCACAAACTTCGGGCTGGACGGCTTGGCTTTGGCAGTGGGAGCCTTGACGGCATTCCGCTCCCATATGATGCGCAGCCCCTCCAACGTCAGAAAATCATCGACGTGCTTGATATGTTTCGAATTCGGACCAATCAGCGGCGCCAGTCCACCGGTCGCAACCACCTTCGTATCTTTTCCGAGTTCCGGCAAAAGCTTGTCAAGGATGCCGTCGACCAGCCCCAAATACCCGTAGTAAAGTCCCGACTGCAGGCTTCCTACCGTATTCGTCCCGATCATGCGCGCAGGCTTGCGGATGTCGACTCGCGGTAAGCGCGCGGTTCGTTCAAACAAAGCCTCCGCTGAGATCCCAATCCCGGGACAAATCACTCCACCCAGATACTCTCCCTTCGCCGACACGCAATCGAAGGTGGTTGCAGTCCCGAAGTCGACAATAATGCACGGGCCGCCATACTTCTCGAAAGCCGCGACGCCATTCACAATCCGATCCGCTCCCACTTCTGCGGGATTATCATATTGCACCGGCATCCCGGTCTTGACGCCTGGTTCGATGAACAACGGCTTGGTATTGAAGTAGCGCTCACACACTTGCCGCAAAGTGGAATCGAGCGGCGGCACCACCGACGAAATCACGATCCCGTGAATTCCGCCCGCCTCCAGATTCGCCATGGCAAACAAATTCCGGAACAGCACGCCGTACTCATCGACGGTATGAGACGGATTGGTTCCCACGCGCCAGTGCGCCACCAGCAATTCGTATCGTGGCGTCTCGCCCGACTCCCCATCGGCGCCATGGACCTTGGCCACCCGGGCGAAGACGCCGAGGACCGTATTCGTATTGCCAACATCCAGAACCAGCAGCATGATTTCCAAGCTCACGTCGCGAGGGTGCTACTTGGCTCGCACCGTCCCGCTCAACACTGTCCGCAGTCCCTGCTCCGTCCGCACCAGCAAGAAACCGCGACCGTCCAACCCCTCCGTGATCCCTTCGTATCCGCCATTCTCGTCGATCCGCACCGGCCGTCCCTGGGCATAGGTCGAATGCTCCTGAAACCGCTCCAGCACCGATGCATGTGCGCCCGGCTTTTCGAGCAGATCGCGATACTCACGGTCGAGCGATTTTAGCAAAGCAGCACAAAGCTCCACCCGGGACCACTCCGTACCGGTCGCCAGTCGCAAGGAAGTTGCCGTGTCGCGCAGTTCATCGGGAAAGCTCGCCTGGTTGACGTTCATCCCGATCCCGACCACGATGTAGCGA
>DATEJO010000167.1:0-3239 GCA_035277905.1 Candidatus Sulfotelmatobacter sp.
TCTTGTTCGAGTGAACGGTCACGCGGCGAGTCCACTCGGAGATCGCGCCGTGGTATGACGCGCGAAGATCGTATTGGCCGGTCTCAAGGCGAGTGATATGGAAGTGACCTTCCCGGTCGGTGTGGGTTGCAAAAGGTTCGAGGCCGTCCGAGGTTTGGATAGACACCGCCGCATTGGCGACGGCGTGGCCGCGGGCATCCAGCACGGTGCCTGCGAGATTGCCGACGGGCACGCGTGCGCTCGCCGCGAAAACAAAGCAGAGCGAAATGGCGCCGAACAGGATCAGTAGCTTTTTCATGATGACCTCCTGTGCGGCCAATTTTATCGCCACGCGACTACACGGTTATGACGATGCGACAGTCGTGTTTTCGAAAAGGGACCTGTTCACGCGGACAGGGCGAACGGCCGAGACTCCCGTTTTGCGCATGCGTGGCTGAGAGAAATGACATGTGCATGGCAGGAAGTCGAAGGCACGGCATGCGAAAAACACGCACTCGTTGCAAACCCGGCAACGAGATGCGGCACCCACGTGGAAAATTTGAGACGCAGCAGCGATCCGTTGTAGGCGCGTGTTGTTGCGCCTCAATTGGGTGCTCCATCCGCCCTTGCGACGACAAAACCATGCTGAGTAGCAGGAGGAGGGTTCAGTTCGTTGTGTCCGCCCTCATCCAAGGGACAACCGCAGAGGCCGATAGTGATGACCGCGAGCAGAGACACACCGACAATGGCACGTTGGATGCGCATGCGTCCGATCTCCTTTAGCTGATTTTTAAAAGATTAAATAATGCAGTGAGTTCCTGCGTAGGGTCCAGGTTGAAATGGCTTCCCAGCCAAGCGTTACGAGCTTTCGTATATTTCTCATACCGACGTATAATTGGATCATCTGCGTTCGATACTCGATTTGTCGCTTTTGTAGACTGCACAAAAACTGGACATGTGCCGAAGTTCTCCGGCAAATCCGGCAATTTAGGCCCGGATTGCATTCCGCGTTCTAGCGTCAACAGGAAGAAAAGATGGAGAGCCTCGACAGGACGGCAGGAGTCTGCAACAACTCCATCCGCGTTACGCGACACGGAGTATGGAATGAGAATGCCTGCCTTAATTCTGTGGAACCGGTGAAAATCCGCCACCGTAATCCGTGTCCACGGCTCAGCGCCCCATTCGTGCATAAGCTGATTGAAGGCGTCCACGATTCGTGCTTCCGGGATTCGCTTCGATGGATCGGTTATAGCAGCATATTCTGCAACCGCTAGACGATGTTCGAGTGGCGTGAGTCCGTTGGCCGACTTTGAATCGATCTTGTATTTGGCAAGGATCGCTTTGACATAGGCTTCGGCATCGACAACCGAATGGAGGCTTGATTCCGCTCCGAGCAGATCGATCTTACGATCCACCGGCGAAAGTGGCATCTGATTATCCGGGATTTTCTCGGGAATCTGCATGGCGCCTCCGCGATTGGCTTGGGCTGCCATGACGCGCAGGCAACATCCAGGAACGGGTGGGCGAGGCATTCTTGTTCCTTCTTCCGACCGAAAGCTCCCGTGCGCCAAGCACCGGATCGATCTTACGTTAAAAAGTCAAAAGCGTGGGGTGCCGCTCAACCTCTTTGTGGTGTTCAAAGAGTGCGCGCCGCTGAGTTCTCGGGCGCGAAGGCCTGAAGCGGTACATGCGACTACGGTCGCCACTATCCGATTTTGAGCACGCATTAGTTTTCATCAGTATTGCTGCTATACTCGGCGAATGGCGGCTATCGGCGATATGATCGTCAAGGATCCCGAGATTCTCGGAGGAACTCCCGTCTTCCGTGGAACCCGCGTGCCTCTCCGAGCCCTGTTCGATTCGCTCGAAAGCGGAGAGACGATCGAAGATTTCCTGGAGGGGTTCCCCTCTGTGCCGCGCGACATGGCTATCGCCGCCTTGGAACAGGCTCAACTGCTTCTCTCCGCCAAGTCCTGAATGCGGACTCTTCTCGACGAATGTGTAAATCAAAGACTGCGCAATTTCCTACCGGGGCACGAACGTGAGTCGGCCAAATATGCCGGTTTCGGTGGGCTCAAGAACGGTGAGCTTCTGGACGCCGCCGAGTCCGACGGTTTCGACGTTATATTGACAGTCGACCGCGGTTTGGAATACGAGCAGAATCTGAATGGCCGCAACATTTCCATTATTATATTCCGCACGAACTCGATCGCACTGAAGGATTTGTTGCCGCGTGTGCCGGAATGCCTGGCGCTTCTGCTGTCGATAAAGCGCGGCGAGATCGCAAGAATCCCGCAGAATGAGGTTTAGCGATTAAGGGTTCCGAAACGCGAGGAGCAAGGGATTCATTCGCGTACAAGGACTCGGGGGGCAGGTGCGATCATTGAGTATCGTAACGAACAGGAGATGAAATGGCTCGGTTTCTTTCGCAGCATAGTTTGGCTTGCCTGACGCGGCAGGGCGCAGAGCAGCTTTCGAAGAAATTGCACGCGGCGACGGCGGTGACTACGAAACGCGTGTTGGTGAACATGTATGAAGGCAAGTTGGTGGCGGAATTTGAGGCGCCGGGGCGGGAGGCGCTGGAGAAATGGCTTGCGGCGGAGAACTTCCATTTCGACTGGTTGATGCGGATTGAATGGCAATCGACGGGAGATGGATCGCTGGAGCCCGCGTGAAGGCGCATCGCCTAGCTGCAGGTCGCTCACCGGAAAACAACGTGCCGCGATGAGAACGTTGCGCTTGCCTGTGACCGCGGTAGCACTCTGCGCGCTCGTGCTTGTGTCGCACCTACGGCGCTCTATCTTTTCTGCCGCATTACCCCGCCCTGCCGGGCGGGGCTAAGTTGTGCCGCGCCTACAGCGCTGGAGCAGGACGATCACAGCGAGGACGCGATCAACGCGTGAAGATGCTGAGAAGCGGAGACGGATCAGCCGATTCGACTCGATCGACTGATACTCGCAGGGCTAGGGCGCGAGCAGCTTCGACTTTCATTGGGCCGTACACCAACACACCGGGTAACGATGGAACCTCGGCGATCCAGCAGCCGTCTTCTTCGCGATCAAATTTGATCTTGAAATTGTAAGACATAAGAACCTCGTGGCAATTATTACCGGGTGATACCAGTTTGTCTCATCGGCTCCAACCGGTACGTGACGTTTGCGAGCCTGCGGGACACATCATGCACTGTCGAGAAATTGGCTATTGTGACTAGACGGAGGCGCGGGCATGCAGTATAAAGGCGCGCGTTACATCTTGCGCAA
>DATEJO010000168.1:0-20220 GCA_035277905.1 Candidatus Sulfotelmatobacter sp.
CTTCACCGTGCTGAATTTTTTGCTGCCGCTCGAGGGAATCCTCTCTATGCACTGTTCGGCCAATGTGGGGGCACACGGCGATGTAGCTATCTTCTTTGGACTGTCAGGAACGGGGAAGACAACCTTGTCCGCCGATCCGAAGCGGCACCTCATCGGCGACGATGAACATGGCTGGGGCGACAATGGCGTATTTAATTTTGAGGATGGTTGCTACGCAAAGGTCATCCGGCTATCGCCGGAGGCCGAACCTCAGATCTACGCGTGCACACGACGGTTCGGAACCGTCTTGGAGAACGTCACTTTCGATCCCGTGTCGCGCCGGTTGGATCTGAACGATTACACGGTGACAGAGAATACGCGCGCGGCTTATCCGCTCGAATACATCGAGACCTACATGCCCGAGAAGCGAGCCGGACATCCAAAGAACGTGGTCTTTCTGACCTGTGACGCTTCCGGAGTGATGCCGCCAATTTCGAAGCTCAACCCGGACCAGGCCATCTATCACTTCATTTCCGGATACACGAGCAAGATTGCCGGAACCGAAATCGGTCTCGGCGTCGAGCCGGAGATGACCTTCAGCGCCTGCTTTGGCGGGCCTTTTATGGTGCATCATCCTCTGGAATATGCCGAACTGCTGAAGAAAAAGATTCTGAAACACGGAGCCCATGTCTGGCTCGTCAACACCGGCTGGACCGGCGGACCGTTTGGGGTGGGGAAGCGAATCAGTATTCACCACACGCGTGCGCTGCTCAATGCCGCGCTCAGCGGCTCGCTGCTTCAGGTGCGGTACAAGAAAGATCCAGTCTTTGGATTCGAGGTGCCGGTGCAGTGCGAGGGAGTTCCGGCGCAGATTCTCGATCTCGCAAACACATGGCCCAGCCGGGAACAGTACTTCAACAAGTACGACGCGCTGGCCGCTCGGTTCATCGAAAACTTCAAGCTGATGGTTTCAGAGTGTCCGGAACACATCCTCGATGCCGGACCGAAGCGGCTGGAAACGGCGACACTGGTTTAATCGGGTGCGGGACGTTCTCCCGCACCCACCACCTTCTCACTAGCTAGTGCTGTTCCGATGAATCGGGCGGCTGACCCTGTCCGCGATGTTCCATCCACTGTTGACGGCGTGCCTGCATGGCATCCCACTTTTTCTGCTGATCCGGATTCAGAAGCTCGCGAATCTGCTCGTCTGACGTTTTGTGGATATCCATCATCTTCGAACGGCGATCCTGAGGTGTAACGGATGAATCGGACCTCAGACTCTCCGCCTGCGACTGCGCCGACTTCAGAATGTCGAGCACCTTTGTTTGCTGGTCCTGATTGAGGTTGAGATGCCGGGTGAGCATTTCTGTTCGTCGAGCCGGGTCCATGTGACCGCGTCCGTGCTCTCGGGCGCCTGCAGGTGGTGTTTGCTGTTCGTTCCCACCGTTGTCTTGCGCAATGGCAGGTGCAACAGCGTAGACCAGCGCCGCAAGAACCAGCGCGAGCAACCAGTGTTTTCGCATAAGTTTCCTCCTAAAAGCTATTCGATCTGAGTCTGCTGGTATGAACCAGATTATGAGGCTCAAGTTGTGGGCTGTGGGGTACTTTTACGAAGTTTTACTTCCAGGCAGTTCAAAATGCCAGGTATAAAGGCTGCATTTATCGCGCAAGTAGCGCCCATTCCACGTTTCCCTGGTCTTTCCAATGGCATCGAAAGAATGCTTCGATGGTCAAAGCGCAAAAACCGGCCAGCGTTCGCGGCAAAGCGGCAATCGCGTTGCTGCTCACGTTTGTTGCCGGCAGCGTGGATGTTGCCGGCTGTCTCATTCTTTATCGCGTATTCACCGCGCACGTTTCCGGGGACACTGCGCATCTCGGGCTGGATTTGCCGCGTTTCAAGTGGCACGACGCCGCGATCGCAGGCGTTGTCATTGGGTCGTTTCTTCTGGGATCGGTCATCGCTCGAACCATCATCGAAATTGGGGCTCGAATACATCTTCGCCGGGTTGCGTCCATTGCATTGGCGATAGAAGCGTTGATCTTGCTGAGCTTCATCGTGGTCGCCGGAATAGAGATGGGGATGGGGCACACCTTGGCCCCGTGGTGGTTAGCTGGCCTGGCGTGCGCCATGGGGATTCAGACAGGCACATTGACCAGAGTGGGGCCCCTGACGGTGCATACGACGTTTGTTACAGGGATGCTGAACAAGCTGGCGCAGCTTTTGTCGCACGTCCTGTTTGAGACGTACCATTTGCATTTTGCGGCAGGAGATGACCGGCGAGCTTTTCTGCTACGTCGCCAGACGTACGGCAAACAAGCAGTTTTCATCTTTTCGATCTGGCTACTTTATTTGACAGGCGCAATGTGTGGGACTCTTCTGACACTTGTTGCCGGCGTTCGCGCGTTGTACCTGCCCGTATTTCTCCTGACCACCGCGATAATCGCAGATTGGATGCGGCCACTCTCGGTGGAAGAAGAAAAGGAGCAATCCGAACGCTAGCGGCGAAGCCACACACTGCATGCGCTCTTATGCCGCTTGATGTTCCGTGCTCTCGATGTGCTCCACGGGCGCGGTCACCGCAAACGACGATGTGCGCCATCGTCGCCAGAAAATCTGCAGAGTGGCCGCGACTGGGATCGAAAGAAACACGCCCAGGATGCCGCCGATTTCTCCCCCGGCAAGCACCGCAATGATCACCGCAAACGGATGTAGTTTCACGCTGCGGTGCATAAGCCGGGGAGAATTGACATAGTCCTGAGTAATGCGCCAGGCGATCAGGAAAATGATCAACACCCATATATAGGGAAATCCCGTGACAAAGGCGACGCCGAGAATTGCGATGGCTGCGACAAACGGTCCGACCATCGGAATGAACTCGAGAGCGCCCGCCAGCAGGCCTAGAAAGAGCCCGTACTGCAGTCCTGAAACGACGAGAACGATGGTATAGACAGGAAAAGAGAGTGCCGCTAACAGCACTTGCGCACGGATAAAATGTGCGGCCATGTCGTTAATTTCCCGTAAGGTCGCCTTCAAAAACATGCGACGGCGAGGACGCAACCGCAACATTCGGACCGCCCCTTCGGCAAATTCGCGTCCACTTTTCAGAAGAAAAATTGCCAGAATCGGCACAAGTGCAAACCAGAAAACGTTTGTGACCAGCCCTTCGACCTTTACGGCCGCACCTTGAATGACCGCGAGAATGGCTGCGCGATGCTGAGCTACCAGGTGTTCAATCTCGAGCTGCGTGTGATAGCTCCAACCGTGCGTGGTACTGATCTTGCGAATGATCTTGCCCCATGTGAAGTGATCGAGCAGGTCAGGCGCCGCTGAAAGCAGATGGCGTCCTTCCGACGCAACGGTGGGCCCGACGGTGAGGACAATACCTGTGCAGGCCAGTGCCAGGACGATGTACACCTCGGCAATTGCGATTGCCCGAGAAGCTCCGGAGATCTTCGGCCAGTGTTCGATGCGGGTGACGATCGGATCAAAAAGGTAAGCAAAAAAGGTAGCGAATATCAGCAGGAAGATCGTGTTGCGTGCCGCATAAAGAAACGCGGCGATCAGAAGAAAAATCGCCAGTGTTCTGATAACCGAGACTGTCCGTTGATCGAGCAGAGGCACAGCCTTCGGATGCTGTGTAGACGCTTGTGGTTGTTAGGCTTACACCATCGGAAGGGTACACATGGGAAGTACGGGCCGAAGGCATCGTCAATGGCAATACCAATCGGATCGCGTCAAAGGCATGCAAGCGTTACCGTCCAAAGGTTTAGCGCATAGTACGTGATAAAGATTCGTGCGGCCCACCTGAAAACTATGGGCGGTTGCGGCCATATACAAACGCCATATCCGATACGTCTCCTGACCGGCAATCCTCTGCGCCTCTTCCGCGTGATATTGCAATCGCTTCACCCAGTGTCGAAGGGTAAGCGCGTAATGTTCACGCAGACTCTCCACGTCGCGGACTTCAAATCCGCAGTTTTCCGCTACTGACAGAGTCCTGTAAATGGGTACGAGATCTCCATCCGGAAAAACATACCGGTCGATAAACGAAGGACCGGGGCGCAGGTACGTTGCTGAAGCGGAGATGCCTGAATTGAAGAATGCCCCACCGGGGCGGAGAAGCTTGTAAATTCGCGCGAAGTATTCCCGCAAATTCTTTTCGCCGACGTGTTCGAACATGCCAACGCTGACCACCTTGTCGAATGGCCGGTCGACCTCGAGATCACGGTAGTCGCAGAGCTCAATGCGGCACCGTCCGTTCAAACCGGAGTTGCGAATTCGCTCGCGGGCGACTTCGGCTTGCCTTGCGCTTAACGTAATGCCAACCGCTTCGACTCCATAGAATTTGGCTGCATGAATCAGAAAGCCTCCCCATCCACAGCCAACATCGAGCAACCGCTCACCGGGCGACAACCGGAGTTTCCGGCAAATGTAGTCGAGTTTCTTCTGCTGGGCTGTATCGAGGTCAACATCTTCTCGTTCGAAATAAGCGCAGGAATACATGCGGCGCTCGTCGAGCCATAGCGCGTAAAATTCGCTGGGAAGATCGTAGTGATATCGAATCGCCTGGCGGTCCCGCTCACGGGAGTGCAGAGAACCCTCAAGCTGTGCGCCGGAAGCTTCGGGCTTGTGATTTCCTCCCGGAAAGGTCAGCAACTTGGCGAGCAATGGATTCGAAGCCGGAGTTCTGTCGTTCGAAATCAAGTAGTCGCCAACTTCGATAGCCGCCTCGATGTCGCCCTCGACGTCGAGTTCATCAAACACGTAGGACTCGCCAAGGGTCAGTTCGTTGGGAGAAAGCAGCATGTGGCGCAACGCGATTGGGTCTTTTATGACCAATGTGAATCTTGGATTTTCAGTGCATCCCCAAATCCTTCCGTCCCACAAACGTATTTGGAAATCTTGCTTTGGATAATTCGATAGGGCGGAAGAAATCGATTCAAGGCTGAACCGCGTGGGGATCAGTTTAAAGACAGAACTTGCGGTAAGTCCCATACCCCCTCCAAACCTGGAACGTCCGTCTGACCTGATCGGAGTGAAATCTGACGGGCTATGGGCAAATCCAGATCTTACCGATTAGATTGAAATGTTGCCGCAAACGGTTGCTGTGGAGGGCTCAAGCGAAGAGGGCGCGCGACTGCTTTGGAACGACAAGTACCCGCGCAGTGCGGTAAAAGGGTTCGATTCCAGAAGATAGCCCGCCCGAAGGCCTCCGCCTTCAGTTGCCGGCTGCAGCCTTGCTATTGAAATCCGCGGTCCCTATTTTTACGACTGTTCCTCGAGGTGGCTTCTGCTCCTTCGGCTCCGGATTATTCTTCGCTTCGGCTGGAGGCGGCGGGGTTGGTTTCTCTGTCCATACGCCGTAAACGCGTCCGCCGTAAGCAGCGAGACCGCTGTAGTCGCCGAAGAATACGCCTCCGGCTTCGAACTGGTTGTCGGTCCACGCGTAGTTGGCAAAGCTATGGCTTCCGTCAGTCGAGCGAGCCAGGACGACAATCTGTTTCCTGTTCTGCGGATCGCGCCGCCTGTCGTAGAACACAAGGTTCACCGATCCATCCAGCGGGTCGACCGCGAGCCACTGGAAAAACTGCTCCACACCATTGTGAACGGGGTCATTATTCACCCGGACCGGTGGCGACCAGCGTTTGCCATGATCGTCTGAGACAGAAACGAAAATATCCAGATCGCCATTGCGGTAGTCACTCCAGGAAACGTACATGCGCTTGCTCCTGGGATCAATCGCAATTTGCGGAAAGCCGTTCGCACGTTCGAGCGTTTCGATGGCGAACATGATGGGCGCAGTGTGGATGATCCGGCGGGCGTGGGTGAAGGTCCTGCCGCCGTCGCGCGACGACACCATCATGATGTCATCGTCCTGGCTCCATATCGCATAGAGCGTGCCATCCGGAGCGACGGCACCGTCGAATCCCTCAGCCGCTCCGTTGTCATCGCGTGGCAGCCCGGGATGAGCGTCAACCTCGACCGGTAAAGACCATGTTTTTCCGTCGTCGGTCGAGCGCGAGATCACCATTTGGGAATCCGTGAGGCGCCACCGGGTCCATCCAACATATAGGCTTCCGGCATACTTGCTCTTCGTGTTGTCTGCCACGATATAAGGCTTGTCCTCAAAGGGGATTCCTGGGACTGTCGGCTGCTCGGCTACCGGGACGTCATTCGCTTCCCACGTCTTTCCGCCATCGAGGGATCGCCGCACGAAAATTCCATTGCGCGTGGCGCCGTGTCCCCAGTAGTTGAACGTTCCCAGCTTGTCGAATGCGATGTAACAGACGAACGCGTGTCCCTGATTATCGAACGCCGTCGAGACATCGCCCGACACTCGATAGTTCTTGGGGGCCACTCCATCCGCCAACACCCAATTGCGGCCTGCATCCTCGGAATAGGAGGCGTGAACATTGTCCTGGAATACAGCGACGACTTGCTGAGGATTACTTGGGTTCACCGCCACCGAGGGCTCAGTGAAGTAACCCACGTTCGGCGACAGCATGAACACATGAGCATCCGGAGCGGCGGGCAGATCTTGACCTTGCGCCAAATTAAGTCCGAGCAGGAGAAAGGCGAAGTAAACGAGGGCGAAGTATTTCGAAGTGTGCATTGTGCCTTCTTAAGAGTTAAACAACAGTTACGAAGTTTCCGAGCATAGCGCCGCCCCGCCGGCAATTCCCGCATCGGAGCCGTAATGCGCTGTCAGCAACGGAATCTCTGATGCGCGCGGATTGACGCACCAGTTGGGGAGGTCCGCCTTCATCCTATCGAAAAACGGCTGCAGCATGGCCGATACGCCTCCGCCGAAGACCAGAACGTCAGGATCGAACAGATCGACGATGTTGCCCAGCCAGATGGTCAGCAAGTCGACTGTCTCCTGCAGAATTTCGCTCGCAAGCGAATCGCCAGAAGCATACGCCTTTCCGACGAGCTCGCTGGTCACGGACTCGATCTTCCCCTGCGCCAAATCCAGGATCGCCGAGCGGCGGGAGGTTTCGGCGGCAATTTTAGCTCGCGCCCGCGCTCCGATCGCCGGGCCAGCTGCCAGCACTTCGATGCATCCACGTTTGCCACACGGGCATTCGGGTCCGCGATAATCGATGGTCACGTGACCGCCCTCGCCTGCCGAGCCGGTCTTGCCGTGGTAGATCGCACTGTCGAAAACAATTCCCGTTCCGATGCCCGTCCCGACAGTTGTGTAAAAGACGTAGTGATACCCGCGAGCCGCACCCCAGCGAGTTTCCGCAAGGGCCGCGGCGTTCGCGTCATTATCCACTTTCACCGGCACACTGTATTTCGCGGCGACTCGTTCAGCAAGAGGGAAGTTGCGCCAGCAGGGAACATTCGGAGGATTCAAGACGATTCCTGTTTTTGGATCGAGCGGACCGGGAGCACAAATTCCGATACTCTGCACTCGCCCATTCGACGCCTGCATCATCGAGTCGATCGCCGCGATTACCGCTTGGAATCCGGCCTCGGCCGTGCTGTTAGCGACCATCGGAGTGCGGCTCTGGCTGACGATCTTGCCGTTCCGAGCGACAATTCCGACGGCGACTTTCGTCCCGCCGATATCAACGCCCAGGACTACGCCGCTTTCGAGTTCGTTCATTGTTTTGCCGCCGCGGAGAGTTCAGGCGCGCCGGCAAAATGCACTTCGAGAGTCTTGATCTCGTACGGTTTGATCGGTACTTTGATTTCGTTATTGCCGACAGGCACGCTTGATATCGGCTTTTCCATCAAGTCGGTTTCCGACGCCGATTCGGCTCCGGGCGGAAGTTTGATGGTAGTCTCGCCGGCCTTCCCGGCCCACTCGTAAAGCCGGATGATCCATGCGTTCTGATCTTCGGCTTTCTTCACTGCGCTAACAATGACGTTGTCCTCTGGAACTCCGACGAACGAGTGCTCCGGAGCCAGCTTGCCCGCATGGTTCTCCGTCGAGAGCGTAACCAGCTTGTAGTTCAGCTGATACCCCTGCCGGATCGTAAGCGCGTCTTTCCAGCTGCCGCCGTGCGGATACAAGGAATAGGTGAATTCGTGATGTCCTTCGTCGGCGTGAGGATCGGGCCATTCCGGCGAGCGCAGGAGCGAGAGGCGAAGCACATTTCCTTTCGCGTCGTATCCATATTTGCAGTCGTTGAGCAGGCTGAATCCGTGAGTCGAATCGGAAATGTCCGCCCAGCGCTGCGCTGGAACTTCAAATTGTGCTTTCTCAGGCGGAGTGTTCCGAGTGGTCGGGCGTTGCACCGATCCAAAGGGAATCTCGAAGGTGGCTTTGTCGTTGTGCGCGCTCAGGGGGAATGCAACCTTCAGCAGGATATGTTTTTCGTGCCACTCCACCTGCATCTTCACGTCGACTCGAGGGACGCCCGCGTAGAGAGTTATGTCGCGAGTGAAGGTGGAGTTCTGAAAATGATTCTTCACGCGTATAACGGCACGCAGAGGTCCGTTCTGGATGAGCTTTACCTCGTCGGCTTTGTCGAGATCCCAATGTTGCTTTTCAAAATCGGCGTCGATGTTCCACGCATCCCACTTCTTGGGCTTGTCCACAAAAGTCTGCAGTAGATTCCCGCAGACAGCGTTCCTGGGTCCTCCAGTATCCGTTTCTGCAGGAGCCAGCGACTCAGTACCACTCCGCTTATCAAACAGACTCGTCATGCACCCTGTTTGAGGATCAACTTTCAACCGGATGAATTCGTTTTCAAGACCGTCGGCAGTCGCTTTCAATTCCGAATGCACTGGTTCTGCTTTGGTCGCGCCGCGAACGAAGTAGGTCGCATATCCCAAGGACGGAGTATGCGCCAGCAGCAGGAATCGGGCACGATGCGTCTCCTGATCGAGCGACAGCAACTGCGTTTCCGCCGGCTTGCCATTCGAATCGACCACCGCGATCTGCTTTGCCGGCTCCGGCAGCTGCGCCTCGACTTCGGTAACGTCGGTTCGTGGCCAGGATAAGGAATTGAACAAAATCACCGGCACGCCAGATTTCGCTGTGTCGATGTGTGCGGCGATCTCCTGAAGGGAACCGCGAGTTACGTCATTCGCGGCGCGATCCACGTTTTCCAGATTGCGCTTGGCATCGAGATAATTCACGGCAATGCCCGATCCGGGCATGATGTCGTGGAAATGATCGAACAGGAGATTCTTCCAGATCCTCTCCATTCCGTCGGGGGGGTAAGGACGACCCATCAACATGGCAATCGAGGCAAATTTCTCGGCATTTAGAACGGTTTCTTCGGCGCGGCGGATTCTCCGCTTCGTCTCAGCCTGGGTCGTGAAGACTCCGCGGTGATACTGAAAGTAAAGCTCGCCGTCCCACGTCGGAACGTTCATTGTCGGAAGCTTCTTTTCAATGTCGTTGAAGAAATCTGTAGCGAAGCTAAACTGCAGTTTGGGGAAGACGGCGTCGGGCGAACGAAGCTGATCGGCATGATCGAGCATGACGCGCGTTGGGCCGCCGCCGTGGTCGCCCACGCCGTAAAGGTGCATCATCTCAGGATGATCGGTGACCTTCGGACCGTAAATCGAAGGCATCCAGATGGAAACGTCGGTTCCGAGCGGAACCGCATCAATGCCTCCGGCATAATCATGCGGGAAATATGTCAAAAGCCGGCTGCCATCTGGCGCTTCCCACCAAAACAGTTTGTAGGGAAAAGTGGTGTATTCATGCGCCCAGAGCAATTTTTGCGTCACGAAATATCCCATGCCCGATTTGCTATAAATCTGCGGAAGTTGCCAGTTGTAACCGAATGAATCGGGGTTCCATCCAATCTTTACATCGACGCCGAAATTCTTCTGGAAGTATCGCTTACCCACCAGGATTTGCCGTACGAGCGATTCTCCGTCGGGCATATTCAGGTCCGGTTCAACCCACATGCCGCCGATGATTTCCCAGCGGCCTTCTTTTACGCGCTGCTCGATCTCTTTGAATAGGTCCGGATACTTCTCCTGCATCCATTCATATGTCCGCGCCGACGACATGGTGAACTTGAAGTCGGGATACTCGCGCATGAGATCGAGCACGCTGCGAAAGGTATTGCGAACGACCTCGACGGTTTCCGTCCACGGCCAGAGCCATGCCATGTCGATGTGCGAGTTGCCGACGGCGCGAATCGTGAACTGCTGAAGCCATGGCTTCAGCGTTTCCAGTTTTGCATGAGACGCGCGGAGTGACGCGTCGAAACCAGCCTGGTCGCCTTTCTCCAATGGAGAGAAGTCGATGGCTTTTACCGCGGCGTCCAGTTCCTGCTCGCGCTCAGCCTTGCCATCCTCATAGGCCGCAATGATGGGACGGGCGGCAAGCACTTCCAGCCGCAGGAAACTGGGATCGGGACGCGAACTCGGAGGCTGAATCGTCAGTTCGCTGTGGAAGAATTCGGCCTGCCCGTCATCCGGACCCACGACGCGTGCGGCGATAAGAAATTTTTGGCCCGGCTGCGCATCCTCTGTCAGCAGCATTGGCAGAATGTCGTCATCATTTCCGCGATAGACAATCGCGCCGTTCGAGAACACTGTAATCATCAGGCTCTCAGGGCTTCCGAACCGCAGATCGAGCATGACTCGCGAGCCCTTCGTCGCGTAGCCGTTAATCTTCTCCGGGATCTCAATCCACCGGCGGAACACTCGCGTTCCCGGCCAATGTTCTTCATTCGCATTTTGCCCGCCGGGACCCGAGACATTTTTCACAGTCCATGTGCCCCAATCCGAATCATTCAGAGCTGGGTCTTCCGGATGAGGAATATCGGAATGAAATCGCCAGCCAGGTTCTGGCTGCTGGGTCAAAGATTCGAGCCGGTCCAGCGTCGGTTTATAAGGATCGGGGCTGTTTTGGCAGAATCCAGAGATTGCGAACAAAACCAGACAAACAGGTAACGACAGGGAGAAACGCTTCATGAAAGATGAACCTCGCGCGTGATGAATCGGTGGAAACAATAAACGTTGCGCAACAGAGAATTCTTGATTTCGCTTTTAAAGCTAAGTTGATGATTCTACAGCTTGAGGATGAAATTGTGCGCATGCATGCAAAAATTCTGATTCGTTTGATCGAAAGTATGAATCGAAACTGTTACGCAAGTTTATTGACGGCAGATAAAAGCGTCCTTAAAATCGAAAGCCTAATGTCAAGCGGTTTCAATCTTCGCGCGACGTGTTGCTGCACCTGTTGTTGTTGTGCATGCGTACGCCCTGGCGCGGGGAGGCTGCTGACCTAAGAATTCTTTCTTAATACCGGCACTCATCAACCCACCGCCAGAGGAACTTGGCGGTGGTTTTTTTATTTTCCGCGAGAAAACATCATGACGACGACAGCAAAAGAAACGAAGGCACAACGCGCTGAGCGATTGAAGCGGGCCATGAATCCGTGGGAAGGGCTGAACGAGATCCGGCGGTTCGCGCGCGAAGGGTTCGATTCGATTCCACCGGAATGGATCGGCATGTATTTCCGATGGTGGGGCGTTTATACGCAAGGCGACGGAGCAGGCGTTACTGGCGGCAGAGATGGAGTTGGACGCGCACTCCAACGGTTCATGGTGCGCATCCGGATTCCCAACGGCATTCTGACCTCTGATCAGCTGCGCGCGATCGCAGACCTCACTCGAAAATATGCAAATGGAATTGCCGATCTCACCGTGCGGCAGAACATCCAGCTTCATTGGGTGACAATCGAAGCTCTTCCCGATGTGCTCGACGGGCTCTGGAAAGTTGGCCTGAACACGATTGGGGCCTGTGGCGACGTTACACGAAACGTGACCGGCTGCCCTGTAGCAGGCGTCGATGCTGATGAAGAAGTGGATGCCTCGCCTCTTGTCAGGCAGGTGTCTCAACTGCTCGCGGGTAATGCCGATTTTTATAATCTCCCGAGAAAATTCAAGATATCGATTGCCGGATGCCACTCCTGGTGCTCATATCCAGAAATTAATGACATTGGCCTGACCGCGATCACGCGGACAGTTGGCGGCAAGCGTGAGACTGGGTTTTCTTTGCGCGTTGCAGGCGGACTGTCGACGGAACCTTATCTCGCCGCTCGCTTGAACGCGTTTGTTCAATGGGATCAGGTTCTTCCCGTAGTGAGGGGAATCGCCGAATTGTTTCGCGATTCGGATGTGTTGCGCGAGCATCGCGAACGTGCACGCCTGAAATTCCTCTTTCTCAAGCATGGATGGACGGCGGAGCACTTTCTTGACGAACTCCACGAAAGAATAGGATTGAAGCTCGATCCGGCGGGCGAAGAACATCCACCCGATGACGTGTACCGCGACCACGTTGGCATTCACGCACAAAAACAGACGGGACTTTCTTACGTCGGAGCAGTCGTGCTCCGGGGACGCATCACTGCCGATCAAATGCAGGCGGCGGCTGACCTGGCCGAGCGTTTCGCCGGAGGCGAGTTGCGTGTCACCAACATGCAGAACCTCCTCGTCGTGAATGTGCCGACGCTCAATGCCGAAGAGTTGGCGCGGGAACTGGACGCGGTCGGATTACGCGTAGGTGGGTCCGCATTTGCGCGCGGCACGATCGCCTGCAGCGGCACAGAGTTTTGCAAGCTCGCTATCACTGAGACGAAGAATTTCTCGCGATGGCTGGTCGATGAACTGGACGAGAGACTACCTGGATTCGATCAGCACCTGAAGCTGCACGTCACAGGATGCCCCAACAGTTGCGGACAGCATTGGATCGCAGACGTTGGTATCGAGGGCAAGAAGGTAAAACTCAACGGCCAGTTTGTCGATGCCTATTACTTTTGCGTGGGCGGAGCCCTCGGGTTGCATCAAGCAACGGCGCGTCCTGTGGGCTATCGATGCGCAGCTACGGATGTGCCCGACGCACTCGAGAGGCTGTTAACGCATTATCTCGCGGATCGAGAGCCGGGCGAGAACCTGCGCCGCTTTTTTGCAAGGCACAGCGATACGCAATTGCGAGGGTTCCTGGCGGGAGAGGTCGTGCCCGCCGTGGCGCGCGATCTCCCACAAACTCTGGTGCAATCCGCAGGAGGTGTCGGTGACTAACCTTTTTCCAATGTTCCTGAAACTCGAAGGGAAGCGATGCGTGGTCGTCGGTGCAGGGAAGGTCGGCGAACCCAAGATCGGCGGACTGCTCGAAACCGGCGCGCGTGTTCACGTTGTCGCTCTCGACGCGAGCCCCGCAGTTCGCGAGTGGGCGCGCGAGGGTCGCATCGAGCTGGATCTTCGTCCTTTTCATCCGGATGACCTCAATGGAGCATTCCTCGCCGTGGTTGCAACGTCTTCACGATCTCTGAATGAACGCATCTACGACCAAGCTCAGAGACGCGGTGTGATGTGCAACGTTGTCGATGTCCCCGATCTCTGCGACTTCTTCTATCCCGCCGTTGTGAGACGCGGAGATTTGCAGATAGCGGTCTCAACGGCGGGGCAGAGTCCGTCATTGGCACAAAAAATTCGGCAGGAACTCGAAAAGCAATATGGCCCCGGATATGCGGACTGGGTCGCGGAGCTCGGGCAAACAAGAAAACTGATTTTGGCCAGTGATCTCGAGAGAGAAAAGAAGTTGGAGCTGTTGCATTCGCTGGCGAGCAGGGAAGCCGTCGAGGCCGCGCTGGCAGAACAGCCCGAACTTGCCGCCAAGGGAGACAGAGCGTGAACGGCAAGGTCTTTCTCGTCGGAGCAGGGCCGGGCGATCCCGAATTGCTTACGGTGCGTGCACTGCGTCTTCTGCAAACGGCTGACGCTGTTCTTTACGACGATCTGGTTGCGCCTGAGATTCTGCGGCTAATTCCTTCGACTGCGCGCGTTCACAACGTCGGCAAGCGCTGCGGCAAAAAGAAGATTCAGCAGGAAGAGATTAACTTCCTGATGATTGCGCTCGCTGACTCCGGGCTGCAAGTGGTCCGCTTGAAATCGGGCGACCCGATGATATTCGGCCGCGCCGGTGAAGAAGTGGAGGCTCTACGCAGGGCCGGCGTGCCGTACGAGATCGTGCCGGGTGTGACCTCCGCGTTAGGTGCCGCGGCCTCCGCTGAAATTCCTCTCACCTACCGAGGGAAATCTTCTGCCGTAGTCTTCCTCACAGCACATCAAGCCGACGTCGGTGAGATGGCAAATTGGCGCAAGCTCGCTTCCAGCGGCGCAACGCTTGCGATATACATGCCTGGTCAGAACTACTCGGAACTGGCTGGAAGGCTCGAGGCTGCCGGAGTGGTGGCCGAGACTCCGTGTGCCGTCATTTCCCGCGCAAGCACCCCTCATCAGAGAAAGCTTCACACGACCATCGGAAAGCTGAGTTCGATGCCGAAACTTCCCGCTCCCACCCTGTTAGTCGTCGGTGAGGTTACACGGCTGGCCGATGTTCGCTTCGAGGCAGTTGAGATTTCGGGATTAAACGAAAGCGAATTTTCTTTGCAGCCCGATCTGGCTGCTCGGTATTCAACCTTTTCTTCTTCTTCCACACCAGACGAGGAGTTCACCTCATGAAAGTTCCCAGCGTCGAGGTCCAACATCCTATAAACGCAGCGACAATTGCTGAGATCCAGAATGCCGCCGAGACTTGGGGCCCACAAGCGACGCTCGCATGGGCACTGGAAACATTCGGTTCGAGAGTCGCTCTTTCTTCAGCATTCGGGGCTGAAGGCATGGTCCTCATCGACATGGCATCGCGTCTTGAAAAGAATTTCCGCCTCTTCACGATCGACACGGAATTTCTGTTTCCTGAGACGTATGCCCTCATGGACAGAATCGAAGCGAGATACGGGATTGAGATTGAGAGAGTGTACTCGTTGCTGTCTCCGGAAGAGCAACACCGCAATCACGGATCCGCTCTCTGGGCGCGCAACCCTGACCTATGCTGCAACATGCGGAAGGTCGAACCGCTACGCCGCAAGCTTTCCGAGTTGAATGCCTGGATCACCAGCATTCGCCGCGATCAGACGGCTGCTCGGGCGAGCGCAAAAAAGGTCGAATGGGATTCGAAATTCGGACTGATAAAGATCAATCCGCTGGTGGATTGGAATTCGAAGCAAGTCTGGCGCTACATCCACGAGCACGACGTGCCTTACAACGAACTCCACAATCAGGATTATCCGAGCATCGGCTGCACACATTGCACGCGCGCTGTGAAGCCAGGAGAAGATCCGCGCGCCGGACGGTGGTCGGGATTCGCCAAGACCGAGTGCGGGCTGCACATCATTGAAATTGAACCCGCACCGGATGCCGCCAAGGGTGCCAAACTCGGGAATTGATCTATCCTGCCTGGCAAAACGCGGTTGATATGCCTCCCCAGTCGCGGGCGGGTTCGTGCTTGGAAAAGAATAGGGCATGCAGGCGCTGCACGGATTCTTCGGCTTTACCTTCTTCAACCAGAAACGAGATCGTGCGTTCGGAAGGTCCCTGGCAGAAAACGCGAGCGCCCAGATCGGCCACCGCGGCAAAGACGCGGCTCGCCACCTCCGGCTGGCGGCGAATATTTTCTCCCACAAGGCAAACCATTGCTTTGTGATTCTCCCATTTCAGCTCCACTACCCCTTGCAGATCAGATGCGATTGCAGGCAGCGCCTCGGCTGAACCGACCAACATCGAGATTCGTCCAATGGAAGTCGCCATGACGTCGACAGAGCATGCGTGTTTGTCGAACGCCCCAAAGACGGCATCCAAAAGTCCTGCATCAATTCCGCCGGGCGATTCGATTTGAACGGCTGCGACATTTCTCTTGGCGGTAATCGCGCTGACCGTTCGCCCGTTCTTCGCGCGCGCAGTGATCTCGGTTCCGCTTTCTTCCGGGCGGCGGGAATTCAAAACATACACAGGAATGTTTTCGCGCACGGCAGGAGCCAACGTGGCGGGATGCAAGACTTTCGCTCCAAAGTGCGCCAACTCCGCCGCTTCCTCGAAGCTCATTTTGCGGATCACTTGGGCTTCAGGACAGAGCCGGGGATCGGTGGTCATGACGCCATCGACATCGGTCCAGATCTCGATGCGTGAGGCACCCAGGGCGGCTCCGATAATGGCGGCACTGAAATCCGATCCGCCGCGCCCAAGAGTGGTGGGAACGCCCTCGGAACTCGATGCAATGAATCCACCCAAAACCGGAACAGAACCTTCACTGAGAAGCGGCCCCAGCCCTTCTCTCAAGCGCTCGTTCGTGACGTCCCACAGGGGAGAGGCTTGCCCGTGCCGCGAGTCGGTCACGATACAGTCACGAGCATCGAGATACGATGCACTTATCCCATTCTGTCGAAGCACCTCACTTACGAGCTTGCTCGACAAGCACTCGCCGAAGCCCAGGAGATGATCTTTGACTTGCAGGGTTAATTCGCGCGAAGAGCAGAGGTCCTGCAGAAGCACCTCCAGGGCCTGAATTTCAGCGCGCAATTCGCGTTCCAGCGCATTGTATGACGCGCCGTCAACAAGGGAGTCAGCCAATTGTTCGTGCCGGACATAAATCTTTCGAACAATAGCGAGGGCCGACCCGAGATGTCCCGCTGCGGCGGCATGTCCAGCTTCCAACAGTTGATCGGTAACCTTGGACAATGCGCTTACTACCAGCACCGGCTGGAATGCGGATCTGCTGCTGACAATCCCGATGAGTCGGCGGATCGCCGCGGCATCCTCAACCGACGTACCTCCAAATTTCATCACCACCACGTCTTCGCCACGTTCAAATCTGCTTTGTCGCTGTCCGCTCATATAATCCTTTCCAATTTTGAGGCAAAACAAAAACCCACCGCCAGATCGCTTCTGGCGGTGGGTTCGGGTGATTTTTTCTTTAAGAGTGCTTTACTTCATCCCTTCCCATCCTCCAGAAGACACGTAATTCGTGTCGACATGCGTGTGCCTGTCGATGTAATTCGCTTGGCCTTCTGGATGGAGAGAGTCATGAAATATTGCTACTACAACGATCTAAAGATACCTACTGGCAGCGTACAAGGAAAATGCAAAATAATGATGCTGGCTATCGAAATTTCAGCTTAAAGTTGCCCCTACGCTTCGCCCTTCTTTATTTGCGTGGCGAATTGGCGAAGTAATCCTACGAATGCCGTGGAGGCAACCGAGAGTGTCCTGTCGCGGCGGTACGCCAACCCCAGTTCGCGATAGAGTTCGGCGTCTTCCAGATCGATCAATTTCACCCGGCCCGCATCGACCTCATCACGGGCAAAAGATGCGCTGATCAGCGAAACACCCAAGTCCGCGGCGACGAAGCTCTTGATCATTCCGATGCTGGGCAGTTCCATCCGTACCTGCAGTTCCGCGCTGTAGGGGCGGAACAGTTTGTCGAGCAGGCGACGGGTGTGCCCGGTCTTCGGAAACAGCAGGGGATGCTTTGCTATTGCACTGACAGGAACGACCTTGAATTTCGCGAGAGGGTTCTTCGGACTTACCATGAGCATCAGCTTGTCACGAAAAATCGGTTGGATCTTCAGGCTAGGCGACTGGATGGGCAGCGTGAGAATGCCGACTTCGACCATCCCATTTTCCAGTTTCTCGACGATCTTGTAGCTAAAATTTCGATAGATGCTGATCTGTACCGGGGGGTAGCGGCGGCAGTATTCGGCAAAAACCTCCGGTAAAACGTAGAGGCAAGTCGCCTCGTTGGCACCCACGCGCAGCGTGCCACGAGGGGTGCCGCTATGATCGGCAACGGCCATCAGCGACTCGTCGCGGAGATTCTTCATCCTTTCGGCATACTCGTAGAAAATCTGTCCCGCGGGCGTGAGTTTGACGGACTTTCCCGACCGATCGAGCAGCCGATCACCATATTCCTGCTCAAGTTGTCGGATCTGGGCGCTGACGGCCGACTGCGAGCGAAAAACCTTTTCTCCGGCGCGAGAGAAACTGCCTTGTCTGGCGACTTCAAGAAACGTGATGAGCTGATCGAAGTCCATGTGATGTGCGAAATTATAGCGGAGTCCTGCGCATTCGACGTTAATTCTCAGAATCCACAGCGCCGAATGGGGAGTCCTGATTTTTCTATAGGTTCCATCGAAATTCTGGATTGTACTTTGCCCTCCGATAGGCGCTATTAAAGTAGTACGAACGTGTGTCCCTGAGCCAAGGTGTGCGACCTTCCGCCGCCCAGCCGCGCACACCATTAACAGTTGATTGGAAAGGAAATCTGTCTGTCGGACGGAGTCCATGACGACGCGTCTCAATCGAAAAGATGGCATCCCCGCCGCCCAGGGTTTGTATCACCCAGCGCATGAGCACGATGCGTGCGGCATAGGATTTGTCGCGAGCATCAGCGGCCGCAAAAGTCACGACACTATCCAAAAGGGAATTCAGGTTCTCGTGAACCTGGCGCATCGCGGCGCGTCTGGCTGCGATCCCGAGACCGGCGACGGCGCTGGAGTCCTCATTCAGATCCCGCACAAGTTTTTCGCCCGCGAGTGCGAGAAGCTGGGATTCACGCTGCCAAGTCCCGGGACTTATGGCGTGGGAATGATCTTTCTGCCGGTCGAGAAGCATCCTCGGTTGCAATGTGAAGGAATTCTCGAGCGCATCGTCCGCGAAGAGGGATTTGCTCTGCTCGGCTGGCGCGACACGCCGGTCTATGCTTCGGCGATTGGACGAGTTGCACGGGCTTCACAGCCTTATATCCAGCAGATTTTCGTTCGTTCGGCTCCGGGGATGGACGAAGGTGCATTCGAACGCAAGCTGTACGTCGTCCGCAAGCGCGCCGAAAACGAGATTCGCGACTCAGGCATAGAAGACGCGGAGATGTTCTATATCCCGTCGCTTTCCTGCCGCACAATCGTTTACAAAGGACTGCTGCTCGCCCCGCAAATCGAGAATTTCTATCGTGAGCTTTCCGATCCGGATGCGGAGAGCGCGCTGTGTCTCGTTCACCAGCGCTTCTCGACCAATACATTTCCCAGTTGGCAGCGGGCGCATCCTTACCGCTACATCGCTCACAACGGCGAGATCAACACACTTCGCGGGAACGTTAACTGGATGCACGCGCGACAGTCGCTGCTGAATTCGCCGCTGTTTGGAGACGATCTCAAAAAGCTATACCCGATCATCGCGCCCGATGGCAGCGACTCCGCGAACTTCGACAATGCTGTCGAACTTCTCTTGCAGGCTGGCCGCACTCTTCCTCATGTAATGGCGATGCTGATTCCTGAGGCTTGGGCTGGCAATCCACATATGGCACCGGAGAAGCGCGCGTTCTACGAATACCACGCGTGTCTCATGGAACCGTGGGATGGTCCGGCTGCGATCGCTTTTACCGACGGCCGTGTGATCGGTGCTACGCTCGACCGCAATGGGCTGCGTCCTGGGCGTTATGTCGTGACGCAGGATGATCTGGTCGTGATGGCATCTGAGGCTGGCGTGCTCGATGTGCCTGCGGAGCAAGTAAAGAGAAAAGGCAGGCTTCAGCCGGGGAAGATGTTCCTGGTCGATACCGTCGAGGGGCGGATCATCTCCGACAAGGAAATCAAGCAAAGTCTCGCCGCGCGGCAGCCTTATGCGCAGTGGGTGGCAGAGAATCAGATCACCATGGATCAACTGCCTGAGCCTTCTCGCATGCACTATCCGGATGCGGAAACGCTTCTCCGCCGGCAGCGAGCCTTCGGCTACTCCGATGAAGATTTGAAGATGATTCTCAGTCCGATGGGCCTGAATGGTGAAGAGCCGATCGGATCGATGGGCACGGATACTCCGCTGGCGTGCCTCTCAGACAAGCCGCAGTCACTCTTCAATTATTTCAAGCAGCTCTTCGCGCAGGTCACGAATCCGCCGATCGATCCGATTCGCGAGGAGATGGTGATGTCGCTCATCAGCTACATCGGCAGCGAGCGCAATATTCTGGAAGAAGCGCCGGAGAACTGTCACATGCTAAAACTGGCGCATCCGCTGCTGACGAACCGCGATCTGGAGAAACTGCGCCGGGTTTCAAATCGCGATTTGCTGGCGACCACTCTTCCCGCGCTGTTCTGCGCGAGCGAGGGCGAAGCGGGCCTGCGACGCGCGCTCGACGAACTTTGCCGCAGAGCTTCGCGCGCCGTAAAAGCTGGATATTCTCTCCTGATTCTCTCGGATCGGGGCGTGGACAAAGACTACGCTCCGATCCCGTGTCTGCTGGCGCTGGCCGCCGTGCACAATCTGCTGGTCCGCGAGGAAACTCGCACGCAGGTCGCGCTGATTACCGAGTCGGGCGAGCCCCGCGAGGTGATGCATTTCGCCCTGCTGAGCGGGTATGGGGCGAGCGCGATCAATCCTTATCTCGCTCTCGAGAGTGTCGAGAATCTCGCTTTCCGTGGAGAACTCGGA
>DATEJO010000169.1:0-51594 GCA_035277905.1 Candidatus Sulfotelmatobacter sp.
GACACAATCGTATCGTCATGGTGAACTCCGCAGGCACAGCCTCGGTGTTAGCGATTGCGGGTTTGAGTACGGCGATCAATCAACCGGCGGCACTCGCGTTGGATGGAGCCGGCAATCTCTATATTGCCGACTGGGGCAACAGCCGAATTGTCAAAGTGAGCCCCGCAGGAGTCGGGGTGGTTGTGGGTACGGGGAGCTATCCCCTCGCCGTCAGCGGGGTCACCGGGGTGGCGGTTGATCCGAGCGGCAACATTTATATCGCCGACCGGGTCGCCAACCATATCGTGAAAGTGACGGCATCAGGCGTAGCCTCCCTGGTCAGCGTCGCGGGGCTCACTCTAAGCAATCCGCAGGGTGTAGCGACTGACGGCAACGGTAACCTGTATATCGTCGATTCTGGCCACCGGCGCGTTGTCCAGATTACGGCCGCAGGCACAGCTTCCGTTGTTCAAACACCTGGCGTGACGCTGGGGACCATCATGTACGGCGTGACGGTGGATAGCGGTGGCAATGTCTATGCCGTGGATTGGTCGAACAATCGACTCACCAGAGTGAATGTCGGCGGCGCGGCATTGAGTTTTGCAAACACTACAATCGGCGCAACCAGCACGGATAGCCCGAAGACTGCGATGGTGACGAACCTAGGCAACGAAGCTCTCGTTTTCCGCGCAGCTCCCGTCTATACACCGGATTTCTCCGAGAATGGCTCGGACGCGAATCCGTGTACGTCGAGTACGTCTCTCGATCCGGGCGAAGCTTGCGACGTGTCGGTATTGTTTACTCCGCAGTCGGCCGCGAGCCTGAGCACAAATGTGGTCGTCGCAGATAATCACCTCAACTCAACCAATGCTACGCAGAACGTCGCCGTGAGCGGAACGGGTTTGAGTCCGATTACCACAACCATTGTCTGGGCACAGCCGTCCGCCATTTCGTACGGCACGTCGCTGAGCAGCATTCTGAATGCTGACGCAACGGATGGAACTAGCCCGGTCACCGGCACCTATGCCTACACAGCGACACCGACGGGCGGCTCTGCAAGCACCGTTACAGCAACAACGATTCTGGCGGCGGGGGACTACGTGCTCTCGGTCAGCTTTAGTCCGGACAGCGTCAGCCACACGTCAGCAACGGGCAGTGTGTCGCTGGCCGTCAACAAGGCGGCGCCATCGGTGGCATTAGAGTCCTCCGGCAGTCCTGCATTGGTTTCGACCAGCGTTACTCTCACCGCGACGGTTTCTTCTTCGGTAAGCACACCAACGGGATCGGTCGATTTTTACGACGGGACGACGCTTCTCGGCTCGGGAACACTGGCATCGGGGGTCGCGACCTACACAACGTCAAGCCTGGCCGCTGGAACGCACTCGATCACGGCCGCGTATGGCGGGGATTCGAACTTTTCGTCCGTAACCAGTTCGGCGGTGTCACAGGTTGTAGCCGATGTGACTCTCGCCATCGCCAGCGGAGGAACCAGTACAGCGACAGTCTCGGCAGGCGGAACTGCGACTTATCACCTGAACCTCGCTCCTTCGAACGGATCGACCTTCCCGGCCGCGGTGACGCTTTCGGCCAGCGGAGGACCTGCCGGATCGACGATCACGGTCAGTCCGCAAACCATCGCCGCAGGAGCAGCAGCAACTGATGTCACGGTCACCGTGCAAGTTCCGGCTGCCGCAGCCGCCATGCGCAGTTCCCATGCGTGGATTCTTGCCACGTTGATGGGAATGCTCGCGTTGCCCTTCGGAATGGGACGCAAAAGATCATATAAGCAAGTACTCGTCGCCGCGCTGCTGTTAATCGGAGTGGCGTCGACTGGTAACATTCTAGGATGCGGAAGCGGTCACACGACATCGACCACCCGACAGCCCACGAACTACACGGTCACCGTGACGGCTACTTCCGGAAGCGTATCGCACTCAACGGCGCTCACGCTCACCGTGCAGTGAGAGTGCGGCATTCGCAGCAGTGCACAGTGACAAAAACGACTCTGGTAGGGTGTCGCATCAGGAAATCGTAGCGAGGATGCAAGCCGCCGAGTGGAACGTTATAGGCCCAGGGCTTTTTGGATTTCGCCCGCGATGGCGGCTGTGATCGCTTGCATCTTTGCTTCGGATTCGGCCTCGACCATGACCCGGGCGAGGGCTTCGGTCCCGGAGTAGCGGACGACCACGCGGCCGTTGCCGTCCAACTCTTTCTCCGCAGACTCGATGGCGGCCTGGATCGCGGGCACCTGCTTGAATGGGACTTTCTCGCGCACGCGGATGTTCTGTATCTTCTGCGGAAACACCTTTAGATCGTGGATGAGATCGGCGAGCGGCTTCCCGGTGCGGACAATGATATCCATGAGGCGAAGCGCGGTCAGGAGACCGTCGCCGGTGGTGGAGTCTCCGTCGCGGAAGATGATGTGGCCGGATTGCTCTCCGCCAAGAGTGGCGCCGGTCTTGAGCATTTCTTCGAGAACGTACTTGTCGCCGACGCTGGCGCGCAGCATGCGGATGCCGGATTTCTTGAGCGCGATTTCGAGACCCATGTTCGACATGGTGGTGGCCACGACGGTGTCGGCCTTCAATTTTCCATGGGCATGAAGGTCGCGGGCGGCGGCGAGGAGCACTGCGTCTCCGTTGACGACGCGGCCCGAGCCATCGCAGAAAAGAGCGCGGTCGGCGTCGCCGTCGAAGGTGACTCCGAGGTCGAACTTTCCTGCCGCTTTGGCCACGGACTTTCCCAAAGTTTCCGGATGAAGCGCGCCACAATTCTCATTGATATTTTTCCCATTGGGCGAGACGTGGAGAAATGTGGCCTGAATGCCGAGTGTGCGGAACAGTTCGGGAGCTTCGGCGGTGGCGGCTCCATTGGCGCAATCGACGAGCACGCGGAGTTTGCTCAAGTCGCTCGGGACGCTGGCGGCGAGGGACTTGATATAGGCTTGGCGAAGTTGCGATTCGCCCGGAAGCGACGGCCGTGGAATCTTCAGGGCAGTGTCGTCAGCGGACGCGGGATTCTCGAGCTGCGCAAATATTTCTTTTTCGATGGCGAGCTCGCGGGCGTCGGTGAGCTTGAATCCGTCGCCGGAGAATACCTTGATACCGTTGTCAGTCCAGGGATTATGCGAGGCGGAGATGACGACTCCAGCAGCCATGTTGCGCGAACGGGCAAGATAGGCGACGCCGGGAGTGGTGATGACTCCGGCGCTGTGAACATCGACGCCGACGGCTGCCAAGCCTTCCGAAACGCGGTCGGCGATCCAGCGACTGGACTCGCGCGTGTCCTGGCCGATTACGGCCTGCGGCTTGGCAACGGTGTGGATGAGGTCGTGACCCAGCGCGCGGCCAATCAGATAAGTGCTCTGGGTAGTGAGGGGGAACTCTCCGGCAACTCCGCGGATGCCGTCGGTTCCGAATAGCTGACGTTGCTGACTCATAGATAGGGCGACTAAAGATGATAAATGAAGAAATGATGAATTTTTGATTGGGGATTGTTGATTGTTGAATCAGAAAACGTGGCAGTCATCTTGTATCCAGCCAAGAACAATTCAATCACAGAGGACACCAAGGTTCACGAAGGAGAAGGATCTCCTTGGTTAGTGAGAACTGGGGGCGCCTGGTTTTTGGACTATGACTGTGACCCGGACGGATGTTGGGTCGACTACTTGTACGAGAGGGTCAGAGACATAAACGTTGACAGTGAAGAATCCTGTACCTTGCGTGCCAGCGACGGTAATGGGATCGGTCGAGGCTGAATCGATTTTTTCAACGTGATGACGAGGACCGGTGATAGTGATGCGAGCCGGATCGACATCGGTTTTGACAACTTGTTCCCCGTTGGGAAGATTGTCGGCATCCACGATGCGAGGACGCACATCAATCTGGCGCGTGAGGCGCGTGTCGAAAGTGAGACGGAGTTGGCTCGGGATGATCTGCATGACGGCGACGTCGCGCGGATGGCGGACATCTTGCGCAGTCAGCTCGAACGTGCGCTCCTGGGGTTTGGCTCCAGAGAGGTCCAACTGCGCCTGAACTTCATTCGACGTGAGCTCGCGAATGACGCGCTCGGGGCCGCGCACCCGGATCAAAGCCTCGGGAGCCGATTCAGAGCTGATTTCCAGATCGGTGGGGACGTGCTCGAAAACGATCGGGGCGCGCACGGCCACTTCGGCGGGCTGCTCATCGCGCGAAATGATGAACCAGAGTCCCGTAGCCAGCACGAGCGAGAGCACCTTCAGTCCGAAGTTGTGAAAGACGTAGCGCTTGAGGAAGGTGATCATAGGTGAGGCCCCGCGGACGAGCCAGGTTCCGGATTGCGATCTGATTCGACGAGAGGCGATTCGAGGCTGGCATCAGGCTCATCCGCGAGACTTTGCGCGATCGGAGTCGGCAGCGGAACAGGAGTTATGTGGCGGCGTAGTTCGCTGCTGAGGCGCTCCCGGAGCTGGTCAACGGTAAGGTCGCGCTCGATGCGGCCTCCGATCGCGAAGCTGATAGCTCCAGTTTCTTCGGAGCAGATGACCGCAATGGCGTCGGTTTCTTCGGTGATGCCGATTCCTGCGCGGTGGCGCGTGCCAAGCTGGGTCGAGAGCAGCGGATTCATCGAGAGCGGGAGGAAGCAGGCCGCAGCGGCGATGCGGTCTTTCTGAACGATGACGGCTCCATCGTGGAGCGGAGCGCTGGGGCGAAAGATTGTCGCGAGCAGATCGTAGGAGAGGCGGGCGTCGAGAGGAACTCCGCTTTCGATGTGAGTGCGGAGACCGATTTCGCGTTCGATGACAATGAGGGCTCCAGTCTGATGCTGCGAGAAAAGGTTAGCGGCGAGGACGATGTCGTCGTAGGTATCGCTTTCGGAGGAAGATCCACCGAAGAAAGTGAGACGCCGGCCGAGATCGGCGAGGATGTGCCGTATCTCCGACTGGAAGACGACGATTAGCGCAAACACAAGATAGGGCAGGACGTTGCTGACGACCCAGTTGAGCGTGGTGAGTTCGCCAATGCGCGCGAAGTAGAAGATGATCGCGACGACCATCAAACCGGCCAGCATGGCCACGGCCCGCGTGCCGCGGATCATTACCAGGACCTGATAAATGAGCAAGGCGACGAGCAGGATATCGAGTGCGATCCACGCGCCTTGCGTCCAGGATGTCACGACGGGCAGCAATTCAGGGGGCTCCTGATCCAGGATGTTCCATTGTAATGCAGGGAAAATTTGATGGGACTAAGAGTAGCGATTCCCAAGTCCCGCAGAGTTGGCGGGACCTGAGGCATCCCCTTTCCCTTTATTCCTGCTGAAATCCAGGCACTGGGCGGTTTACGACTCTTTCTTGTTGACGGTGGCGTGGAGTTGGCCGTGCGCCAGGCGGGCGGAGATGTTGTCGCCCGGGTTTACGGAGGCGACGTCCTTCAGAAGGTTCCCCTCTGCATCGAAGACAAGCGCATAGCCGCGATCGAGGATCGCTAGTGGTGAGAGGGATTGTAGAGCGGTCTGAAGCCGTTCGCTACGGACCCGGTGTTGCAGGAGCACATTGCGGGTTACGGCGACGAGAGCCATCGTCCAGCTGTCGAGTTCCTTGCGCATGCCGGAGAGAACCAGGCGAAGGTCGTAGTGGCGGACGGCGGAGGAGATGTTTTCCCAGTGGCGGCGGCTTTGTTCGAGTACGAGCCGTTGGGCGAGCTCCATTCGGTGCGTGAGATCGTCGAGGCTCTGCTGCCGCTGTCGGATGACTTCCATCATGCGTGCGAAGGCCCCGTGCTGCGAGAGTTCAGTAATCGCCTGGCGTCCCATGAGAAGGCGGTAGCGCATCGCGCGGGCGAGACGCTCATGCAGTGCAGCTGTCTGTTCTTCGATCTCCTGGCAGGAACGGATCACAAGCTCGGCAGCGGCCGACGGCGTAGGTGCGCGGAGATCAGCAACAAAATCAGTAATGGTGAAATCGGTTTCGTGTCCGACGGCGGAGATCACGGGAATCTCGGAAGCGGCGATCGTGCGGGCAAGACCTTCGTTGTTGAATGGGGCGAGGTCTTCGGCGGAGCCTCCGCCGCGGGCGACGATGATTACGTCGACATTGTCGTGCTGATTGAAGTAGCGGACTCCGGTTGCGATTTCGATGAACGCGGCGTCTCCCTGGACTTGCGCGGGAAAGATGAGGACGTTGGCAGAATGGTGGCGCCGCTGGAGGATGTTGAGGATGTCGCGAAGTGCCGCGGCCTGTGCGGAGGTCACGATTCCGATGCGCGATGGCAGAGTCGGAATCGGTTTCTTGTGTTCGGCAGCGAAGAGTCCTTCGGCTTCGAGCTTGGCTTTGAGCTGCTCGAAGGCAAGTTGGAGCGATCCGGCACCCTTGGGTTCGATGTATTCGGCCGAGATTTGTAACTCGCCGCGATCTTCATAGATGGTGATGCGTCCGCGAACGACGACTTGCATGCCGTCAGCAGGGCGAAAGCGCAGCAGGCGCGCCGAGGAACGGAACATTACGACCTTGAGCTGCGCGTTGCCGTCTTTCAGGGTGAAATAGAGATGTCCGGAGTCGGGAGCGCGGAAGTTGGAAATTTCTCCTTCAACCCACGCGTCGGAGTACTCGCGCTCGATGTGGGTACGGACGGCGGCGACGAGGTCACGAACTTTCCAAACACGGCGCTCAGGAGCGCGGAAGTTGAAGCCCAGCTGATCGGAGAGAGAGGACATCTGTGTGGCAGTGTAACGCACGTCCGGGTATCGAGTTTCGAGTCAGTGGTTTTGGCTTTTTGAATGTTGATTTTTGATTGTTGATTGTTGAATGAAAATCCCCACTTCTGGCTAAATCGGCCAGAAATGGGGCACGCGATCTTGATTTTCTTTGATGTCAGTTGACGCTGAAGTGGAAGACGTCGGCGATCTGGAAATTGGCTCGGTTATAGAGAACCAGATTTCCGCCAATTACTACGTGGACGAAATTCGGCGGTGGCGGCGGGAGCATGGTTTCCACTTCAGGCGGGCACGGGTGCATGTATCCCCGGGCCTCAACAGGCATGAATCCGTTCACGATCAGCCTGCGCTCCAGTCCTGGCGGAAGGTGGTCGCGCCGCGCAAGACCAGGCGGCAGGTGACGGTAGTGGTCGTGATACCAGCCGCGGAGATCGCGATCGTGGTCGGCGTAACGAAAATGATCATGGTCGCGCCGGTGATCGTCGTGACCGTAGGCGTGGCCGTGTCCATGGTCGTCGCGGTCGTGCTCGTGCCAGCCGTGGTCGTCGCGGTCGTGCTCGCCGTGTCCGTGATCGTGATCTTGCGCCGCCAGGGTCGCCGCGAGCGAAAGCGATATGATCGCGCTCGCAGCCGCTCGAATCCAGAAGTTTGATGGCATGGTTCCTCCTTATTTGTGCGAAGGATCAGGCTATACAAAGCGGGCGCCGAGCAATAGATTACGGTAGGTCAGTAGCGCGGAAAGGCCTGCGGTTCGGGCAATTGCCCGCTCACTACCGGGGCGGTGGCACGAGTCTATAATCCTGCCCATGGATCTGGAACATAAAGTCGCGGAACTAAAGAAGCGGAATCAACTGGCCGAAGACGGCGGCGGCGAGAAGCGCCGCGAGCGGCAGCATAAAGAAGGAAAAATGTCGGCGCGGGAACGGATTGCGTTCCTGCTCGACGAAGGAACGTTTGAAGAGACCGACAAACTGGTCACGCATCGCTGCACGGATTTCGGGATGGCGGAGCAGAAGATTCCGGGTGATGGATTCGTCACCGGCTATGGGCGAATCGAGGGGCGGCTGGTCTATGTGTTCGCGCAGGATTTCACCGTGTTCGGCGGATCGCTGTCGGAGGCCAACGCGGGGAAGATCGTGAAGATCATGGATCTGGCGGCGAAGATGGGCGCTCCGGTGATCGGACTGAATGATTCCGGAGGAGCGCGGATCCAGGAAGGCGTGATGTCGCTGGCGGGGTACGCGGATATTTTCCTGCGCAACACGCTGTACAGCGGGGTTGTGCCACAGATTTCGGCAGTGATGGGTCCGTGCGCGGGAGGGGCAGTGTATTCTCCGGCGATCACGGATTTCGTCCTGATGGTCAACTACTCTTCGTACATGTTCATCACCGGGCCGGACGTGATCAAGACGGTGACGCATGAAGAGGTGACGAAAGAACAGCTCGGCGGGGCGACGACGCACAACGAGACGTCGGGCGTGGCGCACTTTCTGGCGCATGACGACGCGGAATGTTTGTCGATGGTGCGGGAGCTGCTGAGTTTTATCCCGTCGAACAATCTGGACGAGGCTCCGCGGAAGGCGTGCACCGATCCGGTGGACCGCGCGGCTTCGGCGCTCGACAAGATTGTTCCGGAGCAGTCGAATCAGCCGTATGACATCAAAGACGTGATTCATGCGGTGGTGGACGACGGATATTTCTTCGAGGTGCAGGAGCACTATGCGAGGAATATCGTCGTGGGATTTGCGCGGCTGGACGGGCGCTCGGTGGGGATTGTGGCAAATCAGCCGTCGATCTTGGCAGGAACGCTCGATATCAACGCGTCGGTCAAAGGGGCGCGGTTCGTGCGGTTCTGCGACTGCTTCAATATTCCGCTAGTGACGTTTGAAGATGTCCCAGGATTTTTGCCCGGGACCGCGCAGGAGTACGGCGGGATTATCAAGCACGGAGCGAAGCTGCTGTTTGCATTTGCCGAGGCGACGGTGCCGAAGGTTACGGTGATCACGCGCAAAGCGTACGGCGGGGCGTATTGCGTGATGGCATCGAAACACATACGAACCGATGTGAATTATGCGTGGCCGACGGCGGAGATTGCGGTGATGGGTCCGGAGGGCGCGGTGGATATCGTTTATAAGCGCGAACTCGACGCCGCGGGGGCGAACCGCGAGCAAGTGCGGCGCGAGAAGGTTGACGAGTTCCGCGACCGCTTTGCGAATCCGTACGTGGTGGCGGACCGGGGATTCGTGGATGCGGTGATCCAACCGCGCGATACGCGGAAGAAATTGATTCAGGCGCTGGCCATGCTGGAGACGAAGCGGGATAAGAACCCGATGAAGAAGCATGGGAATATACCGCTGTGAGCGGCTCAGGGCTAGGAAACCAAGACACATATTGCAGTTAGCTGCGGTCGATTTTGCCAATGATGTCGTTGGCGATCTTAAGCCCAGTCTTAGCACTGTGCTCGTTGGCCGCTGCGAAGAACAGAATAAACAACAACGCGCCGTGCGAATTGTGCATCGGGAAAGGATTGCTAACAGCGACGAACGCGCGACTTAAACGCCGAACAAAGAAATCGGTAATGACACGGTGATCCGCTGATTTGTGAACGGACTCAACACTACCCGAATCAAGAAGCGATCCGAACGATGTCGTCGAATAAAACGTGTCTTCCCACTCTGGTGTTCCGAAAACTGACGTTAGCCGGTCAGCCCATGCTTTTGGCGGACGGCGGTTGCGTACCAGCATCCTGTTAATCGCAAAATACGGAAACAATACCCACAGATCTACCGCACGAGTGCGTCCTAACGCAGCTATAGTTTCCCACTTTACAGATGCGCCAAATGGGTCTAGGAAAACGACGGCCCGCTCGTGAATCGTATCTAGACTCTTGCACCAATCAAGTAGGGCGCTGTTTGCGTCTTCGTTCAATACGTGCGCCTTTCGACGGCCCGCGAATTGGGCGGTAATTGATTCGAGTTCGCCACATTGCTTAGCATCTTTCTCGATAAGTAGATATTTGTCGAAGGAGGGCTCGACCTCCAGCGCTCTCGTAACACTGCCTTTGCGGAATTCCTTTTCGTTCTCCTGAAGTTCTGGAAGGAACTTCGCGAGCGCACCAAGAGCAGGCCTCCGCAATGTTCCAGTTCCGGCAAAAGCGTCTACGTAGCTAATCGAGTAGAAGCGGGCTTGCGGGTTTTTCTTGAAAATCGTTGTGTATGCTTGAAGGTACTTTCTAAGTACCTCTAACTTCTGTTGTGTCCATCCCCCACCAAATTCGGTTTGATAGGTCACATTCTTACTCCATCTGGCTTGGCACCTTGGATTTTCGCAAATTCCGCGAGAGTGAACAAAGCGAAATCAGATCCATCCAAGATGGCATACGCTTCCAAGAAAGGCGAATAAAACACGAATATGTTTGCTAAAATCTGAACACGAAGCGCGCCACGGTTGCCACTTTGCATTAGAAGTGCGAACAATGAGAATGTGAAGAGCGGATGAGTGAACACTCCCATATCGAATGGACCGACGCGACGTGGAATCCAGTGCGTGGCTGCACGAAGATCAGTCCCGGTTGCAAGCATTGCTATGCGGAAACCTTTGCTGAGCGGTTCCGGGGGGTAAAGGGACATCCGTACGAGCAGGGCTTTGATCTGCGCCTTGTTCCGGAAAAGTTGACGGAACCTCTGCTGTGGCGTTCACCGAAGCTCGTGTTCGTGAATTCCATGAGCGATCTGTTTCACGAGGGCGTGCCCGACGAGTACATTGAAATGGTTTGCCGGGTGATGACGACGGCAAAGTGGCACACGTTCCAGGTGCTCACGAAAAGATCGGAACGGCTGTGCGATCTATTGAACGGCCGCTTGCGGTTTGCCGCCGGGCAGGATCACATCTGGTGGGGTGTGAGCGTTGAAAACCGACAATACGGTCTACCGCGAATTAAGCATTTGCAATCGACTGCAGCGCGAGTGCGTTTTCTTTCGATCGAGCCGCTGCTCGAACATCTTGGCAATCTTGATCTTTCTGGAATAAGTTGGGCGATCGTCGGAGGCGAGAGCGGACCCGGCGCTCGCCCGATGCGGGAAGAATGGGTCATTTCTTTGCGCAACCAGTGCAGAGATTGGCGGGTACCGTTTTTTTTCAAGCAGTGGGGCGGAGTGAGAAAGAAAAAGAACGGGAGATTGCTCAAGGGGAGGACGCATGACGAATATCCCGCGCGCGTTGTTTCTCCCATTCCCGAACGTGAGAGTTGTTTTGCATTCGCGGAGAACATCCGAAACTCCTTTCATCGAATGTTCCCGCCGAAGCTGGTTCAGGTGACCGCCTGATCGAGCTTTTTGATTCCATGACATCGGCAAAGACGTGGCCAGCAACGTCTCTACGAAATATTCTTCTTTCGCCCGGAGGAGGTTCGTTTTGAAGAACGCGATCTTTTCTCTCTTTTTGCTGATTTCGCCGTTGTTCGCGCAGGATCCGGGTTCCTGGACCTCGTCACTTCCACAGGGGAAAGATTATGTTCAGCATCGTTCGTCCAGTTACGACCGGAGCGGGGGGAATGCGGATGCGCGGGCGATTGCTCCTGGCGAGACTCTGACGTTGCTCGATGAGGCCGGGCCCGGGCTCATCACGCATGTGTGGGTGACGATTGCTAGTGACGATCCGAATCATTTGAAGGCGCTGGTGCTGCGTATGTATTGGGATGGCGAGAGCACGCCAAGTGTGGAATCTCCGATTGGAGATTTCTTTGGGCTGGGACTGGGAGAGTATTTCGCGTATCAGGCGCAGCCGCTCTCGGTCGGATCGGAGAAGGCGCTGAATTGTTTCTTCCCGATGCCGTTTCAGAAACACGCGCGAATCACGGTGACGAACGAGGGCGCGATCCGGACGGACGCGTTTTATTTCAACATTGATTACCGTGGGTACAGCAAGCCGCTACCGGCGGACACGCTCTACTTTCACGCGCAGTATCGGCAGGCGGCGCCGAATCATGGCTGGACGAATCAGTGGAAGTCGAATGGCGATGCGATCGTCAATGACAAGAAGAATCTGGATGGAGATGGGAATTACGTCTGGATGGAGGCAACCGGGCGCGGGCACTTTGTGGGCGTGACGATGTCGGTGCTCGAGAACCAGGACGGATGGTGGGGCGAGGGCGACGACATGTTCTTTGTCGACGGTGAGAAGCGTCCGTCGATCAACGGGACCGGGTCGGAAGATTATTTCTTAGGGGCATGGGATTTTGGCGGGCGTCCGTTCTCGTATGCGCTGTTTGGAGCGCCGGTGGTTGGGAAGGAAGTAGCCGGGGGAAGATCGTCGGTGTACCGGTTCCATCTGGATTCGCCGATCCCGTTTACAAAGTCGCTGCGGGCAACGATCGAACACGGCCATGCGAATGTGCGGTCGGATAATTATTTCTCGGTCGCATATTGGTATCAGACAGAGCCGCACGCGGCGTTTCCAGCTCTGCCTGGATTGGAGGAGAGAATTCCGAGAATTTATGCGGTGGGTGGGCCGGGGAATGCGCGGTAGGGCTAGGGAATAGAGGCTAGCGGCTAGAAGCCAATTCCGGAAGGGCTAAGTGCTGACGGCGAGTGCTCAGGACTCACTACTCAGGACTAAAAATAAGAGAGTTCCGAGGTGGTGTGGGGTCCATTCGTCTCGGCCAGTAGCTCGCTTCTGACCCTCGCTTGACCTGCTTTCGCTGCCTCCCTTGCGGGGCGCAACGCGCGATCGTAAGCTCGGGCTCCGGGCTCACCGCCAACCGGATAAACCTACCCTACGCCTCGGAACTCTATCCTGCCTTTAACAGTTCTTCTCCGTTCTCCTCGACCAGCGCTTTGCTATAGACCCTTGCTTGCCCTCCGTCTCAACCTTGCGATCAAAACAGTGACTTCGCTCGAGCCCCGGACGCCGCACCAACCGGAAAAACTTAAGAAGTTGTCAAAGAACGAGTATGTTTTTACTCCTTCTATTTTTTCAGTCAACGAAAAATACAGGTTTGTAAGTACATGAATTTTCAATCGAGTGCACGCCGTTCACAGAGCGATGACCGGAATTGGTGCAGCCGGCTTGAGCACTTTTCGTAGAAGGCTAATCTGATGCGGGTTTCCGCGGAGTTCAGAATAAGAATGGGGTCAGGTTCAACGATGGTTACTGTGCGAAATGGCTGTGAAAATCGGGCGAATGCCGCGTCGGGCAAAGGATCTCAACGCGCAGGACGCGGAGGATGATCGAAGCTATTCCACCTCGATATTTTCATTCATCAAGCGTTTATCCGATTCGTCGGTGCCGGTTAGTTCGAAGGCATTCGTGATGGCGGCCTTGCCTCTTTCGACGGCGGTTATCACGTAGGAGCAGCCGATCCAGTGAGCCTCTTCGTGATCTGTCTTGGACCATTGTGCTGGGTGATCCGGGTGGGAGTGATAGAAGCCGACGATGTCTTCTCCACGAGCGCGGCCCTCGCGCTGGATGCGGACGAGTTCCTTGGGATCGATATTGTATCGGTTGTGGGCGGAGTCGGTGCGGGTATTACCGCAACGGGCAGTGCTCGTGACAGTACGCGCTCCGTCGTCTTCAAAACGTCCGAGGAGGACTCCGCAGCATTCGTGCGGGTAGGTCTCTTCGCCGTGACGGCGGATGGAATCGTAGTCGGAGCGAGTGAGTTTGAGCATGGCTAGAATTGTTGATTTTTGATTGTTGAATGAAAACCTCGAGCGACATCAGCGATGTTGATGTTCGACTCTTGAATGAAGTCTGATACCCACGGCATTTATTCAACAATCAACAATCATCATTCAACAATTTCTCTACCCCTCGTTCCAGAAACGCTCGCTCAGATATTTTTCGCCGGAGTCGCAGAGGATTGTCACGATGATGGCTTCCTGGCCGCGCTTCAGCGCGAGATTGCGGGCGATCTTAAGGCACCCGACCACCGCGGCAGCGGCGGAAATTCCCACGAGCAATCCGGCTTCGCGCGGAAGCTGGCGCGCCATCGCGTAGGCATCTTCGGTGGCGATCTCCAGATTCTGATCAGCAATCGTGGAATCGTAAATTTTCGGCACGATCGCGCTGGCCATGTGCTTGGCGCCTTCGATGCCGTGGAACGATGAATCAGGCTGCAGCGAGATGCACTTCACGGAAGGATTCAGTTCTTTGAGGCGCCGCGTGGTGCCGACGAAGGTTCCGCTGGTGCCGAGCATGGAGACGAAGTGCGTGACGCGTCCTTGAGTCTGCTGCCAGATTTCATTCGCCGTGGCGTGGTAATGCGCTTTCCAGTTCGCGTCGTTTGAATATTGGTCGGCGTAGAAATATTGATCGGGATGCTTCGAGGCGAGCTCGCGGGCCATGCGGATGGCTCCATCAGATCCATCGGCAGGATCGGTATAAATAATGTTCGCGCCGTATCCGTGAAGAATCTGCTTGCGCTCGCGCGAGACGTTTTCGGGCATGCAGAGTGTGACGGGAAATCCTTCCGCAGCTCCGAGCATTGCGTAGGCAATACCCGTGTTGCCGCTGGTGGCATCGAGAAGAATTTTGCCAGAATGCAACTGGCCGGAACGGCGGGCTTCGGCAACGATGCTGGCGGCTGCTCGGTCCTTAACGGATCCGCCGGGGTTATACCATTCGGCCTTACCCAGAAGTGCTACGCCGGGCAGGTCGCTCGTGAGGGCATCGAGGCGGAGGAGCGGTGTGTTTCCAATGCGCTCGACGAGACTATGGCCGAGACTTTCGCCCAGTCCTGACGCGGCTTCCTTCGAGTTCGTGAGAATTTCAGAAGACGCGACGCTAGCTATTTTGGCGGAGCCGTATGTCATCCTTGAACAAAATCCCGTGACCAACGTAATGTGCTATGTAGTCCGAAACGAGGTATGTAGTATTTTGTTTAGATGAAAAAGTTTCGCCCGGCGATGCAGCTTGTGTAAAGTTACGCTCGGTCTTAATAAATGTGCATCCAAGCAGCAGCACTGGCCGGCAATGAAAGGTTAACCTAAAAGGCAATGGCGAAGGGAATCGAAGCAAAGACTTACGAAGAAGCGCTGGCCTGGCTGCGCGATAACGGGTTTGACGTAACGGACGCCCCGGGCACGACCGCCCGTGTGTTTCTGCGGAAATATAATGTTTCTGCCGCCATCCAGAAGACGCCGGATGACGGTGTAAAAATTTTTGCCTACCCTGGAGTCTTGGTCGGCAGCGAGATCTCGAAGCTGGTGAACCGCGGGTATCAGCAGTTCCTCAAGACCTCGAAGGCTGAACTTCCGGCGACGGCGGAGCAGCTGAAGGCGCTTCAGTCGTTCGCCGAGGAATTCAAGATGGCGCTGGGGCTTCCGAGCTTGTACAACGAGTCACTCGGAACAGTCAGCGAAGCGTATCAGTACGATCGCGTGGTGGACCGGGACAAGCCGGCGGTGGAACGTCCGAAGCGGCCGTGGGAAGTTGCGGGCAAGGAAGCGGCTGTGGCGGCGAAGAAGGGGCGGGCGTAGGCCGGGCCTTCGTCCTCTGTAGTTCTTTCGGATCACTTTACGGCGCAGAATTCTCTGGTCTCGCAACATCGGCGAGACTCGAAGTAGCACTTTATTCCACTCGAATCAAAATCTGGACAGCCGAGGCGGCTGTCCCTACGCGCTCAGCGTACTCCTAATAGAACATCGATTGTGAGTTGGTCCAGCTTTTCGTAGGGAAGGCGCTTTTTCAGAATCTCGTCTTTGTCGAAGTTGTAATTCAGCAGTGCGGCCGAGCCCTTTTGAGAATACTTACCCGTCGCCGGAATCTTCGGATTCACGGCTGAGATTTCTTTCAGGATCGACTGAATCTCTTTATCCGCGTTCCAGACGGCTGCTTTCTCTTTCAGGATCAGATACGTCCGCATGCAACCGCGGGCAAAGTCTTTGACGCCTTCGTAGTTTTCGGTGCGGTAGGCGTGCGCGTCGAAGTGGCGCGGGCCATCGTAGCCCACGTCTTCAAGAAATTTCACGAGCCAGAAAGCAGACTTCGGATTGGCCGATCCGAAACGGAGATCCTGGTCGTAGCGTCCCGGATACTGATCGTTGAGATCGATGTGGAAGAGCTTGCCCGCTTCCCACGCCTGAGCAACGCCGTGCACAAAGTTGAGTCCGGCCATGGTCTCGTGGGCGACCTCGGGATTGACGCCGACCATCTCGGGATGATCGAGAGTCGGGATGAATCCGAGATAGTGGCCGGTGGTGGCCATATAAATATCGCCGCGCGGCTCGTTGGGCTTGGCTTCCATGGCGAAGCGGTATCCGTATTTCTGTGCGATGTTGTATTCGCAGAGATAGTTGACGGCTTCGCGGAGACGCTTCACGGCTTCGTCGGCGCGGCGGCAGGCATCGGTTTCGACGCCTTCACGGCCTCCCCAGAGAACGAAGATTTTCGCGCCGAGTTCGGCGCCGAGATCCATGGCGCGCATGGTTTTTTGGATGGCGTAAGCGCGGACTTCGGGATCATTGGCGGTGAAAGCACCATCGCGAAAGACAGGATGGAAGAATAGAGACACGGTCGCCATGGGCACGACGACTCCGGCTTCGTTGCAGGCGGCACGAAATTCTCGGACGATCTTGTCGCGCTCTTTCGGCGTGGCATCAATGGGGACGAGATCGTTATCGTGCAGATTGACGCCCCATGCTCCGATCTCGCCCAGTACCGAAGCGATGTCGTTGGGAGGAAACGTGGGGCGGACGGCATCCCCAAAGGGATCGCGCCCGCGATTGCCGAGCGTCCAGAGTCCGAAAGTGAATTTGTGCTCCGGCTTGGGATCGTAATTACCGTTCTTCTTGCTCATTGCGTCCTTTCTGAGTGCAGTTCGTATTATTGCGATGGAGGCGGATTGAGCGCCGACGGAGAAGAGGGCATCTTCCCGACGAGGCTGTCGGCCTTTTCGTGCAGCTCTTTCACTTTATGAAGTTCTTTTTCGGCTTCGGCGGTCTTGCCGGTGGCCTGATACAAGCGTCCTAACTGGTAGTGCGCGTCGGGACGATCAGGGGCGAGAGCGATGGCTCGGTTGAGCGCTGGTTCGGCATCTTTGTAATTTTTCTGCTGCAGGTAGATTGCGCCGAGATCGACGTAGGCGATGCGCACGTCCTTGTCGTGCTTGATAGCGCGATCGAGCAGGGGGAGTGCGGCATCAGGATGGTCATTTTTCCACTCGATGTCGCCAAGATAGGCGAGGGCTTGGGAGTTGTTGGGAACGATTTTCAACTCTTGATCGAATTCCTGGCGAGCTTTGTCGTATTGCTGCGTCTTCCAGTAGAGGTAGCCGAGTCCGAAGTGAACGTTGGGCTCGTTGGGCGCGATCTTTGCGGCCGCTTCGAACTCTGTGATCGCTTCCTGCGTGCGCCCGAGTCCGTCGAGCGCCTCGCCCATCAGGATGTGAGTGGGAGCGGAGTCGGGGCTCTTTTGCAGGAGCAGTCGGAACTGCTCCTCGGCACAATCGAGTTTCTTGGCCCATAGGCAGCTCTGGGCGAGCGTTTCGTGGAGTTGGGCACTCTCAGGATCGGATTTCGCGACCGGCTCGAGCGTATCGGCAGCTTTAGTGAATTCCTTCGTGCCGTAGTAACTGAAGCCGAGAAGAATTCGGGCCTGGCTACTGGAGGGATCGGCGGCAAGCGCGGCGCGCAGCGGGGGAATTGCGGCGGGGAAACGTCCCTGCTTGAACTCGGCAAGGCCAAGATTGAGTTCGATCCCCGGAAGCTTGGGATCAATGGCGAGGGCTTTGCGGTACGCCGCGGCAGCTTCGGAGTACTTCTGCTCTTTGGAGAACACTACGCCCAGGCTGGCGAGGGCGCCGGCATCTTTAGGATTCTGTGCGATATAAGAACGCCACGCCGCAGCGGCTTCGGGAAGCTTGCCTTGCTGTTCGAGGGCAATGGCCTGATCGGGAGTTGTGGATTGAGCAACGGCGAGCGCGGAAAACAGAAAAAAAAACGCGTAAAACATCCGGAGCGAGACCAGATGGCGGAGTTTGCTCCGGTACCTGCTCATTTCGCCAACCCTAAGTTGGAATGGAGACGGTAAGAAGAGGGCCCGGGCATAAAGGCTAAGTTGCCGCCCGCACCAGGTTCGATGCGGGCGGCACACATTTACGTTTAGTTCGGCTCGCTAGAACTTGAGCTTCAGAGCGAGCTGAAGTTCTCTCGGATCGTAAGCAGACGTAATCTGACCGAAGTTGCCGGATCCGAAGTTGTTTCCGAGTCCTCCCGTGTTCGCGTTCCCCTCGAACTGGGGGTGGTTCCACAGGTTGAAGGCCTCGGCGCGGAACTCGAGCTTGAATCTCTCGCCCATGGCGAAATTCTTCAAGACAGAGAAGTCCCAGTTCTGACGACTCGGGCCGACGATCGCGTCGAAGGGCAGATTGCCGTAGCAGTCTGGACCGGTTTCGCAAAGGGTCCCAAATGTATACGTCTTCCCATCGGGCTCAGCAACTGTGTGACCGAAATTACCGGCGAACCACTGGCCTACCTTCTTGGGATAGGTGATGGAACCGGAGAAATCGGGACGCACGCCCGAGTTGTTGATGACACTAGACGGACTGTTTACGCCGCCGCTTACGCCAAGGTTGACTGGTGCACCGGATTCGACGGTGATGATCGACGCGATCTCCCAGCCTCCGAGCAGGCCTTTGGTCAGACTCGAACCGCTGCGGAAGAACGGTAGATCATAGACAAAGTTGGCAAAGAACACATTGTTGCGGTTGAAAATGGACGGACCGTGATCATAGCTAGGTCCGACGTACGGATTGGTCACATTCTGTAAGTCACCGCCGCTGCCGGTGGCAGTGGTTTCATCCACTGCACGCGCCAGCGTATAGGCGATTTGCAGGTGCAGGTCATGACGGAACGTGCCGTTCAGGGACGTCTGCAGCGAGTTATAGTGAGAGTTTGCTCCGTCGAAAGCCAACCGCATGTTGCCGATTCCGGGATAGGTCAGATTCGGATAGTCGAGGTGACTAGATTGCCCGATCCACGGCTTCGAAACCAGAGAAGGTAGTGTTGAGAGAGCCGGAAGATTGATCGCCTGATAATAGTTCTCATAGCGACCCTGGCTACCCACATACGACACAGTCAATACGGCATGGGTGCCCACGGATTGCTGAATGCCCAAGCTGTATTGGGAGCTTCTCGGAGTCGGATAGCTCTGGGAAATACCAGTTACCCCGAGAGGGAGAACCGGCAGATTCGCTGCGGTAATGACATTACCCGATGCGAGGCTCAGTCCGGGGTTGTCAAGTGAAACGCCATTCAACGTGGGATTCGGGTCACCCGGAGGATTCACGGCACCGTTGTACATATCGTTGCCCTGAATACGATCGTAGGTTACACCGTAACCGCCGCGCAGAACCGTCTTTGCCTGACCGGTAAGGTCATAGGCAAAGCCGAGACGTGGACCCCAGTTATTCCAGGAGCTGTTGACCAAGCCCTTGGGGACGCCGTTGACTCCGCCGACGCCAATTCCGTTGAGGTAGAACTGATAGCCACCGAAGGCGCTCTCGGATACCAAGCCGGGGCTAGGTCCGCCGGGGCAGGCAGGAACCGAGTTTACGCTGCAGATGTGGCCTTCGCTATCGAATGTGGCTGCGTCAGCAGGATTGTACAGGCTCGGGTAGAAGTTAGACGAGAGGTGGTTGGCTTCGTAAGTATGCGGAATTCCATCCCACCGCATACCAAGGTTCAAGGTCAACCGGCTATTCACGCGCCAGTTGTCCTGAATATATGCAGCCGGCGAGACGTTGTTCCAGTGGCCGCTGATCTTCGCGCCGTCCTCGTTGTATTGCTGTGCATAACCCATCAGGTAGTCAGCGAAATCGTATCCGCTGAAGCTGCCGTCGAAGGCAAAGTTGCCTTGGGTGGTCGCGAAGGCGTCCTGGATTTTTTTGTAGATGGCGTAGCTGAAACCAAATTTCAACTGGTGCGCGCCCTTGGTCCAGGATAGATCATCGCGGAACTGATAATCATCCGCTTTGTTGTTCCAAGGCGTCCAGTTCGAGGTGTATTGGGCCCCTGTTACACCGCTCAGGTTGATGGCCGGAATACGGTTGCTGGCATTCGGTCCACTGAAGAGCCGATTGAATGTGAACCCGGCAGGAGCCGAGACCAGGTTATTCGGAATGATGTGAATTCGGTTTCCGTTGTAGTTAAACGCAATCTCGTTCAGCACGGTGGGGCTGATGACGTGAGTTGCGTGAACAACTGCACTGTACGAGGGATTTCCGAACGTGTTGGCGACGGACGGCACGTTGTCGCCGCTCCACTGGGTGGTTCCATACGTCTGCGAGATCTGCTCGGAGATCCAGTGGCCGAAGATGGAGAACTTGCTGCTGAATTGATGGTCAACGCGGGCAATCTCTTCCGTCAGTGTCGTGGGAGAGTTGTTTCCGCCCTGGAAGAACCCTGCCGAGTTCGTTGCAGCCGGGAAAATGCCGCCGTACTTACCGCCGGCCACGAGCAGCGCAGCTGCATTCGGGCTGATGAGGCAGTCGGGAATGGCCGGTACCCCGTTGGAATTGTTCGGGAAGGGCGAACCGGGCGTCAAAGTCGCCAGCACTGCTGGGGAACAGTTTGCGCCGAAATTCGCTATGCCGGTAGGCACAACCGGATTCACAGCCTTTCCATTGACGGTGGTGGGCATTGCTGCGCCGGTTCCGGCGCCGCCGGCATCGGGATAGGCGCTCGTTGGCGGGACAAGCTGGTTCAGCAAACCGCCATTGATTTCACGCCGCCACTCCTGGTTGTAGAAGAAGAAGGTCGGATGGCTCTTGGCAATCGGAACCTGACCGCCAAAGTTGAAACCGAAGATGTTGTAGCGGAGTTCGGCGACCTTGTTGGGATAGGGGTTGAAGTAGTTGCGGGCATTCAGGGCGTCGTTACGGAAGAACTCCCAAGCTTCGCCGTGATACTCCTTCGTGCCGGATTTAATGACGGTGCTGATCTGGGAGGCCGAGGCTAATCCGTATTCAGCGCTGTAGTTCGACGTCATGTTGCGGAACTCAGCAAGAGAATCGATGGAGGGCATGACACTGCCGCTGCTGCCGCCCCGGTCGAGGTTTTCGCCGCCGTCAATCAGTTGCAGGTTGTGGCCGGCGCGCTCGCCGTTAATACTGACGTTTGCATCGCCGCTGACCGGAGTAAAGCCGATCATGGAGGACTGCAAGCTAACCGCGCCGGGAGCCAAGGCGAACAGCTCGTAAAGGCTGCGGCCGTTGGTGGCCAGCTGAGTAATCTGTTGCCCGGTAATGACGTTACTGACTTCGCCGCTGTCGGTCTGGACGGCGACGGCATTCGCCTCAACAGTGACCTGCTCCTGCGCGCTACCGACCTGGAGTTTGAAGTCAATGCGCATACGATCGCCAACGTTGAGGGTGATGTTCTTCTGCTCGGCAACCTTGAATCCAGCCGCGGTAGCGCGGACGGTGTAGTGGCCGATGTGCAAATCGGGCGCGACGTACTGGCCGTCGGTATTGCTGGGGAGGGTGCGCTCCACACCGGTGTCGTTGTTCGTGATGGTGATTGTGGCGGTGGTCACGGCGGCACCGGACGGGTCGGTGACGGTGCCGACGATGGTCGCTTCTTGCGCCAGCGCCTGGATGCCAAAGACGAGGAGGAAGGCGGCGACGAACAGGCAACTTTGCCTGACGTGGCGGCCTAGGGAGCCAGCTGTAGATACAACAAGGGATCTCATTCGAAGCCTCCGAGTACCTGAAACGCTGTATTGACGGGCAAACTACCCCGAGAACGGAAACGTTTACGGTCTACATGCACTCAATCACCGTTGTCAAGTACAAAATCGATATCGCACGCGGGAAAATGGACAGGATGACGCGTTCTCCTTGCCAGAACAGGGGTATACTCTGCCCATAAAGTCTGGGTTATCTGGGAATTGCCTGAGATTTTCCAGAAACTCCGAGTCGACGGAGGTCTCGATGTCACGGCCATGCTTGTTTAGCAATTTGGTACTAAGTGTGTTTCTTTCTGCGTCATTACTCGCCCAGCAAAATCAGCCCTCCGCAGGAAGTTCGGCACAAGAATTTCCGGTGATGCTCGAGCAGAACGTAATCGCCGGGAAGACTCCAGTGGGGACGAAAATCGAAGCGAAACTTTCGATGGCAACTCTAGTGAATGGGACCGTCGTGCCGAGGAATGCGGTTTTCTCGGGAGAGGTTACGGAATCGATGGCCAAGACGAAAGATGCGCCTTCGCGTGTAAGCGTCCGAATGGATTCGGTTGCATGGAAGAATGGGTCGGCCGCAGTGAAGCTTTATATGACTGCCTGGTTTTATCCGAACATGATGGATGCAGGTCAGGAATTGCAATATGGGCCGACCAAATCACCGCAAGGTAGTTGGAATGGACAGGGAGAATATCCCAGCGATGCGAAATCGTATAAGCCATTTCCAGACGGCCAGCAGAAGGATCAGCCTGTGCCCGATACCCCGAATTCCGTTACTTCGAAGCATCGCGTTCTAATGAAGAATGTGGAAAGCGCAGCCGCGAGTGACGGAGGAGTGGAACTGGTTTCGAAGAAATCGAATATCAAGTTAGAACGCTATACGACGTACGTACTCGCGGCAACGGATCTGGCAGCAGCGAAGTAGATTTGTTGTCTATTTGATAAATAGACCTTGGATGCCGCTTCGCGCTGCCGCCCTTCTTAGGATGACCTCTGCCTTGACCCGAAGATTTGCACTGTGCTACAAGCGACGGGTTAGGACCGTAATCGTTTACGGAAAACTAATGGTCTAACTAAACCGATTTTTCAGCGGCAGTACTGACATGTGCTGAATGTCCAGTCTGGCTCGGGGGGACTTTGATGAGAAAACGCATTCCAGTCACGGTGGAGGTCGTTCTTGCCTTCGTTGTGATGGCGGCGAGCGCAGTTGCGCAAGAAGACGGCAAACCGCTTTATATGAATCCATCACAGCCGATCGACGTGCGAGTGGACGATCTGATTCACCGGATGACGCTGGAACAGAAGGCATCGCAGCTGGTGAACCAGGCGCGAGCGATCCCGGAGTTGCACATTCCTGCATATGACTGGTGGAGCGAGGCGCTGCACGGCGTCGCCAATGCGGGAACAGCGACTGTATTTCCGGAACCGATCGGGCTGGGAGCAACATTTGATGATCCGTTGATTCATCAGATGGCGGTGGTGATTGGGATCGAGGCCCGGGCTAAACATGAGCAGGCGGTGAAGGCGGGCCGACGAGACATTATGGAGGGGCTGGATTTCTGGTCGCCGAACATCAATATCTTTCGCGATCCGCGCTGGGGGCGCGGGCAGGAAACGTACGGGGAGGATCCGTTCCTGACGGGGCGAATGGGCGTGGCATTTGTGACTGGATTGCAGGGAGACGATCCGAAATATTTCCGGGCGATTTCGACGCCGAAGCACTACGCGGTACATAGCGGGCCGGAGCCGTCCCGACACTCGATGGATGTTGTTGTCTCGAAACACGACGAGGAGGACACCTATCTACCGGCTTTTCGCGCGGCGGTGGTGGCGGGCAAGGCCGAGTCGATCATGTGCGCGTACAACCGGGTGAATGGACAGCCGGCCTGCGCGAATACGTTCCTGCTCGAAGACACCTTGCGGGGCGCGTGGAAGTTCAATGGATACGTGGTTTCGGATTGCGATGCGGTTACAGATATGTATGAGGGGCATCACTACGCGAAGAGCCAGGCGGAAGCCGTAGCCGACGCGATCAAGACTGGGATGGACAACGAGTGCGCCGATTTCTTTACAGTCGTGAAAGACGACCACGACTATAAGCCGTACATTGATGCGGTGCATCAGGGGCTGATCACCGAGGCTGACATCGACCGGTCATTGAAGCGACTGTTCATGGCGAGGATGCGGCTGGGAATGTTTGATCCGTCGAGCATGGTGCCGTACGCGCATACTCCGGAGTCGGAAATTGACAGTCCGGCACATCGGCAACTGGCGCTGAAGACGGCGCAGGAATCGATGGTGCTGCTGAAGAATGATGGGGTGCTGCCACTTGCGGCGGGCGCGAAAAGGATTCTGGTGGTTGGTCCGCTGGCGGATGAGACCGAGGTGCTGCACGGAAATTATGCAGGGACGGCTTCGCATGCGGTGTCGGCGCTGGAGGGGATTCGAACGCAGTTCTCGAGCGCGCAGGTTTCGTACCAGCCGGGAACAAATTTTCTCCAGGAGCATCGGGTGGTTCCGACTTCGGCGCTCTCGACCGCTGATGGTAAGCCCGGACTGAAGGCGGAGTATTTTTCCGATCTCGATTTCAGCGGCACACCGATTGCCCGCGTCGATCCGTATGTGAATTTGCAGTTGGGGCATTCGCATCACGACGATGTCAGGGTGCCTGAGGGCCTGCAGAATTTCTCGGTGCGATGGACGGGATATTTGATTCCGTCGGAAACGGGAACGTATCAACTTGAGTTGGTCGGATCGATGCAGCGGATGTGGATCGACGGCAAGCTGGTCGTGGACGACGACATTTTGCACGACCCAAATCCGCAGACGGTGACTTTGCCGTTGACCAAGGGACATCGCTACGCCGTGAAGGTCGAGTTCTCGTCAGGCGGGCGATCGTGCAAGTTGCAGTGGTTGGCGGTCACGACCAATCCGCTGGTGAAAGCGGTGAATGCGGCGACGACTGCGGATGTCGTGGTCGCGGTGGTCGGCATTACCTCGAAGCTGGAAGGCGAAGAGATGAAGGTGAATGTGCCGGGGTTCCGCGGCGGAGACCGCACGAGCCTGGCTTTGCCTTCCGAAGAAGAGGCGCTGCTTGGAGCGCTGAAAGGAACCGGCAAGCCGCTGGTCGTGGTGCTGATGAATGGCAGCGCGCTCGCGGTGAATTGGGCGAACGATCATGCGAATGCCATTCTCGACGCATGGTACTCGGGCGAGGAAGGTGGAACGGCGATCGGGCAGGTGCTGGCGGGGGGTTATGATCCTGCCGGACGATTGCCCGTTACTTTCTACCAGGGCGTGGAGCAGTTGCCGGATTTCACGGATTACTCGATGAAGAATCGGACATACCGGTACTTCACTGGGCAGCCGCTGTATCCGTTTGGCTATGGTTTGAGCTATACGAAATTTGAATACAGCGGTCTGAAGCTGTCGAGCGCGGACTTGCAGGCGGGAAATCCGCTGGACGTTGATGTGGATGTAAGAAATACGGGAAAGCGCGACGGGGATGAGGTGGTCGAACTCTACATTACTTTTCCCAAGCTGGCGGGAGCGCCGCTGCGAGCATTGCGCGGATTTACGCGAGTTCATTTGAATCAAGGCGAGCAGAAGCATGTGAAGCTAACGCTCGATCCGCGGGACCTGAGTTATGTGAATGAAGCGGGCGACCGGCTGGTGGGTGCGGGAGATTACGTGATCTCCGTTGGCGGGGGGCAACCAGGAACTGGCGCCGCGCAGGCGGAGGCGCATCTTACGATTCAGGGAGAACAGAAGCTGCCGGAGTAAGATGGGGAAGGCAGTACTCGGTGCTCAGTACCCAGTACTCAGATTACTAAGAGAGCAACCGAGACTGGTTGCTGGTGGACTTCCTTTTCCTGACTTTCTCATGATGCGTGGGATTCTTGGCTGCTCGTTGATTGGGTTTTCTCTTTTGCTCATGAGTGCACCGGCGCTGGTGCGCTCGCAGATTGTTTCCTCAGCAAAACCTGCGGCGAACGATAGTCCGATTCAGTTTGCGTTCCAGCCAATTGACTTCAAACTCGACAGCGACGAATCGCCCGAGAGGCATGCTCCCGAGACGATGGAAGGCGGCGTCGCAGTTTTCGACTACAACAACGACGGCAAGCTCGACATATTTTTTGCGAACGGCGCCAATCTGAAGACCCTGAAGAAAGATTCTCCGAAATATTCCAACCGGCTGTTTCGAAATGACGGCAACGGACATTTCACCGACGTAACCGAGCAGGCTGGCTTGGCTGGAACCGGCTACGACACAGGAGTCGCGATCGGCGACTACGACAACGACGGATATGAGGACATCTTTGTCGGCGGCGTTTACAAGAACACGCTCTATCACAACAACGGCGATGGAACGTTCAGCGACGTTACGGCGAAGGCGGGGTTGAACAAGCCTGATCCGGAGTATGGGCCGCTGTGGTCTGTGGGAGCTGCATGGATTGATGTGAACAATGATGGCCTGCTCGATCTGGTCGTGCTGAATTATCTCAAGTGGGATTTCAATAACGAGCCGGTCTGCCAAGGATACGGACACCGGGATTACTGCCATCCGAAGATGTACAAGCCGACTCCCAATCAACTGTTCATCAACAACGGTGACGGAACATTTCGCGATGCATCGGTCGAAGCCGGATTTCGCGCGCATCCGGGAAAGGCAATGGGCATTGCTGTTGCGGACTCAGAGTTATCGGGCCGAATGGATTTGATGATCACGAATGACAAGCTGATGAATTCGTTCTACCGCAACAAGGGAGGCGGGAAGTTCGAAGAGGCGGCATTCGATGAGAACGTTGCGCTGCGCGAAGACGGAACTTATATATCGGGAATGGGTGTAGATTTTCGCGATCTGGATAACGATGGGTATCCCGACATCGTCCTGGTGGCGCTCGACGGGGAGACGTTTCCTGTTTACAAGAACACGGGCAAAGGAAGTTTTGTGGAAGTGACTCGCGACAGCGGGATGACTCGCTTGACCCTGCCGATGTCGGGATATTCTCCGACGATTGCGGATTTCGATAATGATGGCTGGAAAGATATTTTCGTGACACGCGGACACGTGCAGTCGCTGCTATCGGCTCCGAATCTGTCGGTGGAACAGCCCAACACCGTATTTCGCAATCTGGGCGGGATGAAATTTTCCGCATTGACCGCAGAAGCGGGGCTGACGGCGCAACCTCCGTCGCGGCACCGCGGGTCGGCCGTCGGTGATCTGAACGGCGACGGGAAGCTTGATGTTGTCGTGAGTTCGCTGAATGCTCCGGCGGAAATCTGGATGAATGAAACTCCGGGCAAAAATCACTGGATTGAATTCAAACTGCAGGGCACGAAGAGCAATCGAGACGGGATTGGCGCACGGATCAAGATCGTGACAAAGTCCGGCGCGCAGTACAACCATATGACGACTGCTTGCGGATACGCATCGTCGAGCGCGGGGCCGGTGCATTTCGGTCTCGGGCGGAATGCGATAGTGGATCTGGTGGAGATTCACTGGCCGTCGGCGATCGCGCAGACGATGAAAGACGTGGCGGGGGATCGGGTGCTAATGGTGAAGGAACCGGGGAAGTAGCGCATCATCTGCACTGAGAGCCCCATCACCACGGAGCTTCGCTCCGCCGGACAGCCGAGGCAGCTGTCCCTACACAATTCTTACGAGGTGATCTGTCGAAGGGCTGGGTATATCTTGCGGAATGTGGCGTAAGCTTTTTGTATTGTCGCCGAGTCGTGCGGGCTTGGCGCGATGCGTTTGGCTACGCGGACGACGGCGTCGCAGGCTTGTTCGACCGTGGGCCACGCTCCAGCTCCAACACCTGCGAGGATCGCGGCTCCGTAGGCAGCACCTTCTTCGGCAGCGACGATCTCCACTTCCCTCCCGTAGACATCGGCTTGGATCTGACGCCAAAGTGACGAACGCGCTCCGCCTCCGCCGAGGCGGATCGACGTCACCGGAATTTCCATCTCCTGGAAAATCGTGAATGTGTCTTTGAGGCTGAAGGCAACGCCTTCCATGATGGCACGGATCACGTGCGCGCGGGTGTGGGAGGCCGTGAGTCCGACGAGGGCCGCTCGGGCATTGGGATCGAGATGCGGCGTGCGTTCTCCCATGAGATATGGAACCCAGAAAGCTCCTTCAGAGGCAGGCGGCGCGGCTGCGGCTTCTTCGGCGAAGATGTCGTAGGGATCGCGTCCGTCTTTGGCTTGCAAGGATTTCTGAACGACGGGCGAGGCCATCGAGAATTGGTCGCGATACCAGCGCAGAGAAAGTCCAGCGGCTTGCGTGACCCCCATAACGTGCCAGCGGCCGGGAATGGCGTGGCAGAAAGTGTGGAGGCGTCCCTCGGGGTCCATCGCGGGACGGTCAGTCGAGGCAAAGACGACGCCCGAAGTGCCGATAGTGGCGCTGACAGCTCCGACGCGGGCTATGCCCATCCCCACCGCTCCGGCGGCCTGATCTCCGGCGCCTGCGATGACTGGAGTTCCTGCCAGTAATCCCGTGGCTTCAGCGCCTGCGACGGAAACTTTTCCGCAGACTTCCGGCGATTCGAAGAGAGCCGGAAGTAATTTCTGATCGATTCCGGTCTTGGCGAGAACTTCGGCGGACCAGCGGCGGTTGGCGACATCGAGCAGGAGCGTGCCCGAGGCGTCGGCCATATCGATCGCGCGCTCGCCGGTGAGGCGGAAGCGAACGTAGTCTTTGGGAAGCATGGCATGTGCGACGCGGGACCAGTTCTGTGGTTCGTTTTCGCGCACCCATAGAAACTTTGTCAGCGTGAAATTGGTGAGCGGAGGGTTGCAGGTCAGGCGGATGAGATTGTCTCGCCCGAACATCAGTTCGAGTTCATGAGCCTGCGCTTCGCTGCGTTGATCGCACCAGATGATGGCGGGGCGCACAACTTGATCGGAAGAATCGAGAAGCACCGCGCCGTGCATCTGACCGGAGAATCCAACACATTTAATGTCAGCAGCGCTGTGACCGGAAGACTGGAGCGCTTTGCGAACGGCTTCGCCGCAGGCGCGCCACCAGTCGCGTGGATCCTGCTCGGCCCATCCGGGACGTGGGCTGGCGAAATGTTGATGCTCGGAGGAAGCCGAAACGATAACGTTTCCGGTCGAATCCATGACCAGAGCTCGGGTACCACCGGTACCTACATCAATACCTAGATAACTCATGTGTTTTTCTCAATCGTGAAACGGGGATCAGCCGAATTCTTCGGCGAGCGCGTGCGCGGCGGTACGGACCGGACGCTCTTTGTCTTTTACTGACTCCTGGGACTGCCTACGGAGGAAGAAATCGAGATTGCCGCGCATGACCAGGTGTGGCGCAAGGGCCACCTGATTCGACCTGCGGCCGCCACCTTCGGCGAGAAATTCGTGCAACATGCGAAGTGCCATCTGGCCCTGAGCGCGGGGACGCTGATAGATCGTAGCGACAACGGCTCCGGAACGAATATAGGGAACGAGATCGGGGAACAGGTCGGTAGTAATGATCGAGAGGTGTTCGAGAATGCCGGCATCGGACGCGGCTTGCAACACGGGGACAGAAGCCTCGGTGGTGATGTAGATGCCGCCCAAATCTTCGCGTTCGGCGAATAGTTTGCGGCATTTGCGATAGGCTTCCTTCTCGACATCGTGGTCGTCGATCGGCTTGAGCACCTGCAGGTTCGGGTAGAAAGAGCTCATGGTCGATTCGAAGGCCGAGTACTTCTCCGCGTGCTCGGTGATCGCCAAGTCGAATACAGTGATCGCGACTGATTTCTCATGCGGGCCGATGAAGCGGCCCATAAGATCGGCAGCGATGGATCCGCTGGCAAGAGTGTCGACGGCAACGATGCCGAGGCGGCCGCTGTTCGAGGCATCGGTGGCGACACAGACCACCGGAATGTGGGCGCGGGACGCGCGGCGAATCCACGGACGCAAGGTCTGCGGGCGGCTGGGGAAGATGATGATCCCGTCGACTTTGTCAGTGATAGCGGATTCCAGAGCCTCTTCTTCCCCTTCGCCCACGAGCGACCCAGTGCGGAATTGGATCTCGACATTTTCCAGCAGGATGGAGTCAGCTTCCTCGCGGATTCCGGCGCGGACTTCGTCCCAGAAAGAGGTCGTTCCCTGGGGAGTGTTGACCGAAATCCGAAGCGTTTTCCTCGATGAGAGATAACGCGCGGCGAGATTCGGTCGATAGCCGAGAGTTCGCGCCATCTGCAGAACTCTGGATTTGGTCTCGGGGCTTACACCCGGGTTGTCGTGAAGGGCCCGGTGTACGGTACCTATAGAGGTACCTAGCGACTTAGCGATGTCCCGGAGGGTGGTCGGAGGTTGACCCATTCTATTGGCCTGCATCGCGGCCGGCCATTTACAGCCAGCACTGCCTGATCCGGCGAAAGTAAACCTCACCGGAACCGTAAACGTTAACGGAACTTGGGAAAATGCGCAAGTTGGGGTGGAGCTCCAAGGTGCGAACCGTCACTCGATTCTCCCTGTGAGGCGGGCCCTACTTCTTGCCGACGCGGCCTTTTTGGTCGGGAATTCCTGAGAGCTGATAGATCCAGTTGCAGATTGTGTCACGCCAGACTATGGCTTCTTTGGCCTGATATTCGAAGCGGTGGAGAATGTCATCGTATCGCGCATTGTCGATGTGGCCTTTTAGTTTCTTCCATTGCGTAACATACTCAGCAGCCTGCTTGGCGCCTTCATAGTGGGAGTCATAGATGTGCTGAATTACTGTCTTCCCGGAATGCAGGAGGTAAGTGTAGAGCACGTGATGGAAGAACAGGAGCAAGGTGTCGGGACAATTGGCGAGAGATTCGTAAAGCTTCTGCACGTCGGGCGGATACTGTCCGATGAAACCGGTTCCAGTAGCGATGGTACGGTCCATGCCGATGCCGTCGTGATCGGCGCGATGCCATTGTCCCCAACCGTTTCGTTCAGAAGATTCGGGGGCTGGATCGTAATGATTGCCGGTAATGTTGGTCAGCGTGCCTGCGCCGAGCGGCCCGGTGTAGTTCTCGTAGACTTGCCAGGAAGTGAGTTGAAGATTGTCGATGGTCTTGTCGACAAAGGGATCGTTGCCGAAGGTGAGGCGCGTCCACTCGTCGACGATTTGTTCGGAACTGAGATCGGGATTCCAGGCGAGGCGTCCAAAGCCGTAGAGATTCGCCATGGCCAGAGGACTGCCCAGCCAGTTTGTGTCGAGGCCGACGTTTGCGACACCGGCGAATCCTCCGACGGGACGATCGAAGACACGGCCTGAGATCAGATCCTTCACGGGCGTATTGCCGCCGCCGAAGCGCATGTTGAAATCGAGAACTTCCTTCCACATGGGCACGAGAAAGCAGAGCTGCTTCTGCTGTCCGGTATATTCCTGCGTAATCTGCAGCTCAATCGCTTCGTTGGCATGAGGCAATCCGGCAAAGAGCGGCGAAGCGGGCTCGCGTACTTGAAAGTCGATCGGGCCGTTCTTGATTTGAACGACAACGTTGTCGTCGAAGTCTCCGTCGAGCGGATGGAAATTGTCGTAGGCAGCTTTCGCGCGATCATTCTTCAAGTTGCGCCAGTCGAGGTGGTGGTTATAGACAAAGGCGCGGTAGAAAACGTAACCGCCGTGGGGCTTGAGCGCGCGGGCGAGCACGTTGGCGGCATCGGCGATCGAACGTCCATAGGCGGAGGGGCCGCTCTGGCCCTCGGAGTCGGCCTTGACGAGGAATCCGCCAAAGTCCGGGATCTGGCGATAAACCGCATCCGCTTTGCTGCGCCACCATTCCGCAACGCGGGGATCAAGTGGATCGAAGGTGCCTAATCCGCCCATCGTTTTGGGACTGCTGAAGTCAACGGAGAGCGAAAGCTGTACTCCCCAGGGACGGAACGCGTCGGCAACGCGGGCGAGCTGCACGATGAAGCTGTCTTCGAGAACAGTCGGAGCGGCGTTGACGTTGTTGACGGTGCAGCCGTTGATCCCGATCGAGGCCAGGAGACGGGCGTATTCTCCAGCGCGAGAGAGATCGTCGCGAACTCTGCCATTCTCGAAGAAGATGGAGCGCCCGCCGTAACCGCGCTCGATGCGGCCGTTGAGGTTGTCCCATTGATTAGCCCAGCGGATAGGAGCGTACGGCTCCTGGAGGTCATCAATGTGCGCGATGCTCTGGCCGCGGGCGATCTTGCTGAGTAGATCGAAGACTCCGTAGAGGACGCCACGATCATTGGAGGCGGTGATGAGAAGACAGTCCGAGCCACGAAGTTTGGCGCGCGTGATCCAGAAAGCATCCTGCTTGAGTTCGTGGGAAGGATTCAGTTCCGGGGAAAGGGTGTGGAGTTGAGCGATCGTTGCGAGAACGATCGAGCTGTTTTGTAGCACAGTGCCTGACGTCAGGGTCCGCCCGAGCATCCTGGTGATGCCGCGAGTTAATTCCCGCTGTGCCGTTTTGAGGATGAGCGAATCGCTCAAGACCAACGTTCTCGACGGCAGCTGGTCATACAGCTTCGCAGTCTTTTTATCGAGCGGAGCATAGCGGAGCCAGGCGGCTGCTTCGATCGCAGGCTGGTCTGCGAAGGCCGAGGAACCAAGGATTGTTACAAGCGTTACAAGAAGAACGGAGCCAGCGGCAAGTTTGAGAAAGGTAAATCGCATCATGAGGCGAGGCAGAACGCGACGATAGTATCACCAGCACGGCGAGTTCCCTTTTCTACTTTCTTGAGAAGCTCGGATTCCAGGTCGTCGGGATCGGGAATCATTTCGCACGCGGCGATCTCGGCGTCGGTGGCTCCCTGAAAGCAGAGTTCGCAAGCTCCCACGCCGTCTTCGGACCGGACTGGCAGGCCGAAGACGCGGCAGGTCATGGGGCGAGAATCGTAAAGCTCACAGAGTCCGGTCTGGGGATTGAGGGCTGGGCAAGGCTCATCGTTGGCGAAGCTTTCGAAGTGCTGGCGAGAGTCTTCCGTGTCGTACAAAAGGCCAGTCTCAGGGTCTCCGGGAAAATCCAGGGACAAACGAGAGACCGTTTCCCGAGCGCGCTTTCGAATGTTCGCGGCGCGCCGCGGATCGCGCGATTCAAGCGCTCGAAGTCCGCGCTGCAATCGCAGCGCATCAAGCTGATTGATAGCGAATACTCCGATACAGCACTGTGTGCATCCCGGACGGCAGGCCAGCCAGTCGCCGCTCTTGTTTGCCGCATCGGCTAATGCCGAATCGACAATCTGGATCAGCTTTCGATCTCCGGAGACTGGGAAGCGGAACGGCATGATTCGAGGATAACGCAGTCGCGTATTGCGTGGTCTGATATGACACCACTGAAGCCTACTGCAACACTGATCCTTACGATGTGTTTTTTGCGTTGGACTATCTTGTGCGCCTGTTCCAGAGTATCTGTGCTTGTTCTGCACGGTAGCAGAAAGCCGCTAACTTTTCTGTTTGGCTCCCCACGACTGGGTTCTCAGCTGATCTGACCCTGTTGTCTTCAACATCAAAACTGCGTCCGTCGAAGTGTTTGTGGCGGATGCAGCGCCATTTTCTACATAGGGGGAAGCGATGCCGGACAAGAAAAGCGCTGTGAATCTTCGTACTGTTGCGGAACGGGTGGGACTGGCTCCCTGCTCGGTTTCGGCCATTCTGAACAATACGCCTGCCTCACAGGCGATTCCGCAGACGACCAAGGACCGGGTGTTTCGCGCGGCAGAGGAATTGAATTATCGCCCGAACCTGTGGGCGCGATCGTTGCGAACGAAGAGAACGCGCATGGTGGCCGCAGTTGCCTCGGACTTCGGGCGCGGAGAAGTGGCGCGCGTTGTGGCCGGAGTGCAAAACCGGCTGCATCGGAGAGGATATCTGCTCGTTCTAGTGACTCCGGATCTGGCGCAAGGAGATCATCTCCAGTCACAGTTTCAACAGCGCGGCATTGAAGGGCTGATCGCAATCGATGCCTTTATTCCCGGACAAATGCATTTGCCGGTGGCGTCGATTGAACTTGGGTTCCCAACATCTTCGGACATGCTGACCGATGATCGGCGTAGCTGGTTTGCGGCTCTGGGCGAATCGGGGGCGGATACCATCATTCAGCAGATTGAACGCGCAGGCATGGCACGCCGGGTGCAGGTGGAAGCGAAACTTCAGCCCGCGTATCTGCACATTCCGAGCGCGATGCTGGAAAACGGTGTGGCGGAACAAGAAAGCGCCTGAATAGATTCTGCACAATAAATTCCCTGCACGCGCGGATACACCGCTCGCCTATCCATCCACCTGTTGGAGATGAGAATCCGAGAACAGGCTAGGCAGCAGGTTTCCGCGCTTTGGCGTCTTCTAAAATGCGGAAGAGCAGCAGCCAGCGCTTGACGTTGGTCGTCATCAGAAAATTTTCTTTTACGTGTTCGCGGCCGGCGATGCCGATGCTGCGCGCGAACTCGGGATGCGTCAGCAGGTAGCGGATCTGAAATGCGCATCCCTCCACCGAGTGCACGAGGACGCCCGTCAGTTTATGGATGATTTGGTTCGGGATACCTCCGACTGCGCCCGCGATCGTGGGCTTACCCTTCCATAGAGCCTCGGTCACGGTGAGGCCGAATCCTTCTTTCAGCGACTTCTGCACGATAATCGTCGAGGCGCGCTGAATCGCGTTGATTTCGCGTGCGCACCACGGAGGGAGATCGAGAATGATGATGTCGGGATCTTCACCCGCCGCATCTTTGACTTCCTTGAGGACGATCGCGCCCTCGGGGTCGTCGGTGGCTCCTCCGCCGGCGAGGACGAGCTGGCAATCCACATATTTCTTGGCCAGTTTGTAGGCCTGCACGACGCCCACGGGATCTTTCAGGCGATCGAAGCGCGAAACCTGCGTCACTATCGGGCGCGAGCGGTCGATGCCGAAGTCGTCGCAGACTTTCTGGACCTCGGAGTCCGGCAGCTCTTTGTTCTTTTCCGAGAGCGGGTCGATGCAGGGATAAAAGAGATATTGCGGGATGGGTAGCTGACGGGCGAACGACTGCGAAGAGAAAATCGCCGCGTCATACTGCTCGACGAAGGGACGGAGGAAATCCCAGACTCTTGCGTCGGGGTTCGAAAGGTCGATGTGGCAGCGCCAGACCCAGTGTGAAGAAGTCTTCGGTTTCGAGCGAATGAGTCCGGCGGGCTGCGGATCGTGGATGACCACCATCTCTTCGTCGAAGCGCATGCGCTCCCGATTCTGCTCGTTGTACATCACAAAAATGTCCTGAGCAGCCTTGGTCAGGTCGTAGGAACTTCCGTGGAGAGCGTTGTGGAACGCTTTGGTGACTTCGAAGAAGTCGTTGCCGCCAGTGATGACATCCCAGTGGGTGGCTACTTCTAGCTCCGAGAGCAGAGGCACGAGACGATTTAGCATTTCGGCAACGCCGCCGCCAACAGCGGTGGAGTTCACCATCTTGATCGACTTGCCCTTCAGCTCTTTCGCCAGAAACCGCAAGGTGTCGAGTTGGGGTTGTCCGACGATAGTCGCATAGTCATCCAGGTGCGGCTGCGGCGGCGGCACGGGTGGTGTAAAGATGCTCGCCGGAAGTCGCCGATCACTGGCACGGCGGCCGGGCGACGGGCCGGGGGCGTTGCTCCGGCGGTCGATCTTTGGAGCGGGCGCGGGATTTGCTGGCGGGTCGATCACGGGAGGGGCAGAGAGGGCGCTGCGATCGTCTGAATTCATTCTCCTGTCCTAATTGTTTATTGCCTGGGAGACGATGCGGGCAATCTGCATCCGCACGCCTTCCATGGTGGTGGTGTAAATGTCGATCCGCTCAACGGCTTCCGCCGCGTCGGATAGCCCAACTTCCTGTTCCAACCAGTTCGAGAAATCGTTGGACATCTGATGTAAACGCAACCGGGCTTCAATAAAGTGGTGGTGAATCGAGTGAACGCTGACCTGATTGATGCCGTCGAGAAATCCCGCCAAAGTGTCCGGAGCGAAGGGAGTGGGAAGCACGACGATGTCAGAGGCACAGAAATAGAAAGGCTCGAAGGCCGGACGCGATCCGGAACGCGGACGCTCCTGCAAAAATTGATCGACAATTTCGATCATCCGCCTGCGCAGGCCGTCAATTGCCGTGAATTCGCGCACGTCCACGCTGGCCAACTGCTCGGCCAACGCCGGCTCGTTGCAGGCGGCGAGACTCCAGTGCCCGAAGTCATTCGAAAAGCCCTGACGGATGAAGTGGTGCTCCTGCAACGTCCGAAAAGTATGCTGGAAAATCGAATCGTCGGGGCAAGTCTGCAGCGCCTGCAGGAACTCGGAGAGATTACAGGCTTTTTGCCGGCCAATGCGGAGCAGATGCTCCGAGGTGTTGAAGTAGAACGGCTTGTTGGGCTTGCGTACCGGTGGTTTTTCTGTATCAGGCATTGTCTTTAGTAGATAGCAATCAGTTGCGTAGGGTTGTCTATGCAAAGAAGAGAGTGGCAAGAGAAAGAACGCCAGGTTTCCCCGTACTTGTAACCTTTTTCGGATTTCATTTTCAATATCAGGCCGCGTCTGTCGCGTCTCCCCTAAAAACTGTCGGGTTGAGGCTTGGGCCCGAGACTCCTGGTGGAACGTCCAGGCGCACATCGCACAATGCCCCGACGAGTGAGCCGGCCCAGCGATAGACATTGTTCTCGCGAACGAGCTTGCGCATCCCCTGCATGCGGAGCTGTTTCTCTTCCGCGGTCATTTCGAGAGCGGCGCGAATCGCCTCGGCAGTCTGATCTATGTCGTAAGGATTCACCTGGAGCGCGTCTACCAATTCGCGGGCTGCGCCGGTGAAACAACTTAAGATGAGCACGCCTCGCTCATCCTGGCGCGTGGAGACGAATTCCTTGGCCACAAGATTCATCCCGTCGTGCAACGAGGTCACGAGACAAAGGTCGGTTGCGCGGTAATACGCCTGAACTTCTTTGTGTGTGTGCTGGCGATTGAGAAGAACGATCGGCTTCCACTGATCGGCCTGAAAGCGCCAGTTAATACGGTCGGCCTCGGCTTCGACCTCGGCTTGCAAGTCGTGATAGCGCTTGATGTGCGTGCGGCTGGGCGCTCCGATCTGGACGAAGGTGAAGACTCCCTGATATCGGGGATATTTCTCGAGAAATCTCTCAATTGCGAGAAACCGTTCGAGAATTCCTTTTGTGTAATCGAGGCGATCGACGCCGACGCCCATCAGAGCAGCTTCGACTCCGAGAGCTTTGAGGAGCGACGCGCGTTCTTCATAGGCAGATTCGGGAGGAAACTCGGCTCGCTGGTGCGAGAAGTCGACGCTGATGGCAAACGGGCGAACCGCGGTGCGGTGGTCGAGACGCTGCACCGTGGATTGATTCCAATCAATGCGCGATTCCACGATGCGATCGACCGTTTGCAGAAAATTCGAACAGTGCGCCTGGATGTGAAATCCGATCAGGTCGGCGCCGAGAAGGCCGTCGACGAGTTCGCGCTGCCAGGGGCAGATGCCGAAGGCCTCCGGATTCGGCCACGGAATGTGCCAGAAAATCGCGAGGCGCGCATCGGGGCGCCGCTGCTTAATCATCCGCGGCAAAAGCGCGAAATGATAGTCCTGTAGCAGGACGACAGGACGGCTGACGTTTTCCATCTCTTCGAGAAGGGCATCCGCAAATTTCCGGTTCACGTTCTGATAATGCTGCCAGTCGCTGGCGCGGAAAAGTGGACGAGTGTGCGCGATGTGGCAGAGGGGCCACAGGCCTTCATTAGCGAATCCGTAGTAATAGCCTTGCTCTTCTTCTTTCGAAAGCCAGACGCGCCGTAGAACGTAATGAGGATCGTCTGGCGGGACGAGAAGTCGGTCGTGAGCGTCGACCGCGTCAATGTCGGCGTCGCCCGAGCCATGGGCAACCCAGGTCCCACCACAGGCCCGCAGAACAGGTTCGATGGCGGTGACGAGACCGCTCGCCGGTTCGCTGACTTCGATCGACTTGCCCTTGTGCGAGTGAATGTAGGGCTCGCGATTCGAGACGACGAACAATTTGCCATCTTCAAGGCGGCTACGAACGTGGATGGCGAGCCGGTCGGCGGTCCACATGGACTCTCCGCTGGCGCGCAACCTTGCTTCCAACTCGGCTGCCGAGCGGGCCGTGTTCAGACTTTCGGCAAAGGTGGCGACTTCGCGGGCCAGCGGACGGAAAAGTTCCAAGTCTGGAACTTTGATCCGGGCCGACATGGCACGGCCCGTGCGCAAGGCTCGCATCCAGCGGGCGGTACGGGCGATCGGCCCGGCTATGCTCCAGCGGACAATCAGCAGCGTGACCAGAACGATTACAACAACGTGCACAAATGCGCTCAAAAATGTTTCGCGCCAGATGCGCAAACTCTCAGCCTTGATGTAACCCGAATCATGGACGATCGCGAGACTGCCAATGAGGCGATCCCCTTTGTGAAGAGGGAGCGCATAAATATGGATTGAGGAGATCCCCATGCGCAAGAACGCGCTGGTATCACGATCGGTCTGGAGAGATTGCCGGACGACCTCCGGAGTATTCGCGATAAGGGGCTGAAGGTCGGTGGACATTGCAACGGCATGGCCCGAGGGATCATAGACGGCCAGTCCGGCAAGATGCTCCCGATTGGCAAACTGCTCGACCGTGCGCTGGAGAGTGTGCTCGGCGTCGCGATCGAGATCGTGCTCTACGTTGCTGGAAAGGCTCTCTCCCAACAACTGGGCCCGGCGCTCAAGGTCCCGGCGCATACCTCCAGTCAGGACTGCTACCTGGTAATAAGAAAAGAGTAGCGACACGACCGTGATACCAATTGCGAGCGAAATAATCAGCCGGGCGCTAAGAAGTCGCATTCACACGTCCGATAAAAAATCTATGCGCGGTAAACGTGGTATTTGGTCCGAACGGGGACCGTGGTTTCGGAACCTTGACGCGATAGTGAGATCGCGTCAGGAGACGAGAAGCCGCTTGGACGAATGGCAGTCCGCGTCCCTACTCAGAGGTTCGCAAACCATCTACTAAAACGGTGACCAGCCCTGCTTAGGTGGCGGGACGAAAAGAAAGGTTGCACAGAGGTTGCCAAACGGCAAGAAATAATACTTACAATGGGTTGCGGGCGGGGCTGAAAGTGCCCGGGTGTAATTATTTCCAGCTGCGCCGAGATCTTTGAATCAGCTCCACGAGAGCGTGGTGATGGACTTCGGCGCGAGCGTAAGTTCCGTCTCTTTCCCGGCCTGCTGCAATTTCACACTTTGCGTTTCGCCGGAATTCGTCAACACCATAACTTTCTCTCCGCCGGGGTTCTCGACAGCCACGTGCTCAATGCCCGGAATGCTCCCGCTGGAATGGATTCGTGCGGCCCCGCGACGAATGTTGCGCGAGAAATGCGCGAACGCCCAGTACTGCCCGCTCCGTGTGATTTCTTTTGTGTGGGAGTGAATGGTCACCATCCCGCCACAGGAGAATGGACCGATATTCGGACGGCCTTTCTCGTCGAGCGCGAGATTCCATCCCGTGATCGAGCGGCACCAATTGCGGAGCACGCCGGTGAATGTCTTTCCCCAGTTCGCCCAATCAGTGGCATAGTCGGGAGCGGTGTAGTCTGGGCCGCCTTCGGTCCAATAGAGATTCGCTTCCGGATGAGCGTCGTGGACCTTGCTCATCATGTCGGGCGTGCCGACATATCCGTGAAATGCCACAGAATCGCAATACTTGTGGAGACCGGGATCGTCGAGTTCGGCGATCGCGCGTCCCCAGAGGTTGTAATTGTGATCGAGAATCCAGATCTGGGTTGAGAGTGCGTTTTGCTGAAGGACAGGACCGAGGTGGCCTTTAACGAATCCGATTTCGTATTCCTGCGGCCAGGAGCAGGCGGGCATGCGGCCATCCTGATCGGTATCGACTTCGTTCTGTACCGTGACAGCCTGGATGGGCACCCCTGCCGCTGAGTAGGCCTGCAAAAACTTGAGGAAATACACCGCGTAGGGAACGTAAGAATGCTGGCGCATAGAACCGCCGAGCATCGAACCTCCAGCTTTCATCCACCCAGGAGGACTCCATGGCGAGGAGAACAGGAAAAGATCGGGATTCACTTTCCGGGCTTCCCGCAACATGGGAAGAACATATGGTTCGTCGTGCGCGATGGAGAAGCGCTTCATCTCGGGATCGGGCTCGCCTTCGTCATAGCTGAAGACTTCCGTGGAGTAGTCACTGGAACCGATGCAGGTGCGGCAAACGTTCAGACCCATCTCCGACGGATGGAAGAGATCGTGAAAGAGCGGTTCGCGCTCGGACGCCGAGAGACGGTTGAAGGTATAGCAGGCGGCGTCGGTGAACGCTGCACCGAAGCCAAGAATCTTCTGAAACTTCTTGTCAGGATTGATGACGATTGCATTCTCTGACGAACGCGATGCGGACTTCCAGGCGATCGCGGGCGCGGATGCATAACGAAGATCTCCGCTGGTAACTCGAACCATGATCTGGCCCGATTGCGGCGCCGTAGGGGAAGCCAAGGCAGGAGCAAATTCGCCGGTTGCAGCAGCCGTTACGCCGATTGCGGATATTTTCAGAAACGTTCGTCTCGTCTGTTCGCTCGACACGCGGTTCTCCTGGCGGGACCTCGCCGATGTGAGTATAGTGCGAACGGTTATGGATTTCATTGGAGGCCTCATGAAAAGAATCCTGGATCGCCCGAATTGGGGCGGCATTATTGTCTGTTTTGCAGTGATGGTGGTCACTTCTGTCTGCGTTCCGGCACAGACAACTTCCGTCGCTCCGGCAGGGTGGACGCTTACGTGGAGCGACGAGTTCAACGGTCCGGATGGTTCTGCGGTGGATTCTTCCAAGTGGGTGATGGAGACCGGGGGTGGCGGATGGGGCAATCAGGAACTCGAGTACTACACGGCGCGCCCGCAAAATGCGTATCTGCAGAACGGGAATCTCGTGATCAAAGTTCTCGAGGAGAAATATACCGGTGCAGACGGCGTGACACGGAATTACACGTCCTCCCGGCTGAAGACCCAAGGAAAGTTTGCGCAGAAGTATGGGCGATTCGAGGCGCGCATCAAAATTCCACGCGGACAGGGGATCTGGCCGGCATTCTGGATGCTGGGCGATAACATCGACACGGTGCAATGGCCAGCGTGCGGCGAGATCGACATTATGGAGAACATCGGGAAAGAACCCTCGATCGTGCACGGAACCATTCACGGGCCAGGATACAGCGGCGATAAGGGGATCGGATCGCCGTACGCTCTGCCTGGGGATCAGCGGTTCGCGGACGATTTCCACGTTTATGCGGTCGAGTGGGAACCGGAGGTTATCCGGTTCTATGTGGATGATCATCTTTACGCGACACGCACGCCCGCGGAATTGCCCACGGGAACGAAATGGGCTTACGACCATCCGTTTTTTTTGTTGCTGAATGTTGCGGTGGGCGGGCCTTGGCCGGGGAGCCCAGATGCGACCTCGACTTTTCCGCAGAAAATGCTAGTGGATTATGTACGGGTGTATCGTTCCGCGAAGACCCCGGCGGAACACGACAAGAAACAGTAATAACTAAGCACAAGAAAGTCCACGAAGGTTTGGGCGAAAAACTGTTCAGGTCAGAATTTGTCCTCAAACTGTCAGCTGGATCACGGCGAAGTGACACGCAACAAAATCGTATAAAATCGATTCCTCAAAAATCCAAACTTACCGTGGGGTGTACTTATGAGTAAGGTTCGAGTTCTTGTCGGCACGCGTAAAGGCGCATTTATTCTCAATTCTGATGGCAAGCGCGAGAAGTGGGAGGTCAGCGGTCCGCATTTTGCGGGATGGGAGCTTTATCACCTGAAGGGATCGCCGGTAGATCCCAATCGGATTTATGCTTCGCAGACGAGCGGGTGGTTCGGGCAGGTCATTCAGCGTTCGGATGACGGCGGTAAGACGTGGCATCAGCCAGGAACACCTCCGGGAGAGACTACCGGACCCGACGGTATGCCGAAAGGCGAGAGCAATAAATTTGTGTATGATGTGTCACCGGAAACGGGCAAGCCGCTCACTACGCATCAGTTCTACGATGGCACGCAGCATCCGTGGGAGTTCAAGCGGGTGTGGCATCTGGAGCCGTCGCTCACCGACCCTGACACCGTCTATGCAGGGATCGAAGATGCTGCTCTGTTCAAGTCGACCGACGGAGGGAAGAACTGGAAAGAACTCTCCGGCTTGCGCGGGCACGGGACCGGTCCGAAATGGCAGCCGGGCGCGGGTGGAATGTGCCTGCATACAGTGATTCTCGACCCTAGCAATCCGGATCGGATTTACATCGCGATCTCGGCAGCGGGGGCGTTCCGCACCGATGACGGCGGCAAGACTTGGAAGCCGATCAATAAAGGACTCTACTCGAAGTACATTCCCAATCCGACGGCAGAAGTCGGACACTGCGTGCACCATATCGCAATGAATCCGAAGCGTCCGGGCGTTTTGTTTATGCAGAAGCACTGGGACGTGATGCGGTCCAACGATGCCGGAGATCAGTGGACCGAGATCAGCGGCAATTTGCCGACGGATTTCGGATTCGTGATCGACATTCACTCACATGAACTGGAGACGGTTTACGTCATTCCGATCAAGAGCGATGGCGAACACTACGTGCACGAGGGCAAACTGCGCGTCTTCCGCAGCAAGACGGGCGGCAACGAATGGGAACCGCTGACGAAAGGCCTGCCTCAGAGCAACTGTTACGTAAATGTCCTGCGCGACGCTATGGCGGTCGATTCGCTCGACAAATGCGGGATTTACTTCGGAACGACCGGCGGGCAGGTGTATGTGTCGCCGGACGCCGGAGACTCGTGGCAAGCGATCGTGCACGATCTGCCGGCGGTGCTGTCGGTGGAAGTGCAGACGCTGAAATAATCCTGAGAATCTGGAGCGCACCTTGTATCTACGAGACAGAGGACACTCTGTAATGTGTCCCCGGAGCATTGATTTGTGCTTTTGACTCTGGGTGGCGTCCTTCGATTAGGAGAGCAAGATGAAAAATATCGCCGTCATCGCCTTGTTGTTGTCGGTACCATTTCTGACGCCTGCACAAGCGACAGCGCAATCGAGACTTGGGAAGGATAGCGCGCCTGCGGTCGAAAGCCACGTTCGAAGGCTCTGGGCGGCTTTCAAGAACAAGGATAAGGCGACGCTCTCAGAGTTGCTGGACGATCACTTCCGGATGTTTGAGGAAGGCCTTAGCACGTTCGGGGACAAGAAGGCCGAGGTCAACGGCCCCGAAGAGTTCGAACTGCTCAACTACACGCTGAGTGACTTCACCGTTAAACCGATCGGGCCGAACTCCGCGCTTGTGACCTACGTCGCGCAGTACGAAGGCAAATCCGGCGGCGAAACGCAGAAGGCCAAGAGCGTATTTGGAGAGGTCTGGACGCGCGCAGGCGATCACTGGAAGGTCCTCTATTTGCAGGAAACCTACATCAAGTGAGAACTTACGTGGTGCCATCATTGCATCTGAGAGCCTGATTCGATACAACATCTGCGAGAAGAGAGGTGGTTCTCATGATGAAGGCTCTTTTAACTCTTGCTCTAATTCTTGCCACGCTTCCCGCGCACGCTGCATCGCCGGATTGGCATCAGCGTCTGAACGAATTGCTTCCATTGCTGGGACATCGAAATTGGATCCTAGTGGTCGATTCGGCGTATCCGCTGCAGATTGCTCCCGGAGTCGAAACCATTGACACCGGCGCCTCACAAACGGACGTGCTGCGCGCGGTCATGGGTGCTATCGACCACTCGATACAACTTCGGCCCGTATTTTTTCGGGACGCAGAGCTACCGTTGATCTCTGATGCAGATGCGCCCGGCGCATCCGCCTACCGGGAAAAACTAAACGAACTATTGCGTGATTACACGGTCTTTTCCCAACCCCATGAAAAACTCATTGCGAGAGTCGATGACGCCGGTAAGACCTTTCACGTTTTGGTGCTGAAGACGAACATGACGATTCCCTACACGTCCGTGTTCATTCGGTTAGACTGCAAGTACTGGACAGCCGAGCAGGAGAGAAATCTCCGGTCGGTGATGGGGAATCCGGCGCACAGCAACCGTGAACACGCGGTACAGTGATACCGCAACCTGAGTCTGCTTATGAAGCGAATGATCCGGGTCGAACTTCCACAGCATCTGCGGACGCTGGCGCATGTCGGCCATGAAGTACAGATTGAAGTAGAGGAACCGGTCACGCAGCGTTCGGTACTCGATGCTATTGAGGCGGTGTACCCGATGCTGCGCGGAGCGATCCGAGATCATGTCACGCTGCAACGGCGGGCATTCCTGCGCTTCTTTGCATGTCAAGAAGACCTCACACACGAGCCTCCGGACGCTCCGCTTCCTGATGAGGTGGCTTCCGGGAAGGAACCGTTCCTTATTATCGGAGCAATCGCCGGAGGGTAGCCCTCCTGCAAGTTGCTGCAGTCTGAGCGCTGAGAATTGCCAGCATTCTTTATAATACAAAGTACTTGACAACAGCCTCAATTGAGCGTAGGGTTACCTTTCATGTTTGATCCGCGGGGACATCGAATCCGGCGGTTTCATCGGGCGGGGCGTCCGTCTTGGAGAACCACGACCGAGCCGGTTCCGGACGTTGCTGATGATTTGCGTTTCATTCGCGACACGATGGAACGGTCGGCGGCATTTACGGCCGTATCGGGATGGGGACAAGTAGTCCTCGGCGCGACTGCGATTGCCGCGGCGATGCTGGCGGCAAGACAGGTTACGCCGTTCGCCTGGCTGCGGGTCTGGCTGGCAGAAGGCATACTTGCCTTAGCGATCGGTCTGTTGGCCTGCACGTGGAAGGCGAATCGGCGCGGATTGCCGCTGTTCTCCGGTCCTGCACGAAAGGTGGCGCTGGGACTAGCTCCTCCACTTGTAGCGGGAGCGTTTCTGACATTTTTATTGTTCCGCGCCGGAATGGATTCGGCTCTGCCGGCGATGTGGCTGCTACTGTATGGCGCAGGCATCATGACGGGCGGGGCGTTTTCAGTTCGGATCGTTCCGGTGATGGGTTTGTGTTTCATGCTGCTCGGAGGATTGGCGGTGCTTGGTCCGGCAGGATGGGGCAACTGGTTTCTGGCCGCAGGGTTCGGCGGATTGCACACTGTATTTGGATTGCTGATCGCGAGGAGGCACGGTGGGTAGGGCAGTATCGGCACAACACAAGCACACGAAGCACGAGAGTCGGGCCCACGGTGGGCGGCGGGAACATGCGCGGGAACACGCGGCGGCGCAGGCTCCGGAGCTTCCAGAGCTAGACCGGCTGATCCATGAACGGATCCGGCTGGGGATTGTCAGCGCGCTGGCAACGAACGACTCGCTGAGCTTCAACGATTTGAAGCGCGTGCTGAAGACGACCGACGGGAACTTGAGCGTACACGCGCGCAAGCTGGAAGAGGCGCAGTACATTTCGTGCGTCAAATTCTTCGAAGGCCGCGTGCCGCGGACGGAATACCGGCTGACTGCAACTGGACGCAAGGCGCTGGCGGAGTATCTGGATCAGATGGAGGAGTGGATTCGGGTGACGCGCGAGCAGGAATAAAAAATTTTGACTTAATACTTTGCAATAGAAAGTACATTGCATGACTATCAAAAACGATTCAGCTGGGAATCGCGGGTTGCGTGAGGCGGCGCGGTTCTGGGAGCCGCGGCGGCTGTGGTACAGCGGAGTTCTTCTTGCGGGGGTGCTGACGTGGGTGATCTCCACTTGGCCGCACTTCCGCGGATCGATGGGATTATTCGTACTATGGACGCTCGTGTTCCTGGCGCTGGCGAACGCAGGCTATTGCGCGGGGTACGCCGCGGATCTGTTTATGCAGGCGTACGCGCCGAACGTTTGGTGGCGAAGAATCCGGTGGACACTGTGGATTGTGGGCACGCTGCTCTCGATTCTCGTGGAAACGTATTGGATTGCGGACGAGGTTTATCCATATCCAGCGACCGGGCAGAGTGCGGCGAGCGTGATGAATGGCGGCGGGCATTTTGCCAGCAACATCAATTTCCCTGCTCCGCTGGCGGTCCTGGGATTTCTGGGCGCGTGCGGAGGGTTATTTCTGGCGGCCGGGGCGGTGCTGATTTTCTTGTTTGCGCGGAAGCCGAAGTTTGCGCGCACGGTGGGCACGACGATCGGAGTTGGGGCGGTGGCGTATTTTGCGCTGCTCGTGGGATTCTCGGCGAGCAGCCACAGCACGACGCTTGCATTGGGTCAGGAAAAATATTTCTGCGAAATCGATTGTCATCTCGCGTATTCGGTGGCGGACGTAAAGACTTCACCGGGAGGGCCAACGACCGATTATCTGGTTACGCTGCGGACACGATTTGATGAGAAGACGATTTCGCCGAACCGTCCGAAAGATGCTCCGCTGATGCCGTCGCCGAGAGAGGTGCAACTGATTGATCGCGCGGGACACGAGTATGCTCCGGTGTCGAGCGCGGGGACGGCGCTGATGACGCCCCTAACTCCGGGCGAGTCGTATCAGACAGAGCTGGAGTTTCATGTACCGAAAGATGCGGGGGGATTGCGGTTGTTGATCCGGACGGTGCCGGCTTGGCCGGATCATTTTGTGATTGGGGACGAGAACAGCTGGCTGCATAAGAAGACGTATTTCGCGCTGTGAGTTTTCTTTCGCCGCTCGCGGCTGCAGCCATGCTCGGTCCCTAGATCTGAAGGACGTCACCTTCGCGCGCTACCAATTCATACAACACCGGATTGACGAAGAAGCCGATGAAGAGGCGCGAGATCAAGCCTGCCACGATAACGATGGCGAAGGGCTTTTGCGTGTCGGAGCCGATGCCGGTGGACAGGGCGGCAGGGAGTAATCCGAGGCAGGCGACCAACGCGGTCATCATAATCGGGCGCAGTCGCAGCAAAGAGGCTTCGCGTGTGGCTTCACGAATTCCCATTCCTTCCTGACGAAGCTTGTTGATATATGAAACAAGGATGACGGCCGTCTCGACCGAAACTCCGAGCAGCGCGAGCAATCCAAGAACGGAAGACACGCTGAAGGGGGTGTGGGTCAGCTTTAATGCGACGAGCGCTCCCACCGGCTCGGTCATGATGACGCCTAGAGCGATGCTAACCGGGAATTTGAAATTTCCATAGAGCGCGAACAGGATCATGAAGATGATCACGACCGCCAGGGGCCCGATGAAGTACATCTGCGACTTGGCTTCGAGGAACTGACTGTATTCTCCGCCCCAGGCGAGGCGATATCCCTGTGGAAGCCGCACGGCTTTGTTCACGGCGTCCTGGCCGTCGCGAACCGCGCGTTCGAGGTCGCGGCCTTCAATGCTGTATTGCACTCCGATGTAGCGCGAATTGTTTTCGCGGTAGATGAATGACGCTCCATTGCCCTGCTTGATATCTGCGAGCTGGCTCAGGGGAATCTGCTGGCCATCGGGCGTGCCCACCAATAAATTTCCGATCTCATGAGCGCTGCTGCGGAACTGCGGCTGCATGCGGACAACGAGATCAAATAATTTTTCTCCCTGGATGACCTGCGTTGCGGCCTGTCCGCCGACGGCGGCGGAGATTACAGCTTCGACGTCGGAGACGTTGATCCCGTAGCGCGCGATCTTGGCGCGGTCGACGTCGATGAGCAGACTGGGCTGTCCGAGCTCGCGAACCACGGTGAGATCGGTGAATCCGGGGACACGGGCGAGAGTGTTCTTGATCTGGATTGCCTTGTCCTGAAGGACGTTCAGGTCGTCGCCGTAAATTTTGACGGCGAGGGAACTCTTCAGGCCGGTCAAGGCTTCGTCAACCGCGTCTTCCGCGGGCTGCGTGTAGTTAAAGATGATTCCCGGAAACGTGGTGAGCTTCTTGTTAATGGATTCGATCAGCTCTTGCTTGTCGCTGACGTCTCCGTGCCAGGACTTGTCTTTGTAAGGCTTGAGGCCGACGTAGAACTCGCAGTTGAAGAATCCGGTGGGATCGGTGCCGTCGTCGGGGCGTCCGAGCTCCGAGCCGACGACGGTGACTTGGGGGTAGGACATCAGGATGGCGCGAATCTGGGGAGCAATCTTGCTGGCCTCTTCGAAAGAGATTGTGTACGGCATGGTGGCGCGGACCCAGAGCGCGCCTTCGTCGAGGTGCGGCATGAACTCTCCGCCGATGAAAGGAATCAGCAGGAGCGTAAGGCCGAAGATGACGGTGGCGATCACCATCGTGGTTTTGGGCCGATTCAAAGCCCAATCGAGCTGACTGGCGTACTTGCTCTTCATCCATTCGAAGATGCGGTTGGGGCGTTCGCGAACGCCGCCTTTGAACCAGTACGAGGCGAGCACGGGAATCAAGGTGAGCGTGAGGATGAGCGCGCCGACGAGAGCGAACGACATCGTCTCGGCCATCGGGTGGAACAGCTTTCCGGCCGGGCCGCTGAGCGCGTAAATCGGCAGGTATCCAGCAAGGATCACGGCAACTGAGTAGAAGATGGGACGATCGACGTCTCTTGCAGCTGCGAGAATCACGTCATTAAGGCGGTACTCCTGGCCTTCGCGCAGCGCGAGTTCACGATAGATATTTTCGATCATTACGACCGTGCCATCGATGACGATGCCGAAATCGATCGCGCCTATCGAGAGGAGATTCGCTGCCACGTCGTGCGCGTGGAGCACGATGAACGCGAACAGGAGCGACAGAGGAATGGTCAGCGCGACGATAATCGCGGCGCGAAAGCTGACCAGAAAGAAGATCAGCACGATCAACACCAGCACCATGCCGCGAAGCAGATTGTTTTCTACGGTGTCGGTTGTGAGGTGAACCAGTTCGCTGCGGTCGTAGTAAGGAACGACCTTTACGTCAGGGGGAAGAATCTGGCGATTCAGTTCCTCTGTCTTTGCCTCAACGCCCTTCAGGACGTTCTGGGTCTGTTCACCGCGAAGCATGAGAATGACGCCTTCGACCGCATCGTCATTCTTCTGGAATCCGAATTCTCCGAGGCGGGGAGCATGGCCGATCGTGACATCGCCGACATCACGGACACGAATCGGTACGCCCTTGTTGGCTCCGACCACGATGTTGCCGATGTCGTCGGTGTTGCGGACCAGTCCGATGCCTCGCACGTAGTAAAACTGGCCGCCCTGCGAATAAAATCCGCCGCCGGCATTGGCGTTGTTGGCAGCTAATGCGGCGGTGACTTGCGGAACGGTGAGGTGATATCCGTAGATTCGTGCGGGATCGAGAAGAACCTGGTATTGCATGACGGTTCCACCGAATCCGGAGTCGTCGGCAACGCCATGCACCGAGCGGTACGCCCGTTCGACGACCCAATCTTCGATGGTCTTCAAAGCCTGGGGAGAGCGATCGGGACTCTGGAGGACGTAGCGGTACACCAGTCCGCTTGGACTGAATAAGGGAGCGAGCGTGGGAGTCACTCCGGTTGGCAGAGTGGCCTGACCGAGCCTCTCAAAAACGATTTCCCGTGCGAAGTAGTCGTCGGTGCTTTCTTCAAATGTCAGTTTTATGTCGGACAATCCGTACAGCGAGATGGACCGCATTACCGTCATGCGCGGCACACCGTTCATTTGAAGTTCAAGCGGCAGGGAGACGAGGCGTTCGACTTCTTCGGCGGCGTGGTCGGGCCACTGCGTGATGATCTCGACCTGTGGCGGCGCAAGGTCCGGGTACGCATCCACGGGCATTCGCTGGAACGAGATAATGCCGGCGACCGTGATGAAAGCGGTCAGCATCAACACGAGAAACCGTTGCCGCAGGGCCGCTTGGACGATTCGATGGATCATTCAGATGCCGAGAACGCTGTCCCCACTTGTAGAGTCTTCATCTCTCGCGCGCTTACCGTTGCAAGGAATTCGCAAATTGCAGGAATAAACTGCCGTCTCCAATTACCTGATCTCCGGGATTGATGCCGCTAGTTACTTCTGTCTGGCCGTCGATGCTTTCTCCCAATGTCACCGAGCGGCGGCCAAACTGGTTCGGCTGCATTTCGACGTATACGAAAGGCTGATTCTCGGCATCGCGCAGGATCGCAGCATCAGGCAAAGCGATAGCGTTTTTCACTTTCCCCGCATTTACCGTGGCGGTCACATACATGTCTTTCTTCAGCTTTTCGCCGGGATTGACGGTCTCAATGCGCGCTTGCAGTGTGCGCGTATTCGGATCGAGCGAAGCCGCCACGTAGGCGATACGGCCATGAAAGTCCTGTGGATAGGTTTCCGTGTGAATCGAGACAGGATCGCCGACGCGTATATAAGGCAAATCTTTTTGATACACATTCACCAGAACCCAGACGTTGCTGGTGTCGGAGATCATGAAACATTGCGTGGCGCCCGGTTGAATCAGTTGTCCGGCGGCGACATCCTGCTCCACGACCTCGCCGGTGATTGGAGCCTTCACCGGAACTTCGTACGAGGGCGGGCTTGCAACCAGAGCATCGGGATCGGTAATGCCCAGAACTTTCAACGCGGCCAGCGATGCCGCCAGATCGCCGCCAGCCTGCACCTCGGCCGCCTGAGCCTGTTCGAGCGCCTGCTCTGCGATCGCCTTGTGGTCGTATAAGTCCTTAGCGCGAAGGTAAGCTTTCTGCGCCAAGGCGTACGCTTCTTTCGCTTTGAGATAGTTCGTCCGCAGCTGCGAATAATCAGGACTCGCCACATAGAGCATCGGCGTGCCTTGCTTCACGTGTTCCCCTGGCACGACGACGATGCGACTGACCGGACCGCTTACCTGCGAGATGACGGGAGTCGTGCGGAATCCATTGTAGGCAACTGCGCCTGTGAGGCGGAGAACTCTGGTGAGCGTTGTCGGCTGAACTTTCACCACCTGGACGTGAGACATCTGCTCGGGCGGGATGGTGAAAAGCTCGGCATCGTTGGAACTACGTGTGTTCGCGGAAGCTTTCGATCCGCCGTTGTCACAGGCGGTGAGCGCGAGGCCGACTGTCAGCGTACCAGCTAACAAGAACACGAGTTGTCGAGTTCGTGGGTTCATGGCAGCTTCCTCGTTCCCAGCGCTTCCTTCAGTTGTTCTAATGCTGTCATATATGAGGCCAATGCCTGACGGTACGCCAGTTGCGTGGCGCGATAACTGCGCTCAGCATCCAGAAAATCGAGCAGGCTGGCGGCGCCGCGCTTATACGCATATTCGCTAATATCGCGCGAATCTTTTGCCTGCTGCAGGTATCCGGAAGTGTAAAGCTGCACAACTTCATCGTTGCTCTTGACCGCTTCGTAAGCGTTGGAAACGTCGGAGAGAACGGTATCGCTGGCGGATTCCTTCTGCTCTTGGGCCTGGGTGAGAGCAAATTTTGTACGGGCGATTTCGCCCTGATTGCGGTCGAAGATAGGCAAGGGGAAATTGGCGAAGATCGATGCCGTATTTTCGCCGGAGACGTGGGTGAAGTCGTACGTACCCATGACATCGACTTTGCCATTGGCTTTCGCCAGCGCGATCTGACTTTTGGCGGCGGTAATGCCCAACTCGGCTGCGTGAAAGTCCGGCCGAGTGTGCAGTGCCTGCAGTTGCAGATCTTCGAGGTTAGCTTTCACGGGCTGATAGGCGAGTTCGCCGATCACATCGAAATTGGCCGGGACGGCGTCATAACCGAGAAACTCACGAAGTCCAACAAGCGCTTGAACCTTGGCCAGGCGCGCCGACGAGACGTCGGTCTGGAACTGCAAGAGCTGCAGCTTGATCTTGAGGTAGTCGCCTTCTCCAATGTACCCGGCCTTGAACTGTTCTTCACTAATGTCGACGGTTTGCTGGAATCCCTTCAGGTCTTCGAGCGCGAACTGAAGAGTCGATTCGGCGAGTAGGACGCTGACGAACTGCTGTCCGACGTTGAAGGCGAGAGTGCGCTCCGCGTCGGAGACCTGAGCTCGGGTGACCGCGGTTGCGTCGCGGGCGGCCTGGAGGCGGTGCTGACGCTTGTGGCCGCGTTCAAAAAGATAGCTGAGGCCGATATCGAATTGCTGCGTAGTGTTCAGATTGTCGCCGGAGAAATCCTGCGGACTGAAGAACGGAACGAACTGTGTATCGGCACCGAAGGTCGGATTGGGCCGCAGATTAGCCGTAATCTCCTGAGCCTCGTTTTGCTGGATTTGGGTGCGGGTGGCCTTGATGGCGTGATTGTGCGCCAGGGCAAGATCGATTGCCTGATCAAGGCTGATCAGCGTGGTGGCCTGGCCAGTCGCCGTCCCCACTGCGAGCGCCAGGATTATCGCCATGTCGGCGAAGCTCACAAAGAACCATGAACGCATAAGGTCAATCGGAATTATGCCATTGCGGCCGCGCCAGACAGTCCACAACAAGGGGCGGCAGCGGGACT
>DATEJO010000170.1:0-5307 GCA_035277905.1 Candidatus Sulfotelmatobacter sp.
GACTTGCGTCGCCACGCGGGTGGGCACTTCAATGTCGTCTTCGCGGTAGGTATTGGGCTCGACCGCTCCGATGGTCAAAGTTCCCAACTTGCGTCGCGCCGTGGTCAGCGGCAGACACATGGCAGACCTGACTCCGTAGGCTTTGAAGGAACTCCGGGCCCGCGTGAACCGTGTTTCGTTCGCCGCATCCGATATCACCACCGCCTTTTGCGACTTCCACACGCCGCCCGACAGCGAATCCTCCATGGGAAATTCCATGCCAGGCTTCAGGGTTCCGCTGGCGCTCGACTCAAGCGTTCGCAATCGCATCACGTTCTGTTCGGGATCGGAGAGAACTAACGCCAGGTAAGTGAAGTTCAGGATGGAGTGCAAACGCCGGGTCAGGTCTTGAAACAAGTCGTGAAGCGTTCGATGCGAGGCAATCGATTCGGTAACTTCAAGCAGCGCCAGATACTGGTGGTGTGACGATTCAGCGACTTTTTCCGACCACTCCACCATGACTTGGTTCTCCCAGCACCGCTAGAAGCTTCGACGAACATTTTAGATGAGGACAGGTGTCGATCGGATGTCGAAAGTTCGACAGATGGGCGCCGCCGGGCCATTTCCGCGTTTTCCTGCTCTCTGGCAAGCAATTGATCGGCAGCGACTTAAGCGCCATAGATGCGTGCCCTTGATGTGTGGAAGGCCAGTTGCTTTTCAAACCGCGGCATTGTGGAGAGAGCTATGGAGACCCGGCAGTTAGGGAACAGCGACCTGCAAATTACACCCATCGGCATCGGCGCATGGGCCATGGGTGGAGGCGGTTGGAAATTCAGCTGGGGGCCGCAACCCGACAGTGATTCGATTGCGGCCATCCAGGCTGCCTTGGATTTGGGGGTCAACTGGATCGATACCGCCGCGGTATATGGGCTGGGCCACTCCGAACAGGTAGTGGCCCGCGCCATCCATCGGCGCAGTCCTCGACCGTATGTGTTCACCAAATGTGAGCGCGTATGGGATGAGCAGGGCACCATTGGAGGATCGCTCAAAGCCGAGTCGATTCGTCGCGAATGCGAGGCCAGCTTGCAGCGCCTCAGAATAGATGTCATCGATCTGTACCAAATTCATTGGCCTGATCCGGACACCGACATTGAAGAGGGCTGGACGGAGATGGTACGCCTGAAAGAACAAGGCAAGGTGCGTTACATCGGAGTGTCGAATTTCAGCGCCCCACAGATGGCGCGGGCGCAGGCCATCGCGCCGATCACCTCGTTGCAGCCTCCGTATTCGATCTTGGCTCGCGAAGTTGAGAACGACGCATTGCCCTTCGCGCGGCAAAACAATGTCGGAGTCATCGTTTATTCGCCGATGGGATCGGGACTGCTGACAGGATCCATGACGCGGGCGCGCATCGCGCAGTTTGCTTCCGACGACTGGCGCCGGGCGAATCCTAACTTTCAGGAACCGCTGCTCTCGCGCAATCTGCGGTTGGTGGAACTGTTGCGCGTGATCGGAAAGCGCTATGGGCGGACCGCAGGAGAAGTCGCGATCGCATGGACACTGGCGAACCCCGCCGTTACCGGCGCCATCGTCGGCGTGCGTAGCGCCGAGCAGGTGTTCGGTGTGATCGGGGCGGGAGAGTTTCGCCTCGACCCGAAAGAGGTCGCTGAGATCGAAGGGGCCTTGCGCCAGGAAGTCCCGGTATGACCTAAATTTTTGTAAATCATTGTAAAGATTATCGAATCTTGTTGCGCTCCCAACATGAATCCCGCAAGCTTTGAGTGATAGAGTTAAGCAGAAAGCGGGATGAACTTTCATCCAAAAGGGAGCGGCTCGCGTGGCCCTGTGTTACCTGCCTTCCCGCTGCCTTGCGCGGGTGAGTGGTCCATCACAACCGAAGCATAGCTCTGTACGTCAAACAAGAGTGGATATGAATAAGACGCTGTCGCTGAGTGTTTTGCTGGTGGTGTGTGCTCTCCTGGCGGGATGCGGCGGAGCCAATCCCAAGACCACCGCGAGAGCAGGCGGACCTCCGCCGGCGGTGCCGGTCTCCGTCTCCACTGCAGCGCAGCGCGACTTGCCGGTTTATCTGACAGGGTTGGGTTCGGTGACTGCGCTGAACACAGTGAACATCAAAAGTCGCGTCGACGGTGAGTTGGTACAGGTGGCCTTCAAAGAAGGCGAAATGGTGAAGAAGGGCAATCTGCTCGCGGTGATCGATCCGCGCCCTTACCAGGTGCAGCTGAGCCAGGCCGAAGCGCAGCTCTTCAAAGATCAAGCCAGCCTGCGTGATGCACAACTGAATTACGAGCGCTTTAAGGGATTGCTGCAGGATTCTGGCGCGATGTCGCAGCAACAGGTCGACACTCAGAAAGCCACCGTCGACCAGCTCGATGGCGCGGTTCGCGCAGACCAGGCGGCGGTCGACAACGCGAAGCTGCAGCTCACCTATTGCCACATCACAGCGCCGATTGACGGACGCATCGGATTGCGCCTGGTCGATCCCGGAAACATTGTTCATGCCAGCGACACGAACCCCATGCTGGTGATCACGCAAATGCACCCGATCACGGTCATCTTCACCCTGCCCGAAGACAACCTGCAGCAGGTCGCCCAGCGCATGCGGCAGGGTGAGCTCCCCGTGGAAGCCTATAGCCGTGACGATCAGACCAAGCTGGACACCGGCAAGCTGCTGACGATCGATAACCAGATCGATCAGACAACCGGCACCGTGCGCCTGAGGGCTCTTTTTCCCAACCCCGACAATGAACTCTGGCCCAACCAGTTCGTTAACGCCCGGCTTCTGCTGGAAACCAAGAAGAACGCGACTGTGATTCCGGCGGCGGCGATCCAGCATGGACCGGACGGAACTTTTGTCTTTACGGTCAAGCAGGACAAGACCGTCGAAGTCCGCCCGGTGAAAATCGACATTACTCAGAACAATCGCACCGCCATCGCGAGCGGCATCGTTCCCGGCGATGTAGTGGTCACGGATGGCCAGGACAAGCTGCAAGCGGGCAGCAAAGTTGAACCCCGCAGCAGCGGAGGTTCGAGCCGCACCGCTCAAGCTTCAGGGCAATCCGCGCCGTTAGGACAACCATGAGTCCGTCGCGGCTTTTTATTCTTCGCCCGGTCGCGACCACACTCCTCATGATCGCGGTGCTGCTGGTCGGAATAGTAGCGTACCGCCAGTTGCCGGTTTCGGCTTTGCCCGAAGTCGACTATCCCACCATCCAGGTGGCTACCTTTTATCCGGGCGCCGACCCGGAAGTCATGGCCTCGTCCGTGACATCCCCGCTCGAGCGGCAGTTTGGCCAGGTTCCTGGCCTGAGCCAGATGACCTCGACCAGCTCCTTCGGCAGTTCGGTCATCACTCTTCAGTTCAATCTCGACCAGAATATTGACATTGAAGAGCAACAGGTCCAGGCAGCGATCAATGCCGCGACAACGTACCTGCCGCAGGATCTTCCGAATCCGCCCATCTACAGCAAGGTGAATCCCGCCGACGCCCCCATCCTCACATTGGCAATGACGTCGGACACTTTGCCGCTTTCCAAAGTTGAGGATCTGGCGGACACGGCTCTGGCCCAGAAGATTTCTCAGTTGCCTGGCGTGGGCCTGGTTTCCATCAGCGGAGGTCAGAAGCCGGCGGTGCGCATTCAGGCCAATCCCGTGCAGTTGGCGTCGTACGGGTTGAGCCTGGAGGACGTCCGCACCGCCCTGACGGCCGCTAACGTTGACCAGGCGAAAGGCACGCTCGACGGACCGCGGCAGTCCTATACCATCGGCGCCAACGATCAACTCACGGCGGCGGAACAATACAAGCCCATCGTGGTCGCTTACCGCAACGGCTCGCCGGTGCGTGTCTCCAACATCGCCAACGTCGTCGACGGAATCGAAAACACCAAGCAAGCGGCATGGATGAACCTCACGCCGGCGGTCATCGTTAACATTCAGCGCCAGCCTGGGGCCAACATCATCAGCGTGGTCGATCGGGTCAAGACTCTGCTGCCGGTGCTGCAGTCGTCCTTGCCATCGGCGGTTCGTGTGCAGATTCTCACCGACCGCACGGAGACCATCCGCGCTTCGGTCAAGGATGTTCAGTTTGAGTTGATGCTCACCGTCGCGCTGGTGGTGATGGTGATCTTCCTCTTCTTGAGGAACGTTTACGCCACGATCATTCCTGGCGTTGCCGTTCCTCTGTCACTGGTTGGAACCTTCGGCGTGATGTACCTGCTGGGGTACAGCCTGAACAATCTCTCGCTGATGGCGTTGACCATTTCGACTGGATTCGTGGTCGACGACGCCATCGTGATGATCGAGAACATCGACCGTTTCCTCGAAGAGGGCGATTCACCCCTGCAGGCCGCGCTCAAGGGGTCCGGGCAGATTGGCTTCACCATCGTTTCTTTGACGGTGTCGCTGATCGCCGTGCTGATTCCCCTGCTTTTCATGGGAGATATTGTCGGACGCCTGTTCCGTGAATTTGCCGTGACTTTGGCAGTCACGATTCTTGTTTCCGCAGTGGTGTCGCTCACACTCACCCCGATGATGTGCGCCAAACTGCTCAAGCCCAAGGATCCCAGCAAGGAAAGCTGGTTTTACCGCAAGTCCGAGGACTTCTACAAAGGGGTGATCGACTGGTACGGACGGATGCTGAAGGTGGTTCTGCGATTTCAGACCACCACCCTGCTGGTCACCCTGGGCACGCTGGTTCTCACGCTGTTCCTTTACGTGATCGTGCCCAAGGGCTTCTTCCCGGTGCAGGACACCGGCCTGATTCTGGGCATCTCGGAAGCGCCGGAGAATATTTCTTTTCCGGCGCTGGCGCAGCGCCAGCAGGCCTTGAGCAAAATTATCCTTCAGGATCCTGATGTAGAGAGTCTCTCCTCGTTTATCGGCGTCGACGGCACGAACGTGACGCCCAACAGCGGACGCATTCAGATCAACCTCAAGCCCCGCGACGAGCGCAGCATCACCGCTTCCGACATCATTCGGCGGCTGCAACCGGAAGTGGCCAAGGTGGAAGGTATCACGCTCTACATGCAGCCCGTGCAGGATCTGTCGGTGGAAGATCGCGTCAGCCGCACCCAGTTCCAGTACACCATGGAAGACACCGATGCCAAGGAACTGGCGGGCTGGTCGGCGAAAGTTGTCGACAAGCTGAAGACCCTGCCGCAGTTGCGGGATGTAGCCAGCGACCAGCAGAACAACGGCCTGCAGGCTTCCCTGGTCATTGATCGTGACACAGCGTCGCGCCTCGGGATTTTGCCCGCTGCCATCGATAACACCTTGTATGACGCCTTCGGCCAGCGCCAGGTCTCAACC
>DATEJO010000171.1:0-2726 GCA_035277905.1 Candidatus Sulfotelmatobacter sp.
CGCCGGGATTCTTCTCCAGCTTGAGCGCTTCTTCGTTCAGCGCCTGCAGCAGTTCCGCCGAGGTCTCGAAGAAGAGCTCGCGCAGTTCCGCTCCGCGTTCGTCGTGAGAATGCGTCACTCTCGCACCTCAATCCGCTGATACGCCGTGCCGCTGTCCTTGTGGACCATCTGGAATTTCTTGGTCAGGCCCAGCAGGCTTTCGGCGTGGCCGACGAAGAGATATCCGCCGGGATTCAAGCAGCGGTAGAACTTTTCGATCAGCCGCTTCTGCTCGGCCTCATCGAAATACATCATCACGTTGCGGCAGAAGATGACATCGTTGCGCTGCGGCAGGTACTCCGTCTTCAGGTTGTGGAAATCGAAGTGGACCATCTCCTTCAGCGCCTTCTTGATGGCATATCGATCGGCTACTTTATCGAAGTAGCGCAGGCGATACCCGTAGTCGACCATCGACATCTGATGCTCGCTGTAAGTTCCTTCCTGCCCGGCGCGCAGCACGGAGTAGCTGATGTCGCTGGCCAGAATTTCCACGCGCCACGGCGGAGGCACCAGCGGTTTCGGCAGCGGCAGATCGACGGGCAAGGGATTGCGCAGGTAGTAATAAGCCAGCGCATCGGTCACCAGCATCGCCAGCGTGTAGGCCTCCTGACCGGTGGAGCATCCCGCGCTCCATATGCGGATCGAATACTCGCGCCGCGTACTTTTGTGCTTCAGCAGCTCTTCCAGAACGGACTTCTGGAACAAATCGAGCTGCGCCTTGTGCCGGAAGAAGCTGGTTTCGTTGACCGTCAGATTCTCGAGCAGCTTGGCGAGTTCCTGCTTGCCCTCCTGGCTGATGAGCAGGCGGTAGTAGGAATAAAACGAGTCGACGCGGCACTCCTTCAGCCGGCGCAGCAGCCGGTCCTGGAGAAAGTGCGTGCGGCGCTCGTCGAAATGCATGCCGCATTCCTGGTACACCAGCGCCTGCAACAGCTTCAGTTCCGCGTCCGTCAGTATGGGAGCCGGTGCGGCTCCGGATGTGCTCATGTACGTTTCTCGTTAAGTACCGGCGCTGAATTTGGAAGTTTCAAAGTTTCAGGGTTTCAAAGTTTCAAAGACGATCCACGAATGCGGCGACGATTGTGGACTCTTTGTTATCGACAGCGAAATCCCGAAACTCTATGAACCCTGCCTTACACTGAAACCACTTTGAGACTTTGAAACCTTGCCACTTTGAAACTTGCGTCACCGCGCTGCTGCGCCCCGAGCATCTGCTTTAGGGGCATTCTTCTTTTCCGCGGCGTCCGGCTTGCCCTGCAGGCTCTCCGGAGCCAGCAACTTGCTCATGTCGAGCAGGACGATGAGCCGTCCTCCGACCTTTCCCAATCCCGTCACGCAATTCAGTCCACCGTCCTGAAATACGGCCGGCGGAGCTTCGACGGAATCGGCTGGAATCTTCAGCACCTCGCTGGCGGCATCCACAATCAAGCCGGCAAGACGGCCGCCGTGCTCGACGACCAGGATGCGGTTCTGCTTTTTCAGGGCCGCATTCTTTTCTCCGAAACGCTTGCGCAGGTCCATGACCGAGACGATTTTGCCGCGCAGGTTGATGACGCCCTCGAGATAGTCGGGCGCATCGGGCACGGCGGTAATCTCGGGAACCCGCACGATTTCGTGCAGCGAGGTGATGGGCACGCCGTACGTCTCGCGGCCCACCTGAAATCCCACGATATGAAGTTCACGGCTCATGGTTCAGGCTCCTCGAAAGACGGCGCTCAGAACTGCCCGCCCGCCGCGGCTTTGCGCGCACCGCGCCCGCTGTCGGACGCGACCTGCTGGCGGACGGCCTCGGCAAGGCCGAAGCGGTCGATGAACTCAAGCAGGCTGCGCGACATCTTCGACATCTGCTCGGAAGACGCGGCCAGCTCGGTCGAACTGGAGGTCGACTGCTGCACCAGTTCGCGCATGCGTTCCATGGCCTTAACCACCGCCTGCGCGCCCGAAGCCTGCTCTTCGACGGCCGAGTTGATTTCGTGCGTGATCTCGTTCAGCCGGGTGGTGGCGCGGGCGATCTGCGACGATCCGTGCGACTGCTCGTTAGTGGCCGCGCCGATTTCCTGCGCGAACTTGTAGACTTCGGTGACCACGTTCGAGATCTTCTTCAACGCGGAGTTGAGTTCGTTTCCGAGTTCCAGGCCTTCGTTCACGATGGAAGTCGAGCGGTCCATGTTCTCGACCGCCTTGCGCGCTTCCTTCTGGATGCTCTGGATCAGTTCGGAAATTTCCTTGGTCGATTGCGCCGACTTTTCCGCCAGCTTGCGGACTTCGTCGGCAACCACGGCGAAACCTAAACCGTGCTCACCGGCGCGGGCGGCTTCGATGGCGGCGTTCAGGGCAAGCAGGTTGGTCTGCTCGGCCAGATCGTCGATGACTTCGATGATCTTACCGATATCATCGGCGCGCTGTCCGAGAGCACCAATGATTTCGCCCGAGGAATTGATCGTGGTGTTGATGCGGTTGAGGCCGTCGGTCGCCTTCTCCATGGTGCCGATGCCGTTGTGAACTTCTTCGCGCGAGCGGTTCGAGATGTCGAGCAGAACCTTCGCGGTGTCGGCGACGCGCTGGATCGACGCGACCATCTGGTCGATGGAGGCCGAAGTCTCGCTGACGCTGGAAGCCTGCACCTGCGTGGACTTCACCATGTTCTGCACGTTGACGCTCATCTCGTGCATGGTGCTGGTGACTTC
>DATEJO010000172.1:0-6677 GCA_035277905.1 Candidatus Sulfotelmatobacter sp.
CAGTACCCGGTACTCGGTACTCAGAAGAACATCCCTGGGGTTTAGCCGGCGCGGCGGAGTTGTTCGCGGTGGAGGCTGGAGATACGGGAGATGGCAGCGACCATCATGCCGGAAAGAAGCTGCATGGTGGCGACGTCGCGATCGTCGAAGGCTCCAGGGGTGGAGGAGAGGACTTCAAAGACTCCCAGCGTGCGGCGGTAATGGCGCAGGGGCGAGACGAGGATCGAGCGGACCCCGAGGCGGCGGCAGCTGGCGAGATCGACGCGGGGATTGCGCTCGGCGTCATGGCAGAGCATGATTTCTCCGGAACGGACGGCCTCGGCGGAGATTCCGGCGTCGGTCTGGAGACGCACGCCGAGATCGGGAGCGGTGCGGCCAGCGCGGGCGCGGCAGACGATTTCGTCTCCGGCGCGCAGAGCGATGGCGGCCCCGGTGGCTCCAGTGAGATGCTGGGCCCGTTCGGTGATGGCGCTGATGGCGGGCTCGAGATCCAGTTCCGCGGGATGAATTTCGACGTCGGCTGAAACGGCGTGGAATCCCGAGGCCGGATGTGCGGCATTCGCGACGCGAAGCTGGCTGCGCTGCGCGAGCGAAGGCACGCGCGAATGCTCGTCGTAAGTGACGGACAGTGGGTCGGGAACAGTGCGGAGCAAATCGCGAACGAGCTTGTTGAGTTCGTTGTCGGTGATGAGATGGGCGGTCTGCTGATGCAGGAGCGATCCGCCGAGGACGCGCGAGAGGCCAACGAGCGCCTGACTTCCGCAGGCGAGGCAGTAAGGCTTGGTGTTAATGCTGATCATTTCACACTGCACACAGAAGGTCGCGGACTGCAAAGGGACAAAAGGGACGTCCCGAAAAGTGCTGCCATACACAGTGTTACCAAACATGATTTCTTCGTCCTCGGTTCTTTCGCGGTGCAGATGAAAGTAAATAGATAGCGAAGGGGACAAAAGTAACGGAACTGGTTCCCGTGTGGAAAACCAGGTGAGATATGCAAGTCAATTTGTTGATGCAGAAGATGAAGATCGAACACGTCGAGCGATGAAAATGCGAGCACGCGGGTGAGTATGCAAAAAAATGCAAACTCGCATCGATGCGAAAATTGTACAAAGGTTTGGCGGGCTTATTTTTCACGGGAGGATTGCCTGAAGGGATGAGTTTGGGTATTCTGAGTTGGACATTCACGGTCCAATTGGACCGCTGGGGGATTTATGGAATGGACAGCACCTGCTTTTGAAGAAGTCTGCCTCAACTGCGAAATCAACTCTTACGTTAGCGCCAAGCTGTAACTGAACTTCTCCTCTTTGGCTTTTCTTTATGCGAGCGAACCTCGCACGAGCACCCGTGCGATGCGTTCGGCCGCGTGTCCGTCCCAGAGCGGAACGGAGCGCGGCGATTGGGTTTGTGGACCACGTTGAAGGATCTCGTCAGCGGCATTCCGCAATTTCTGCAAGTCTCTTCCGACTAATTGATTCGTTCCGTTGGTGACCGTGACGGGGCGTTCCGTGTTTTCGCGGACCGTGAGACACGGCACGCCGAGGAAAGTTGTTTCTTCCTGAATGCCGCCCGAGTCGGTGATCACCATCGCAGCGCGCTGCTGCAATGCCAGGAATTCCAAATAAGGCAGAGGCTGGAGCAGGCGGAGCCTGGAATTCGTGATGAGAGTTGAGCCGAGTTCATCAAGTCGCTGACGCGTGCGCGGATGAACGGGGAAGATGAGGTGCAGGCGGCCGCTGAGAGCGGCTAGGGTGGAGAGCATTTCCTTGAGCCACGGGACATCGTCGACGTTCGAAGGGCGATGCAGGGTGACGAGCGCGTAAGGAGAAGGGATGTCCGCCGGGAATTTCGCTTCGGCGCGCGGGAGCAGGCGGACGAGCGTGTCGATCATGACGTTGCCGACCCGGTGAATCTTGGAGGCGTCGATGCCTTCGTGAACGAGATTCTCGTCACCATCCGGTGAGGGAGTGAAGAGAAGGTCCGAGAGCTGATCGGTGATGAGGCGGTTGATTTCTTCCGGCATGGTGCGATCGCGAGAGCGCAGTCCGGCCTCGACGTGGGCAACTTTGATTCCGAGCTTGGAGCAGACCAGTGCGGCGGCGACGGTGGAATTGACGTCCCCGTAGACGAGGACGAAGTCAGGCTTTCGCTCGCGCAGGACCGGCTCGATGGCAATCATGATGCGCGCCGTTTGTTGGGCGTGTGTTCCGGAGCCGACTTCGAGGTTGCAGTCGGGCTCGGGCATTTCGAGCTGCTGGAAGAAGACGTCGGACATGGCGGCGTCGTAGTGCTGTCCGGTGTGGATAAGCGTCTGCCGAACGCCTTGGGCTGACAATGCGCGCAGAACGGGCGCAGCTTTCATGAAATTTGGACGTGCGCCGACTACGTGGAGGATGTGCATGTTTTATGAGTTCTTCAGTGTAGCTGATTTGAACGCTTCGGATGCTCAACGAAGGCTCTCTCCACTTCGCATTGCGTTCCGTTTCGGAACGCAATGCTGCGGTCGAGATGACAATGATGGGTTGCGGTGAAGCGCTAGCCGGCTTGGGCGGCTGCCAGCGGGGCGTCATCGTTGTGGATGGCAACGAGTTGCGGGGCATGAGTCAGCGTGCGGTGGAGAGCGTCGGCCAGGACAGTGGGGAATTCTCCCGTGAGGAGGTTGACGTCGAGTTGGAGATTCCGGCGCGAGTAGAGGCGGTGAATCATCAGCGTTCCGCTATGCCGGCTCGTCGAATTCAGAAGGTCGAGCGAGATGGTCCAGACTGCAGAGCGATCGAGAGCCTTGGGCAGGCCGGGCTTGGTCCAGTGGAACGAACTTTTTCGGGCGTGAGCTGCGTTGGAATCGGAGGCGAAGGGCACGAACTCTCCGGGCACGGCGTCGAGCTGTAGTTCGAAAGCGTCGAAATCGTTGCTGCTGAAAGCAGCAAGAAGAATGCGGCGGACCTGTTCGAAATCGCGGGCGACCTTGAGTTCTTCAACGGCACGGCGGATCGCGAGATTGTTGACGAAAATTTGCGGCTGATCAAGTGTGCGATGAGCCACGCGGGCGAGCTCGCCGAATTCGAGATAGCCGAGATGCTGTACTCCGATCCAGATGCCAATGCCGAGAACGCAGAGCACAAGACCCAGCGAGCTTCCGGTTGGCCAGAGCAGGAACAGGCTAAGCAGCGCGAACACGGCGGACACGCCGTAGAGCAGAATCACGACCTGGCGGTGCGTGAGGCCGTGCTGAAGGAGCTTATGGTGGATGTGCTCGCGATCCGCAGTAAAGACGGGGCGTCCGCTAATGAGGCGGCGAATAATGGAGAGCACCGTTTCCAGAATCGGCAATCCAAAAGAGACGATGGGGATGGCAACGGCAACGATGGTGGGCGCTTTTTGCGCGCCCTTGAGAGCGAAGGCGCTGAGCAGGAATCCGATGAGCAGGCTGCCGGAGTCGCCGAGAAAAATCGTCGCAGGATTGAAATTAAATCGAAGAAATCCGAGGATCGCGCCAGCCAGCGCGATGGTCATGATTTCAACCAGCGGAGGCCCATTTAGCAGAGCAACAACGAATGCCACCATCGTCGAAAACAGGGCGGATCCGGCAGCGAGGCCGTCGAGTCCATCGATCAGGTTGAAGGCGTTTGTGATCGCCAGAACCCATCCCACAGTGAGAACCAGGCCGATATACCAAGGCAGGACACGATCACCAAAAATAACGGGGATGTTGACGATTCGCAGGCCGCCAACGTAGAGCACGGTAGCGGCGATTCCCTGCACCGTGAATTTGAAATAAGGGCCGACGCCATGGAGATCGTCGTACACGCCGAGAAGGAAAATCAAGGCGGCAGGTGCGAGGATTGTGCCGAGAGTCTTAAGAGAGTTCGGCGAGTGCGGCAAGGGATGCCGCGCAATCCAGATCGCGGCAATGCCCATGCAGGCGCAAAAACTGATGAAGATGGCGACGCCACCCAGACGAGGCAGGGGGGTGGAATGAAGGTGCCGTTCTTGGGTAGGGGCAGCGACCCACCCCCTGGAATTCGCCACATCCCGAACGTACCGAGTGAGTACGAACGCGAAGAACAAACCCGAAAAGAACAGCCCAAGGCAAATTACGGTCAACTACGCCACCTCGATCTAACGCTGAGGTACTGCATATGGAACTAACACGTACTTCAACGGAAAGTATCGCAACGACTTCCTGAAGTTAGTAGTGAGTTAACAGATTCCTCGTTGGATTTTCAGAGTGTCGTCGAATGTAGCAGCCGGATTCGGTGAAATTCAATCCACGGGCTGGAAAAAATCTGTGGAAAACTAACACGGAGGTTCATAAATCCGGGACGAATCAATGGTTTCCGTGTGCTAAACTGCTGTTCAAATTTCAAGTAACAGGACCAAGGGACACTTTGATGAAGTTGGGCAGCTGGGGTTCCGTTCGCCGTGGCAATTTTCTTCTACTCGCAGTTGCGCTGTCACTGTCAATTCCGACAGTTTTGAATGCGCAACAACCGGCGAATGGACGCGAGCCGGCAGCGCAAAGCAGCCCGCTGCCGTCGGCGGCCCAGCCGGTTTCGCGGGCAGACACCAGTGCTTCGCAAGCAGCGGCGAAACAGGCGGCGGATGATAGTGGGAACCTGCCCTCGGTGAAGCTAGGACCAGGCGATCTGGTTGAAGTCAATGTGTACAACGTGCCGGAGTTGACGACGAAGGCGCGCGTGAGCAATTCCGGAGATCTTTATCTCCCGCTGATCGACTACGTTCATGTCGACGGACTATCTCAGGAAGAAGCGCAGACCGTCATTGAAAAACGGCTGGAAGACGGCGGCTTCGTACGGAATCCGCATGTGACGATTTTCGTGGACGATGCGGCTTCTCAGGGCGTGACTGTGCTGGGAGAAGTGGCGAAGCCAGGAATCTATCCGGATACGGCGGATCACAAACTGTACTCGATCATTTCGCAAGCGGGCGGATTCAGTGCGTCGGCGGCACGCAAAGTTTCGATTCTGCGCAAGGACAAACCTGAACCGATTGATGTCAAACTGCCGCGCAACCTGGCCGACGACACCAGCGGGAATGTCGACGTTTTGCCCGGCGATACGGTCACGGTGCCGCGTGCTCCAATTATTTATGTGGTCGGAGATGTGGGCCATCCCAGCGGATTCCTGGTGGACAACGGAACCCTTACGGTGCTGCAGGCGCTCGCACTGGCGGGTGGCACGAATCGCACGGCGAAGCTGGGCGCTTCCCGGATCATCCGCAAGGGCCCGAACGGCATGATCGAGGAAAAAGTTGCAATCAAGAAGATGCTGGAAGCCAAAGCGCCGGACGTGCAGCTACATGCCGACGACATCTTATTCATCCCGGTGAGCGGCGGTAAGGTTTTCGCGGCCAAGAGCTTTGACGCAGCCATGAGCGCCGCGACCATGGTTACGGTGTACACCGTCCATCCTTAGTTTGAAATCTTTGTAGTTGTAAGGCGCTATCCGCGTGCTATTCCTGTAAGCACGCCGATGTATTTCTCCGCCGTGCGGGCACGGGAGAAATTCTTCACGACGTATTCCCTTCCCTTCTGGCCGAATGACGGACCGAGCGCAGGATTCGCAATGAGTTGGTCGATCGCGGTCGCCAAGGCTCCGGGGTTCTCCGGTTCGATGACGAGTCCCGCGCCGGCGTCTTCAACGATCTCGAGGGCTTGTCCTTCGACTCCGAGAATCACCGGCCGCGCGCAAGCCATGAATTCGAGCATCTTGGTGGGAATCACGGTTTTGAACACGTCAGTCTTCTTCAGGAGGACGAGGCACGCATCCGAGGCGGAGATCAGGGCGGGAATTTTTTCGCGTGGCTGCTGGTCGAGGAACTGCATATTGCTGAGGCCGCTCGATCGAGCGAGGGCTTGGATGCGCTCCTTTTCGGCGCCTTCTCCGATGAGCAGGAAGAGAACTTCGGGATGAGTCCTGCGCAGTTGTTCCGCGGCAACAAGAAGAGTTTCGAGGCCATGTGCCATGCCCATGGTGCCGATGTAGCAGACCAAAAAATTGGATTCGGCTCCGAGTTGACGACGCAGGGCGCTGGTCGTGTCCGTCGAGGCAGGTGCGAAGAGATCGGTTTCGACTCCGTTTTCGACGACTGCGATTTTTTCGGACGGCACGCGCCAGTGTTCGATCAGGTGATCTCTGAATGCGGGGGTCACGACGACGATGAGGTCGGCGCGCTCGTAGAGGAATCCGGCGATCTTGCCTAATACAGTGTGGAGCAGTGAGCCCTCGCGTCCTGCTCCGACGGCGACGAGCGATTCGGGCCAGAGATCGCGGACTTCGAAGACAAACGGAATCTGGCGCGAGAAGGAGAGCCACCATCCGGAGAGTCCGACGAGAAGTTGCGGCGAAGAGGCGATGACGACGTCTGGACGAGGAAGAGTCAGTCCGCGAAGAGCTGCGGAGACGCAGAAGGACGCGTAGTTGCGCATTCGCTCGTGAGCCTTGCGGTTGGGCAAGGGCCAGAGCCAGGTACGGAATACGTCGATGCCGTCGATTTTTTCCCGAAACGTCAGGCGGCGGAGACGGCCGCGCCATTCGGGGGGAACGACGCCGGTGGGATGGTTGGGAAATCCAGTAAGAACAGAGACTTGGTGTCCGGCACGGGCCCAATGACGGGCGAGTTCGGAGGCGCGGGCAGCAGGAGCGCCCATCTCCGGGGGG
>DATEJO010000173.1:0-19606 GCA_035277905.1 Candidatus Sulfotelmatobacter sp.
CGATCAATCCTGCCTACGAAGCCTATCGGGAAATGTTGAAGACGGTCTTCGCTGGACAAGGCGAAGATGTGACAGAAGAGAATTTGCAATCCCGTGCCCGCGGCATGTTGCTGATGGCGCTCTCCAACAAGTTTGGCGCGATCGTGCTCTCCACAGGAAACAAGAGCGAACTCGGCGTCGGCTACTGCACTCTGTACGGAGACATGGCTGGAGGCCTCGCCGTGATCTCAGATGTGCCCAAGACGCTCGTCTACCGGTTAAGCGAGTACGTCAACTCGCGCCGTCCTGTCATTCCTCAGGACACGCTGGAAAAGCCGCCCTCGGCCGAGTTGCGCGCCAACCAGAAAGACAGCGATTCGCTTCCGCCCTACGAAGTGCTCGACGCCGTTCTCGAAGATTACGTCGAAGATTCGCATTCCATCGAGCAGATTGCCTCCGATCGCAAGATCGATGTCGACACCGTGCGCCGTGTCGTCCGCATGATCGACCGCACGGAGTACAAGCGCCAGCAGGCTGCTCCCGGGATCAAGATTTCTCCCAAGGCGTTCGGTTACGGACGGCGTTTTCCGATTGCTGCGAAGTCTGACGTGTGATTCGCGCTTTTTATGTATCCTGTTAGTACGCGTTCCTGATGTTGCTTTTCCCATTCGTTCCAGTACAGCAATACGAAAGGAAGCTATGCACCGTCTCCTCAGCCTGATTTGTGTGTTCTTCGTCGCTTCTACGATTGCTGCGGCTCAAACCCACGCCACAAAGCCCGCGAGTGCGGAGCATAAGGCCGCTGCTCCAGCCGACAATCTTCCTTCGGAAGCCACGGTGGACTCCTTCCTGCATCAGCAGTTTGGCTATGAGCCCGAGATGACCTGGAAGATTTCCAGCATCAAGCCCTCGAAGATTCCGGGGTTGTCGGAGGTCGTGGTGGTCCTTGCCAGTCCGCAGGGGCAGCAGGTCACGCACTTCTTTGTAGGCGCCGACGGCAAGCACGCTTTGGTTGGCGACATCATTCCTTTTGGACCCCGTCCGTTTGATCCCATCAATAAGACTCTGGAAAAGGGGATTACCGGCCCTTCGCGCGGACCGAAAGATTCGCCCGTCCTGATCGTCGAGTTCGGGGACCTGCAATGCCCCGCCTGCAAACGGGCGCAGGACCCGATCGAGAAGCTGGTTGCCGCCGAGCCGCAGGCGCGATTCATCTTCCAGAACTTTCCGCTCGAAATGCACAACTGGGCGATGAAGGGCGCGCTCTACAGCGATTGCGTCGGCCGCGCCTCCAGCGAGGACTTCTGGAAATTCATCTCCAAGGTCTATGAAACGCAGGCCGATATTACGGCCGAAAACGCGGATGAGAAGTTGACCTCGATCGCCGAAGAAGCTGGATTGAAGGGACCTGAGATCACCGCTTGTGTCGCAAAGCCTGAAACCAAGGAGCACGTGGACGCGTCGATCGCGCTCGGCAAGTCGGTTGGTGTGACGGGCACTCCGACGCTGTTCATCAATGGTCGCCCAATCTCTAACTTCCAGCCCGAACTGCTTGAGGTGTACAAGAAACTCGTAGAATTCGCCGAGAAGAATCCGTAGTCGCGGAACCAATTCTTAACTATCGGATGCTTCTATGCCGCATTCATTTTCGGACGAGAAGGCTTTGAAAAACCGTTCAGTTCTGAGAGATGAGGCAGAACAACTTGAGAAATGGGAATCCTATGTAAAGAAATGGAAATTGAGAACCGTCGCTTTGGGTGTTGCATTCATTGCAAGCATCGGTTCAGTGGCCCCATTTCTTGCTGGGCAACGGTGGCACGCGCATTTTGCGCAAGGAAAGTTTTTGCTCTACTTGTCGTGCAGCCTGCTCACGTTATTCGCTGGGTCGTCGGCTTTGACTTTCAACTTCTGGTTATATCTGCGGAGTCTCCGGAAGGCAAGGCGGCCCAACTCACTTCCCGCGTAATTCTAGGCTGCATCTGTTCCACTCGGTGTTTGCCGATAATAAGAGCGCGGATGAGATCCGCAATCTGAGTAGAAACTTATCGTTCCGTAATCCAGATTTCCGGCGTCTTGCGCAGAAAATTGGAAACGACATGAGGCGTAATGGCGACCATCAGTTCGTCGTCATCTTCCTGCTTGGTATTAGTCACCATCGCCATATTGAAAAGCGGAACCATCCCCAGTCCTGGAATGCCGCTCATCGATATCGTGTCGGTACGCGAAATCTCTCCGGCGATGAACGCCGGTTCTCCATCCGCTAGCGTAACGTCGCCTTTGTACTCCCGGTTGGAAATAATGGGTACGCCATTGTTCGACTGGCCTGTCAGCGACCGTACCTGCATCTCCAGTTGGAGGGTCACGGAACCGTCGCCGTGAATGATCGGCTTCGTCTTAATGCTCAGGCCGAGGTCTTCGTAACTGACCGACGGGAATGGCGGAATGTAGCTCTGATTTCCCAGCACCTGCGAAATCTGTGGCGAGTTGTAAATCGGCGCGTAGCTGGCATTCAGGATCGGGAAGCGCTCTCCCAGATGAAACGAAGCTTCATTTCCCTGGAGAGCGCGCAGGGACATGTCGTCCAGGATGCGCGACCACGACTCATTCACCGAAAGCGCCGCGGCGAATTGATCGAGACTGAGCCCCATGAACGTGAGGCCTCCGCCGAACGTTGCCAGGGGTTGGCTGAAAATAGAATTCTGCTGTCCGGTAAGCTGCGATAGCAAGCCCGCGAGTCCTGTGCTTCCCGCCTGATTGATGCCGCCCGACGCAATCAGCTGATTGATGAGTTGCTGCAGATTTTGTCCGGCCAAGCCCGCCAACGCCGCCGCCGGAATGTTGTACAGGTTGAAAGTGTTGGGAATGTGCAGCCCGATATTGCGCGTCAGCTGATGGCTAATTTGGAAGACGCGGATATCGAGTATTACTTGCGGCTGCGCTTCATCGAGTTGCTGCAGCAGTTTCGCGCAAGCATCAAGCGCGTAGGGCGGTCCGCGCAACTCAACCGTATTCGCTGATAAGCCCGACGTGATAAAGCGCAGATCAAACATGTTCCGCAGGATCGTTACCACTTCCGCCGTTTGTTGCGGCGTTGAATATGCAGGCAGGATAAAGGTGCGCAGCGACATGCGGTCGTATTGCCGATGATTCGCCGGAGTATCGGCGGCGATCATCATCTGATGCGTGTCGAGCGGCGTCCACATCGACTTGCTGACCTGACAGGCAAGCCGCAGGGCCGTGAAAAAATCTACGTTATCGATATTGAACGTGACCGCACGCTGTTGTATCGAATCATCGAACTGCACCTTGACGCCATAGGCGGCACCCAGCTGCGTAAACAACGATTTCACATCGCCGGTGAAATGAAAGGTCGCGACGCTGTTCGCCGGTTCGAGATGGAGTTCCACCGATTCGGTGAGGCGCCAGGAAGGAGCCGCGGGCGTCCCTGGAACATTCGCCTGTCGTGTGGCATCGGCAAAGCGTTCCTGCGCAAACTGGTTTTCCGGATCGAGATCAAGAGCCGCGCGAAACTCGGCCGCCGCTCGCAGCCGTGCATCCTCAGCCATCAGCGCATTTCCGCTCTGCATGTGGCCGAAAACGAGCCGTGCTTTGACGAGCTCGCGCGCCCGAAGAAATTCGACGCTCAGGGGATCAAGCTTCGCCGCATCCTCAAATTGCGCCAGCGCGTCTTCCAGATGCTGGTTTTCGATGAATTTCTTGCCTCGCTTGTACGCAGCGTGGGCTTGCTTGAGATCCTTTGCACTCGGGATGCAGTTGACCCCGCCGACCAGCCCGTTGTCGCATCGGATAGGAGGAGCCGAAGTCTCGTCACTTGCGGACGCAAATGTGCACACGGCCAGAACGGCCGCGAGACACACCGCTGCACAGATCCTCGACTTGCTCCCCATCGTTCGATTCTAAAGGCTTCAGGGCACCCGCTAATCAACCACTAGGGCCTGGTACCTTCGGATTCACTCCTAAGAGATGCAATAAAAGAACGCTGAAATCGGGGTGTCTTGCACGAGTCATGCTACATCTGAACAAGGGCGAAGAGGGCGGGTTCTAAGACAGCATCAGCCGCTCGATCTTCTGCGCCCGGCCCGTATTCTCGTCGCAAGCGATCACCACCGCGCAAAGCCGCACATCCCCCGTGGCAGGCTCAAATCGCACCGGCATCCCGTTGAGAAACTTGCCGACCACCAGTTCTTTTCTGACCCCGATCACCCCATCGTATGGTCCGCTCATTCCCACATCCGTGATGTAGGCGGTGCCATTTGGAAGTACGCGCTCATCGGCCGTCGGCACATGCGTATGCGTGCCGAGCACAGCCGTGACGCGCCCGTCCAGATACCATCCGAGAGATACTTTTTCCGAAGTCGCTTCCGCGTGCATGTCGACGACAATGACTTTCGCCTGGATGTTCTTCAGCAGTTGATCTGCCGTGCGGAACGGGTCATCATTCGACGCCATGAACACCCGCCCCTGCAGATTAATCACCGCGTACGGAACTTTGCCTTTGAATCCCTGATAGACGCCTGATCCCGGCATGTCCGCGGGATAGTTCGCCGGACGCAGCACGCGCCGAGCCGGACCGTGTCCGTTGCCTTCGACCATCTGGAAATAGTCGACGATCTCGCGCTTGTCCCAGACATGATTACCGGTCGTAATGACATCGATGTTGAGCTCGAACAATTCTTCAGCGAGCGCGGGAGTGATGCCGAATCCGGCGGCAGAATTCTCCCCGTTCGCGATGATCAGATCGATGCCGCGATCGCGAACAATGCCGGGCAGCCGGTCCTTGACGATGTTGCGTCCAGGTCGGCCGAAGATGTCACCAATGAAAAGAATGCGCATGCTTGGAGATTAAAGTTCGATGGTAACAGAAGGTGAGATTTCGCAATGTCATCCCGACCGGAGATTGCCGTTTCCGAAGGGAACGACGACGGAGTGGAGGGACCCTATGCTCGCGGTCCGTTTTGGTTACTGTGCGCCCGGCGTGAGTTCCGCCGTCCGCAAGAAATCAAAATTACCCGCCGGATTCAGCTGCAAATTCTTCACCCGCTTCGTGTGCACCAAAACATTGTCCAGATACCAGAGATTGATGTAGGGCACATCCTCGGCCAGTAACGATTGCACCTGATCATATAGTGGCTTCCGCACCTTCGGATCGATCGCCTGCCGCGCCTGATCAATGAGCGCATCCACCTTCGTATTGAGGTAATAGCTACGATTCGCCCCATTCGGAGGGAACTTCGACGAGTGGAACGCATATTCAAAAATGTCGGGATCTTCATTTCCCCCGATCCAGCGCAGTCCGTACAACTGAAACGCGCCATGTTGCACGTCGGCAAAAAATGTCGCGAATTCAAAGCTGCGGATATCGAGCGCAATCCCCACCTGCCGCAGTTGCTGCTGCATGACCGCGACCATCATCCGCGTGTTCGCGTCGGTCGAGGTCTTCATCGCGATGTGAAACCGCACTCCATTCACTTCCGGATAACCTGCGGCATCGAGCAGTTGCTTCGCCTTTTCCGGATCGTGTGGATATGTGTGCACGTCGCCGTTGTACGCCCAGCTTTGCGTGGGCAGAATGCTGCTGGCCGGTTCGGCCTCGCCGCGCCACAGGTATTCGATCATCGGTCCGCGATCGAGCGCGTAGGCAATCGCCTGCCGCACGCGCACATCTTTCAAAATCGGATCGCGCAAGTTGAATGCGAGATAAGCCAGTCGCGTTCCCGGACCGCGCTCGACAAGGAGGTTCGGATCGCGCGCCAGCGTCACCACCGTATCGGGCGTCAACGAGTTGATCGCGATATCGCCGCTGCCCTTGCGCAACTCGAGCGCCTCAGTCGTCTCGTCGGGTACAACCGCAAACCGTACACGGGGAATCTTCGGGCTCCCGCCCCAGTAATCTTCATTGCGTTCGAGAACTACATCGCGGTCCGTCTCCGCGCTGACGAACTTGAATGGCCCCGATCCGATCGGATGCAGTGTCATCTCGTCGCCGCTTCCGTAGGGCACAATGCCCATCGCGCCGTCAGAAAGATTCCACAGCAAAGGCGCGTCGGACTGCTTCATATGAAAGACGACGGTGAAGTCGTCCGGCGCATCGATGTGATCAACGAATTTATAGTTGGCCGCCTTCGTACTGCGAATCTTGCCCTGCAGCAGCGAATCGAAGGTCCACTTCACATCTCGCGCAGTCAGAGGCCGTCCGTCGTGGAATTTCACGCCATGGTGCAGATGAAACACGTACGTTAGCGGATCGGGGATCTCCCACTTCTCCGCCACTCCCGGCGCGACGTTCAGGTCATCTCCGCGCGATAGCAGATCGTCGAAGATCAAATTGTCGATACGTTCCGACTGCGCATCGATCCCCACCCGCGGATCCAGATTGGTCGGGCTCGATTCGATCAGCATGACCAATATGTTTGAGTCAGGCTTGCGCGAACACGAAAGAGTGAAAACCAAGGCGCAGAGAAGGAGCAAGATACCTGGGGTGTTCCACGAATGATGTTGGCCGAGGTCTGAGGTCCGAAGCCCGAGGTCCGCCCTAGACATACGAAATCTTCCCCAAGACCGCTGGCTTCTGAGTTCCCGTAGCCGAAGGTACATTCGACGGCCTGCGATGCCACGTCTCGTACGCCAGCACCGCAAACGCCACAGCCTCCTTAGCCTCTGAAGGCAGTCCAAATTCATCCGAGAAGCGTGTGACGATTCCCATCGGCGCCAGTGGTTCGGCGATCATCGAGACGAGGGTCGCATTCCGCGCCCCGCCACCCGAAAGAATCAGCTCGCGATAATTCGGATCTTTCCGTCGTTGTGGTATGGCGTGGCCGACTCCAGTAGCTTGCGGTTTCCCAATCACAAAACGCCGCACCGCATCTGCGATCGAGCGCGCAGTCAACGCAGTCGCGGTCGCAACCACGTCGTCGTTCCTCGCTCCCCGACAAGCGCGCAGAAACGCGCTCACAAACTCGCGGCCAAACTCCTCCCGCCCCGCAGTCTTCGGAGGCTCCGCCCGGAAGAATTTTCTCTTCAAAATGTTCGCGACCGCACTGTCCATCAGCTGGCCTGACGCAGCAATCTTTCCGCCACGATCAAATCGTCGCCCGAATAACTCCTGCACCACGGCGTCGATCACCATATTTCCCGGTCCGGTATCGAACGCGAATATCTCTTGAGCGCCAGCGCCCGCAGGAATCGCGGTCAGGTTTGCGATGCCTCCTATGTTTTGTACGATGCGCCCGACGCGCCGATTGCGAAACCACAAGTAATCGAGGAAGGGAACCAGCGGCGCTCCCTTGCCGCCAGCCGCCATATCTGCGGGACGGAAATCCGACACCACCGGCACGCCCACGCGAGCCGCGATCACCGCCGCCTCGCCCGTCTGCCATGTGGTCGCCACTCGGCGGCCGAGAAATGGAAGAGCCTCGCCCTGATGATATAAGGTCTGCCCATGACACCCCACGAGATCGGCTTTGACGCGAAATGCTCGCTGCGTCTCAAGCACCGCATCGGCGTACAGTTCTCCAAGGAGAGCATTGAGCCGGGCAAGGTTCGCCACGCTGGCGACCGGCGCATTCATCGCCATGAGCACTTCATCGCGAACTTTTCGAGAATAAGGAAATGCGGCATGCCCGAGAAGCCGGATCCTGTCTGATCCCGCGCCGCTATTGTTCCGCCCCGCGGATGAAGCGCCTTCGCCGATCCGCACCAGCGCAACATCTATCCCATCGGCAGAGGTCCCGCTCATCACTCCCGCAACAATCATGGGCTTCGACCTCATGCCCGCGACCGCCGGTCTTCATCGCGTTTCAAGACTTCCAGCCGGACCTGTTCGCTGAATTCCCACAACCTGCGAGTCAATTTTTCAACCACCGTCTCCGAAGGAGATCTTCCTGCGCGCAGCCCTTTCGCACATTTCTTCTTAAACGTCGCAACGCGCTTTGCCGCTTCCGCAACCCGCCGCGCGAAACGCTTGTCGCCCTCGGCAGCGCGTGTCAACGCCTCAAACGCCTGCACGACCCGGTCCTCGCGATGGCATACAAGACACAGATCGCCGCCCGCACGAACGAATTCAACCGCCGCATCTCCCACCGATGCGGCCGAGAGCACGCCACCCATCTCCAAATCATCGGAAACAATTAAATTCTTGTACCCAATTTTCTTTTTAAGAATGTCTGCAATCCAAATCTTCGAGAGCGACGCCGGAACCTTCTCACGCGTTACCCGCGGATACGCCGCGTGTGACACCATCACCATCGGCAGTTGCCGCCGCAGCGTCCGGTAGGGAACCAGATCCTCGGCCCACATCTTCTTCAGAGATTTGTCGATCACGGGCAGCTCATGATGGCTGTCGAGATTCCCCTCGCCCAGACCCGGAAAATGCTTTCCGCATCCCAGAACCCCGACATCTCTGAGTCCCGCCAGAAATTCCCTCGCATATCCTGATGCTTGCTTCGGATCCGCCGACACCGCTCGCGATCCCATCACGCTGCGCGAAGCGTCAAACGCCAGATCCAGCACCGGAGCAAAATCCACATTGAATCCCAGAGCAAGGCAGTTCTCGCCAATGACACGCCCATGTTTGCGAAACATCTTGCGGTCTCCGGTCGCGAACACATCCGCCGCAGAGGGCGTCGGCTCGAGCGCATCCCGAAAGCGATCGACAGTTCCTCCTTCAAGATCGACGCAAGTAAACAGCGGAGTCCGGACGCATTTCTGGCATTCGCGCAGCAGTCGCCAGGTCTGCTCCGGAGTCTTGATATTTCGGGCGAAAAGAATGACCCCCGCAGGCTGAATTCGCGAGAGCAGGGAAGCAAGCGCCGCACTAATTTCCGTCCCATCGAATCCGATGATCAGCAATTGTCCGACATCGCGCGAAAGCATTCCTTGGTGTACCTTCGTGGTTAAATCTCTTTCTTCAGTTCCGCCAGCAGATTCAACGCTTCCAGAGGCGTAAGCCGATTCAAATCCACTTCGCGCAATTTTTCCAGCACCGGCTGCGACAGGGGAGTAAAGATGGTCAACTGCGCCGCCGGAGGCGTTGCCCCCGGTGACAGATGCGCTGTCGCCTGCTGCTCGGCAAACTCATGTTGCACCAGCACCTCGCGGGCCCGCTCCACGACTTCGTTCGGCAGCCCGGCCAACTTAGCGACTTCAATCCCGTAGCTGCGGTCGGCAGCTCCCGGTTCGACCTTCCGCAGGAAAACGATGCCGCCGCCCGTCTCCTTCACGGATACGTGAAAATTCTTGACTCCCTCAAGTTGCTCGGCCAACTCCGTCAACTCGAAGTAATGCGTCGCGAACAGCGTTTTCGCCCGCACCCTTGCGTGCAGGTACTCGACGGCCGCCCAAGCGATCGCGAGGCCGTCGTACGTTGCTGTGCCGCGCCCGACTTCATCCAGCAGAATCAACGACCGCGCTGTTGCCGTGTGCAGAATCGCGGCTGTCTCCGTCATCTCAACCATGAACGTCGAGCGCCCGCGCGCCAGGTTGTCGCTCGCCCCAATCCGCGTGAATACGCGATCCACCACGCTCAGCTTCGCCGCGCGCGCCGGCACAAACGATCCCATCTGCGCCAGAATCGCAATCAGCGCCGTCTGGCGCAGATAAGTCGACTTGCCGCCCATGTTCGGACCGGTCAGCAGCAAGATGTTGTGCGTCGTCTCGTTCAAATAAAGATCGTTCGGAACGAAGCGGTCGCTGCCGCCCGCTGATTCCTGCAGTTCGATTACAGGATGCCGGCCTTCAATAATCTCCAGCTCTCCAGACTCGACAAATGTTGGACGGCAGTAATTCCGCAGTGCCGCGATATGCGCGAGCGAGGCCAGCACATCCACTTCCGCCAGTGCCAGCGCCGTCTGCCGGATCCGCTTCGCCTCGGCCGCAATCGCCGTGCGTAGCTCGGTGAAGAGGCGCCTCTCGATCTCGACAATCTTTTCCTGCGCGTCGAGAATCTTCGCCTCGTATTCCTTCAACTCGGGAGTCGTAAATCGCTCTGCTGCGACCAGCGTCTGCTTTCGTTCGTAGTCCGGCGGAGCGAGGTGCAGGTTCGCCTTCGAGATCTCGATGTAGTAGCCGAAGATCGAATTGAACTTCACCTTCAGCGAAGAAATTCCGGTGCGCGTGCGTTCGCGCTGCTCGATCTGGGCCAGCACGGCTTTGCTATTGCGTGAAAGGTCGCGCAATTCGTCGAGATCGTGATCGATTCCGGTCGCAATCACGCCGCCATCAGCAAAACTCAATGGCGGTTCCGGGACAATCGTCCTCTCGATTCTTTTCCGTAAATCGCCCAGTTCATCAAGCAGTCCGTGCAGAGTCTGTAAACGCGAAGCGCCAAGCCGCGCGACCGCTCCTCGAACAGAAGGGATTTTCCCGAGCGACGCGGCTAGCGCCAGCACATCCCGCGGATTCGCTGTCTCCAATGTGACGCGGCTCAACAAACGCTCCAGATCGAGCACGCCATCAAGCGCCCGGCGCAATTCCTCCCGCGCGACAATGTCCTTGACTCCGGCTTCGACTGAATCGAGACGCCCGTTGATCTCGTTCAAATCGAGCGACGGACGCAGCAGCCACGCCCGCAGCAGACGTTTGCCCATCGGCGTCACGGCGGCATCGATCGATCGAAACAAAGTTACGCCGGAATCGGTTCCCGCGAACAGCGGCTCGATCAACTCAAGATTCCGCACCGTGACCGCATCGAGCACGAGGCAATTCTGCCGCTCATACCAGCCGATGCGGTCGACATGATCGAGCGATCCGCGCTGCGTTGAACGCACGTAGTAAAGGATGGCTCCCGCGGCTGAAGCGGCCGCGGTTCGTCCAGCCAGCCCGAATCCTTCCAGCGATAAAACACCAAAATGATTCTCCAGCAGCGGCAGAGCATGGTCGGGAGAAAAGATCCAATCCTCGAGAGGAGTCTCGGTGAAGCGTCCGCCGATTGACCCCGAAGGAGAACCAGGTTGAGGCAGCCGTCTCGGGAGCCTCTCCTGAGCGGAGCCGAAGGGTCCCGGCAGTGCGAAGCCGGGCTGAGCTTTCGGAGATGCATCGAACAATGGCGCAGCCGATCCGTACAGCAATTCCTTCGGACGCAGTTGTTCGAGTTCTTCCTGAACTCGCCGCATCGCGCCCTCGCCCGCGAACTCGGTGGCGCGAAACTCGCCCGTCGATAAATCCAAAGCCGCGAATCCCACGCGATCTCCCACTTGTGCCAACGCCGCCAGAAAGTTGTTTTCCTCCGAGCCAAGCGATGCATCGGCCGCGGTTCCCGGCGTAACAACTCGCGTCACTTCCCGCCGCACTAGTTTCTTCGCCAGCCGCGGATCTTCCATCTGCTCGCAGATCGCGACCTTGAATCCCTTGCGGATCAATTTCCCGATGTATCCTTCGGCCGCGTGATACGGCACGCCGCACATCGGCACCGCAATCCCTTTTTCCTTGTTGCGCGAGGTCAGCGTGATCTGCAGTTCTTTGGCTGCGACGACGGCATCGTCGAAGAACAGCTCGTAGAAATCTCCGAGGCGGAAAAATAAAAGCGCGGTGGGATGCTCTTTCTTGACGGCAGCATACTGCCGCATCAGCGGAGTGGACGGCTCGGTCATCTGTGCGGGCTTCGGCGGATTATAACAAAGCGCCGCACGCTTCTTCAGCGCGTGATTTGTATCACTGTGATGCAAATCATCGCTCAATATCGTTATTGACTCCGCTCCCTGTCGGTGTTCTCCTTTGCTGTTCTATGGAACTGCGCAAAGATCCGATCACTCGCTCGTGGGTCATCACCGGGGACGATCCGGGCGACGCGACGCCGCGTGTGGAAGGCCCATGCCGTTTCTGCGCCGAAGCGGCTTCGCCGCCGCACGTGATCGCCAGTGCTCCCGACGCGCCGGGATCGACATGGTCCGCGCGCTCGGTCGTCCATCCCACGCCCTTGTATCGCATTGAGGGCGAGCCTGGACGTCGCGGCGATGGCCTCTACGACCGCATGCATTCGGTCGGAGCGCATGAGGTGCTGGTCGAGAACCGCAATCACGACCGGCATTTATGGAAAGCGAGCGACGACGAGATCGGGCAGTTTCTTCGCCTTGCGGCCGAGCGGATTCTCGACCTCAAGCGCGATCCGCGAATCAAGTACGTAAGTCTCTTCAAGGATTACGGTAAGAATGCCGGGCAGGAATTCGCGCATCCGACATCGGAGATCACTGCGACCATGTTTGTGCCGCGCCGCGTGCTTTACGAACTCCGCGCCGGACGCGAATACTTCGTCAGCAAGGAGCGGTGCGTCTTCTGCGACATCCTGCAGCAGGAAGAACGCCAGGCCCAGCGCGTGATCGAGGCTCGTGGGGACTACCTGGCGATTGGTCCGTATGCGCCGCGCGTTCCATACGAGACATGGATTCTGCCGCGCAACCATGAAGCATCGTTCGAGCGTACCGGATTGAATCGCCCGGGACTGCGAGTGAATCTCGCCGCGCTACTGCGGCGAACCTTGCAGCGAATCCGCTCCGTATCGGAGGAGTTCCACCTTGTGCTGCACACGTCTCCTAGTTCGCTTCACCCGTCAAAGAACCTGGGCTATTGGAAGACGATTGACGAGGATTACCACTGGCACATCGAGATTCTGCCGGTGATTCCCGCGAAGGCGAAGTCGTACACCTTCAAAGAGGTCTACTATTCGCCAGTGAGTTCGGAGACCGCGGTCAAACATCTGCGCGAGGCGAAGATCGAAGGATAATCCGCGTATCTGCCTGCTACAATCCACTGCCATCATGAGAACACTGGGGAGATTTCTCGTCTGTTTTGTCCTATTCCTTTCAGCTGGCATTGCTCAAACATCGGCGCCTTCTGCGGGCAAGCAGAAGATTCTTTGGCAGAAGCTCGAAGCGAAGATCGGCGAGATTAATCAGAATCTCGACGGCGTCATGGGACTGGCGATCGAAGACCTTACGACTGGCGATCACTACTACCTGAACGAGGACGAAATCTTTGCGCAGGCCAGTTCCATCAAGATCACCGTTCTCGCTGATCTCTATCTACAGGCGCAGCAAGGGAAGCTCAAGCTGACGGATCTTTACACAGTGCAGTCATCTGATCTGGTTCCGGACAGCGACATCATGGATGGACTCACTCCCGGAGTGACGCGCATAACACTACGCGACCTCGCGACGATGATGGTTGCGGTGAGCGACAACTCTGCCTGCAACGTGCTGATCGACCGCGTCGGGATGCAGAACGTCAATGCGATGCTCGACTCGCTGGGCCTGACGCATACGCGACTGCGCCGCAAGATGATGGACCTGCAGGCGGCGAAAGAGGGGCGCGAGAATATTTCCACGCCGCGGGAGATGATGATGTTGCTCGATGCCATCTATCACGGCAAGGTGCTGAATAAGGAGTTCACCGATGCCTTCTTCAAGATGCTCAGCACGAATAAATCCTCATTCATTCCGAAATATCTTCCTCCTGATCTGAAGGTCGCCAATAAGCCTGGCGAACTGGAAGCAGTTCGGAATGATTCGGGCGTTGTGTTCGTCGAAGGACGTCCGTATGTGATCTGCGTGATGACGGGGTACCTTCTCAACGAACGTGACGGAGAAGGGGCGATCAGCAAAGTCTCACTGGAAACATGGCGCATGTTCGACCGCCTGAGCCGCGCGACGGAATATGGACGCGTTGTTTCGCCGGGAAACGGGACGCGATAGTTTTCTCGCGTGGAACAAAGGGTCTCTCCACTCCGCGTTGCCTTCCGCTTCGCGGAAGGCAGCGCTCCGGTCGAGATGACAATACCTATTTTGCTGCCACACCAGAGGCGCGCGAGGCGGCGATTTGCTGGCGCGTGAATTGCTGCGCGGCTTTGGCGTCCATCGGTTGGGAGAAGTAATATCCCTGGCCGAATTCGCATCCCAGTTCGGCGAGGCGTTCGAGTTGGCGCGCGGTTTCGATTCCTTCGGCGACAACTTTCATTCCCATTTTGTGCGCGACCAGGATGATCAGTTCCACGATATCGGAACTCCCGCGATCGCTTTGCATCTCGTGCACCAGTGACCGGTCGATCTTCAGCGCGTCGACAGGGAACTGGCTCAGCCCTCGCAATGAGATCGAGCCGGTGCCGAAGTCGTCGAGAACGACGCCAATTCCCATGTGTTTGAGGTGAGAGAGGACGGTGATCGTCAGCTTCGGATCGGCGGAGGCAATGCTCTCCGTGATTTCGAGTTGCAGCCGCGACGGATCGATTCCCGTTTCCTGCAACGCTTCCTGCAGATCGTTCACCAGCCGTGCATCCGCAAATTGACGCGCCGAGACGTTCACAGTGATATTCATCGGACGTTGAGCGTAATCGTTCATCTGCCATTCGCGAAGTTGGCGGCAGGATTGCATGATCAGCCAGTGTCCGATGGAAACCAGAACACCGGTATCTTCGGCGGCCTCGATGAAGCGGTAAGGAGAGATCAATCCTTGCGCCGGATGATTCCAACGCAGTAATGCTTCGAAGCTGACAACGTTGCGGTTGTCGACACGCACGACCGGCTGATAATGGACGAAGAATTGCCGTTCGGCCAGCGCAGTGCGCAGATCGGATTCGAGCTTGAGTCGACCAACAGCGCGGCGATGCATCACTTCGTCGAAGACCTCGCAACGCGACCCGCCAAGCGCTTTGGCCCGGCGCATCGCAATGTCGGCATCTTTCAAAATATCTTCGGGACGCTCGTGCGTTGATGTGCTCAGGGCAATGCCAACGCTCAGCGACGGGCGGATTTCGCGTGCAGCGACAGTGAAGGGTTCCGCAACTGCGGTCTGCAACTGGCGGGCGATGCGCATGGCGTCGCTGGGATCGGCAACGGTTTCGAGCAAGATGGTGAATTCATCGGAGCCAAGCCGAAACAGCGGAGCTTCGGCGCCGGCGTTGCGCGCGATGGTCGAATCCTGCCGAAGACAACTCGCCATGCGGCGGGCGATTTCGCTCAGGATGTGATCGCCCGCGTCATTGCCCATCGATTCGTTGAAGATCTTGAAGTGATCGACATTGCCGAGAAGCAGCGTGTGCGGCCTGCTGGAATCGACGCGGGTTCGCGCGAATGACATTTGCAGGCGATCGAGAAACGAGCGGCGATTGGGCAATCCCGTGAGCGGATCGTGAAACAGGTTGTGCTCGAGTTGCTGCTCGGCGCGCTTGCGCTCGGTGATGTCGCGATTGACGATCACCATCTTCGCAACTTCGCCGTTGGCGTCGCGGATGGTGCTGGCCAGGGACTCGAAGACGCGCCAGCTGCCGTCCTTGTGCTTGATGCGGTAGTCGAGTTGTTGTCCGACTCCGCTTTCGCGCGCCTCGCGGGCAGCTTCGATCACGCGAAAGCGATCCTCGGGATGAATCTGCTCGAAGGCGGAGGTTTCGCTCAGCTCTGCGGGGGAATATCCGAGAATTCGTTTGTAGGAAGGACTGTTGTAGAGACGGCGACCTTTGACGTCGACCAAGGCGATCATGTCGGCGGCGTTTTCGGTGACAATTTGAAAGATCTCTTCGCGCTTTTTCGATTCGCGATGAATGTGGTAAATGCGAACCTGCTGGTAGATGGCGAGACTCACCAGAATCGGCAATGCGATCCAATACCATTCGAGCATCGACAGCACTCCTGAGAAGAGCTATCGGCAGAAGCGGCCCTGAAATTGATTGGCGAGATCACACGAAAAATCTCGGATGACGTGGTCGTCCAGAGTCCCGAAAAAATCGAAATCGGCAGAAGCGCGGGGGATACCCACCTCCCCCTATAGAATCATCGAGTAGCGGAAAATTTAAATAAAATATTCGGAATCAATAGCTTGCGGGCAAAATCTCGTTTTCAACGAACTTAACTGCAAAAGGCCGCGTAAACACAGTTCCAAAATGGGAAGGTTGGCGACGCCTGAGCACCGTCGTCGCCTCGCCCATAATTGCGCCGCGGGGGATGGAAGGCAAGGCCAGATGTCACACGGGTTTGTGGAAAAGTGAGTTTGTAGCGACGTTAGCGCCGGTTGAGAGTTGCTGGATACAATGCGTGGATGAAGTGGCTGCCATTACTGCTCCGCAGTGCTGTCGTTGCAATTTTTGTAACAGGCCTATTTGCGACGAGCGCTTCCGGCGCCAACACGCGACACAACCCGCAGCGTGTTTGGGATCTCCGGCAGTACGGGTACTCGAATGAGGCGCGAGACTACTCGACGGTTGGCTTTCTGTCTGAGAATCTGTTGCTGGTGGCGATCAATCAGGCCCCGGACGGTTCCCCGCATCCTCTTTTCGAAGAGACGCCTGACGCAATCCTCGTTCTCTTCGACGTCAGCCAAGAGAAGCCCCGAAAGATTGCGCACATGCCGATATCCGAGTCTGTAGTATCTGATGCGGTGAGGCCGGCTCTTGGCGGTAATTTCCTCGTGCAGTCACTGTCCGAAGTCAAGTTGTGTTCCGCTGATCTCCAGTGTGACCGGGCGTACGCCACAAAGGGGCCTCTGTGGTTGTCAGCGGATCGCGCCAAGGTAGTCGTAGGGGGCAATCTCATGACGAAGCGAGTGGTTCTCGACTCGCGCACCTTGGCCCCAATACCCGGGGAATATCCGGCGAGAGTCGTGACGGATTGGCAGCAGTCCGGTCGCCGTGATGGCAGTTTCGTAGACTCCATCTCGAGCGTCGACCGAACAAGACTGATGAGGGTCGAAACGCAACAGACTCGTTGGAGCAAGATCACAAATCCTCTAGGTGGCCTAGGCAGCAGGCCTTACGACAGACGAATAATAAGGGTTTACGACACGCAAACAGGGAGGGAGTTGCTCACGCTGCGATGGGATCCGAGACACGATTGGGGCGGTATTTTGAGAAAGCCCGCGCTTTCGGCGAATGGGCATAGAGTAGCGCTCCTGCGCCGAGGACTAGTTGAGGTCTTCGAAGTGCCTTAAGAGAAACAGCGCCGCATACGACTTCCTTAGAATTCCTCTTCACATTGTCGTCATGTCGGCTGCGGGGGATTCTTCACTTCGTTCAGGACGACAGAAATGACATGCTTGACTCGAGCGACGTTCTTTCCTGGTTGCGGGATATTCGTGCCGCCCAGCCTCCCGCTGAAAACGCGGGAAGGCTGGGGCAACCTCTGATGTTGACGGGACAGGGATTGGCCGCGCCCTAGCCGGTCATCGAGACGTCTGCTTGCAGGGTCAAGTCTTCGACGTAGGCCAGCCATCCGTCCGGAGATCCACTCGCGTTTAAAGTTGGCTTGTAGAAAGCGGCGATTTTGCGGTGTCCAGCAGACTTATATTCCACTTCGATCTCGTAAGAGACATCTTCTCCGCGGAGCACCTGATCGAAGTAGCGCTGCACGGCATCGAACGCACTTTTTCCCAGAACATCCAGAATGGAGTGGCCAACGATTTTTTCGAGGGGACGTTTAAGAAAGTTCGCATACCGTTCGTTGACCCACACATATTTCAAGTCGCGGCTACAGCGAGTCAGGGGCGCGGAAACCTGGTCGGTGAGCAGGTCCAGATCCTCGGGGTCGGTCGCCCGTTCGTGTACGGCGCGGGCCAGGCCCTCGTTCACTTCACGAGTTCTGCTTTCCAGTGTCTCTCTCAGGGCGCGGGCAAGGGCGCGAAGTCCTTCGGATTTGGAGACAAGCGTCGCACCAAGAGCCGTAACCATCTGGGGAGTGATGACGTCCGAATAAAGCGTGAACAGGATGATCTTTGCAGCGGGCAAGTTTCTTTTCAGGATCCCGGCCACCTGAACCCCGGTAAGACCAGGCATGAGCAGGTCAAGGATGAGCACGTCGGGGCGAAGTGAAATTGCGGACTCGACCGCCTCGATACCATTGGATACGGTCGCACAAACCTCGATGCCTGCAACTTGGGCGACTTCCGAACACAGCGTTCGGCGGATCGTATCGTTATCGTCGGCAATCAGAACGCGTCTTGGCATTTCTTCCGATCTGGGCGCGGAGTGTAACGACAGTGTAAAGGGAGCTATTCGGGAGCGACATACGGGGAAACCCGAGGCGGGAATACTGGAAAACCCTTAGGGTGAGGAGGGACTGGCCGGGGTCTGATGACGCGCCACGGCCTAAGACCGTATCTGACGCGCAATTTTGCCACGCGGAGCGCGGACTGCTGTTCAGAGTTCCGAGTGGCGCAGTGACGGAACCTGTTGGAATCGTGACATTTTGAAGATTTCAGCGCTGTTGCAGGAATATCCCACGCCCTAGAAATTTCCGTCGGTCGCCTGGATCACGGAAGTTTCCTGTCGACGAAGGTCACGCTTTGTGACTTGACGCTTGCAGTCATTCGCCGGCTGACGTACAGGGCGAGGGCTGCTCCAGTAGCACGCGAGGGTGGATTCGATTTCGTTGCAGATATCCGTTTTGAGTTGCAAGAAGTTCATGGTGTCTACTCCTGATCTTTAGCGGCGTGGCATTGGAAATCCGGTAAAAGACGGGCCCGGATGGCAGAGGGGTTCGCCCCGGGCCCGTTCGCGACGATTATTTGGTCACGACAAACTGTGGATTACTGTTGAGAACTCCGTTGTGGGTCACGACCGAAACTGTGCCGCTGGTCGCGCCCGTTGGAACTGTCGCCTTGATGTATGTATCCGACTCGACCGTGAAATCTGCCTGCACGCCATTGAACATCACTCCTGTTGTTCCGTTCAGGTGGTTGCCGAGGATGAGGACTTGCTTGCCAGCTTTGGAGGCGGTGGGGACGGTTTCCACGATCGGACCGAGTCCGCTCGCGTATTGAAAGACGGTGCCGTATCCCCAGTCTTCGTCGGTATCTGGGCCGATGCCGCCGTAAGCAGTCGTCCCGTAGAAATTGCCGTCAGTCCCTTGGAAAACCGAGTCCAGCGGAGTGAAGCCTGTCCCGTTGCCGCATTGGCAGAAGCGATAGAGCGGGGTGAAGTCGCCGTCTGAGGTGACCCGGTAAATGGCTCCAAGCGCGTTGGGAGCCCACGATCCGGACCCGCCACCCATCAACGTTCCATACATATTTCCGTCGCTGCCGAGCGTCAACTGTGTCCCGGGCCATCCGAGGACTCCATCCGGGGCGAAGTTGTGCAGGACGGTGTACTGGCCGCCGGGAGTGATCTTGAAGATGACTCCGTAACCGCTGGTGCCACCGCTGGCCGTACCAACAAAATTGCCGTCAGCATCTTTGGTGATTGCGTTTGGGTAGGAACCTTCGACGCAGGCGCCAGTTTGCTGTGAGTAGCAAAAGTTGTAGATAACCGAATACGTTCCGGAAGCCGTCACCTTGTAGATGACTCCGCCTCCCTGGGTCCCGCCACCGCTAGCGGCACCGTAGAAGTTTCCGTCATTGCCCTGAACGGGCGGGTAAAACGGCTTTTCGCCGTCGGTGCAGTTCGCTTGCGCGCAGAACGAATAAAGTTGCGTGTACTTGCCGGAGGGAGTGATCTTGAAAATCGTGCCCGGTAAGCCGCCTAGACCGCCGTAAACGGTCGTGCCATAGAAATCCCCGTCGCTGGCGAGGATGATTCCGTTTGGCCACGAGCCGTCGGTGCAGGTGTTGCTGAAGTTGTAAAGGACGGTGAGCTGGCCGGCCAGTGTTAGCTTGTAAACGATCCCTCCACTTCCGCAGCCCCCGTGTCCGCCGCCAG
>DATEJO010000174.1:0-8449 GCA_035277905.1 Candidatus Sulfotelmatobacter sp.
TGTCGACGCCGAGAAGCTCGGCTTCGGGGAACATGAGTCCGGCGTCGATGACAATGATGTCGTCGCCCCAGCGGACGGCCATGCAGTTCATCCCGAACTCGCCCAGGCCGCCCAACGGGACAATCTGAAGTTTTCCAGTTGGCATGGAGTAAAGATGATGCTAGCACAGCTCGGAGCAATGAGCGGTGAGCTATGAGCGATGAGTAAAGGGCTTCCGGCGTCCGGCTCTTGGCTTACGGGTTTAGCTTCATGGTTTTCTGCGGCGGCATGCGGTAATGTGGGATGAATGGCAGAAGAGCGGAAAACGTGGCTGCGGCGGCGAGTTGAGACCGCAATGGTGAAGGGGCTGACTCGCGCCTATTCAAGCGTTCGCGTCGATCCGCGGAAGTTCCTGTTGCAGCTGCGGGCTGCCTATCGGATGCCGATTTCGGGATATCACGGGACATTTTCGCTGGACATTACCGAGTTGGATGTCGTGGCGCACTCAATTATCCGAGGCGGAATGAAGGTTGCCGCGGTGGAAGGTGCCGGGCTTGGGTTGGGTGGACTGATCACGATTGTGCCGGACCTAGGGATTTTGTCGGCGATTACGATGCGGACGATTCAGAAGCTGAGCCTTGTGTACGGATTCGAATTCAACACCGACGATGAGATTGCCGAGTTGTGGATTGCGGCGGCAAGCGCGGCGGGAGTGGACATCAGCCGCGAGTTGCTGGAGAAAGAAGTGTTGACCAAGTTTGTGCCGAAGGTGATTCAGCGAATTGCCGCGACGGCGAGCGCCGATGTGGTGGAGAAGTGGGCGGGGCGGATGATTCCGCTGGCCAGTTCGGCGATCGGCGCGGGGCTGAATTACTGGTTTGTGCGGGCGTGGGGAGAGCGGGCGCGGACGCATTTCCGGCAACGGCATTTAACCGTGCGGCAACAGATATTGGCTGAACGGGCCGCGGAGGGTCAGGCGAGTTTGCCGGCAGCGCGCGAGTGAGGGACGGAATTGTTGATTGTTGATTTTTGATTGTTGAATGAAAACCTTCCGCAATGGCAGGCGTGAGCGGGAGATTCTTAATCAACAATCAAAATTCAACAATCCGCAAGTCTGCTGTTTAGCTTCGTAGTTAAAATCAAAGGGCATGCCTATTTTTTCCTGTTCAGCCGTTTTGTTTGATCTGGATGGAGTTCTGGTGGATTCGACGCGGTCGGTGGACCGCGAGTGGCGCGAGTGGGCCACGCGCAAGGGCGTGGACGGCGACGCGATCATGGCGATTGCGCACGGCGTGCGGACAATCGAAGTGATTCGCACAGTGGCTCCGCACCTGGATGCAGAAGCCGAAGCGTGGGAGATCGAGAATCGGGAGGCCGGGAGTCAAGAGGGCGTTGTCGTAATGCCGGGCGCTTTGGAGTTGGTGCGATCGATTCCTGCCGGGAGATGGGGCGTGGTGACATCGGGATCGCGGCTGCTGGCTACGGCGCGACTGCGCTATTGCGGGTTGCCGGTGCCGGCGGTGCTGGTGACCTCAGATGATGTGATGCAGGGGAAGCCGCATCCGGAGCCGTATTTGAAGGGAGCGGAAGGGCTGGGGTTTCCTCCGGCCGAATGCCTGGTAATTGAGGATGCTCCAGCGGGTATTCAGTCGGCTCGCGCGGGTGGAATGAAGGTGATTGGGTTGGCGAGCACGTATGCGGCGGAGAGGTTGACGGATGCGGACGCGGTCGTGGGGAGGCTGGGGACGATTCAGGTTACGTCGAACGGGACGGGGAAGTTACGAGTCGGGCTGCGGCAGTAAACGTTCGAAGCAGACCTCCAATCTAAAGTTCGTCCACAAACGCGAGGTCGCGTTGCTCCACATATCGTTCGTAGCAGTTGGTGCACATCCAGCGTTTTCCCGGATCACAGTATCCGAAATCGCCGTCTTCGATATGCGCCTTGCACAGGTCACAGTGCTCGTGGTCCCATCCCGCGGGAATTACTCGCGTGCCACTGCGGAGCGGTAACGTTTGGTCGGGCGCCGGATAGTGTCGGCTCTGACCGGTGTTTCCTTTGAGTGGTTCTACTTTCGTCCAGATCTTTACCTCTCGACCTCCTGCGATGGAGATGTTTGGCGCTTCGTAATCCTCGGCAACAGCGTCGACTCGTTGAAATTGCATTCTTTCCCACCCCCAGGTGGGATCGAGGACCATCCAGACGTGAAAGGCCTGCCAGTAAGGGCTGAGATAATAGAGAGTCTGGCCAACGATCTCCGGCTCCTCCTTCTCGTCACAAGTGATAACAGCAGCTTTAGTTTCTCGGTTGAGTGACGTCAGACTAGCGCAAAGGCATCCGCGACCACTGAACAATAGCCAAAACCAGGTCGAGTCCATGCCCTCAATGACGCGGTCAAAGTTACCGTCAAACTCGAATCTCGTGTATCCAGTGTCGGACGTCGCGCCCCGACGCATGGCGGTAACGCTCAACGTCGGAAAATCTTCTAGCGTCTTTGGGATGCGGGTTTCCATTTGGTGTTCTAAGAAATATTAGGGCGTTTCGGCACTATCATGTCGAGCATCGGCTCAACGTAGCCAGTCTTCCAACTCAATTCCCCGGTCGGTCTTTTCGTCGCGGTATTTCACGATGACGGGCGTGTATAGCGAGAGATTCCATTCGGTCCCTTTGCCTTTTTTTACTGCGCGGGAACCCGGGACTACGACGGCATTCTCCGGCACTTCCAACGGTGCGTCGGCGGTGGCGCGGTAGACTTCGCCTTTCACCAGATCGTAGAGCGGAGTGGAGCGGGTGAGGATGGTGCCGGCTCCCAGAACCGCGCGAGCGCGGACCAGGGTCCCTTCGTAGATGCCGCAGTTTCCGCCAACGAGAACGTCGTCTTCGATGATGACGGGGGCGGCGTTGACAGGTTCGAGAACGCCTCCGACTTGCGCGGCTGCGCTGAGGTGGACGCGCTTTCCGACTTGAGCGCAAGATCCGACGAGCGCGTGCGAATCGACCATCGTACCTTCATCGACGTAGGCTCCGACGTTGATGAACATGGGCGGCATGCAGATGACGGAGGGCGCCACGTAGGCTCCAACGCGAACGGAAGAGCCTCCGGGAACTATGCGCACACGGTCCGCGGTGGTGAATTGGCGGGCAGGGAAGGTGTCTTTGTCGACGAAGGACAGTCCGGCGGGCATTTCAGCGATGGCGCCGAGACGGAATCCGAGGAGGATTCCTTTTTTCACCCAGGCGTTGACTTTCCACTGGCCGTCGATTTTTTCAGCGGCGCGAATTTTACCTTGCGTGAGCTGATCGCGGAATTCGAGGAAAGTTCTGCGGGCCTGAGGATCTTGTTCGATTTCGCCTTGAGCGGCGAGGCGTTCGATGGATTCTTTCAGGGACATGGGATGGATGATTGTTGAATTTTGATTGTGGGATTGTCAAAAGCGGTGCGCGGAACACAGGGTCCCTACACTCCGCTTGTTTCGCTGCGCTCCGGTCGGGATACAGACCTCAACAATCATCAGTCATCAATCAACAGTGCTCAGACGCACTTGCATTCGCTGCGGATGAGGATTCCGGTCATAGCGTGGGCGATGCCGCGAGCCTCGGTCAGCGTGCCATAGGGGCCGTGCCAGCGGGCGTGGTGAATGTCGTGGCCGGAGGGTCGTCCTTTGCCGTGGCTGCACTGGCCGCAGGTGCCGCGGTGGAGGACGATCTTGTGCGGACCGGCGGCCCAGTTTTCGTAGATGAAAAATTCGGCAACGTCGTGAGCGGGCACGGCGGGCTTCGTGATCAGTCCCGCTTCCGTGGCGATTCTCTGCAGGCGCGAACGCGTGTCGCGGCGCATCGGAACGAGAGGGAGTCGGTAGACCTCTTCGATTTTGCCCATCATGGTGAGTACGGCCTTCACCGGCAGCGGGCTCGATTCGATGAAGTTGGCCTGCATCAGCGCGAGATATTTGCGGTTGAGACTTCGCGCGGTGGCCCAGTCGTTGGTCAGGGCGGCGCGAGTGAGCGCTGACATTTCTGCGGGGATTTCGTTGGACGCGACGGAGACGATGCCGACTCCGCCGAGCGCGATCACGGGAAGGGTGACGGCATCGTCTCCGGAGAAGACGAGGAATGTTTCGGGGACGCTCGCGGTAATCTCGGCGACCTGCGTCAGATTGCCACTGGCTTCTTTCACGCCGATGATGTTGGGGATCTCGGCGAGCCGGATGATGGTTGCGGGTTCGATGTTGGCGGCGGTGCGTCCGGGGACGTTGTAAAGCAGCACCGCTTTGCCATCGACAGCTTCGGCAATGGCCTTGAAATGGCGGTATTGCCCTTCCTGGGTTGGCTTGTTGTAGTACGGAGAGGCCGTGAGAATGACATTTACGCCGGGACGGGCGGCGAGTTCTTTGGCTTTTGCGACGGCGTCGTGGGTGGCGTTGGAAGTGGCTCCGGCAACGATGGGAACGCGTCCGGAGGCGGCTTCGATTGTTGTGTCGATGACTTGCAGCCACTCATCGTGCGAGAGAGTGGGCGTTTCCCCGGTGGTTCCGCAGGGAACCAGAAAATCGATGCCAGATTCGATCTGCCAGGCGACCAGGTTGCGCAGTGCTGCGTCGTCGATTGAACCATCCTGATGAAATGGAGTAACGAGTGCAGTACCACATCCTCGAAGTTGCATAGCAATAAGATAACGCGAAGGCGGGGCGAAGGAAAATGCGGAACAGTGGATAGGGATTAGTGGCTAGAGGTCAGTTACTCGCGAGCCTCACATGCTCTGGCTCGATCCAGATGGAATGCATGCAGGGTTCTTGGCCTAGAACTTGTCCAACTTCCAGTTCCAGTAAGTGACCTTGGACGCCAACGATTGGGAACGTCCGGCCTACGCATGCTTTGAAGAGAGATCTCGTTTTCAGATCATTTTCGGGCAGATCGGCAGGAATCGTGACTATCGCGACTTTGTCACCGATTTGCATGCTGCAGATCTATAGTTCCCGCCAGATATCTTTGAAATCGTAAAAACCCTTCTTGCCGGGTAGCCATTCGGCGGCGAGAACGGCGCCTTCGGCGAAGCCCCGGCGGGATTTGGCGTCGTGGCTGAGATAGATGCGGTCGGCAGGGGATTCGAAGACGACTTCGTGAAATCCGACGACTTCGCCCTCGCGGAAGGATGTGATTTCAAGATCTTCGTTTTTCTCGCTCGCTTGGCGAATCAGGCGCTGCAGGGTGATCGCGGTGCCGCTGGGTGCGTCTTTCTTCTGGACGTGATGGCGCTCGAAGATCTGTCCGGAGTAGTCGTGGCGAAGTGCGGCTGCGGCGGTGCGGGCGACATCGAAAAACAGATTCACGCCGATGGAGAAATTCGGGGAATAGAGGAAGGCGGTTTTGTGCTGCTCGACAAGTTGGCGGATGCGGTCGATTTCTTTGTACCAGCCAGTGGTGCCAACGATCATGTTCTTTCCTGCGTTAACCCCAGCCTCGATATTCGCGAGAACGCAGTGCGGCGCGGTGAAATCGATGATGACGTCAATGTCGTGAAGTTTCTGCGCAGTCAGCGCGGCGCCGTCGGCATTGTCTTTGGTCCCTGCGACACGGACGTGGTGGCGGCGCTCGCCTGCAACTTCTGCCACAAGCGAGCCGGTTTTGCCTCGGCCTAGAACGAGAATGTTCATTCTGCTTCCGTAGAAGATTTAAACACATAGACAGGAGAAGGCGCAGGGACAATCGGGCCAGATGTTTCGACAACATCCGCCGTTAGCATGGCATCCCATAGCGGCGGAGGTCTCATGTATCAAAGTTATTCGGCGCAGTGGTGGATTGTCATTACGCTCGCGGTGATCGCGCTGATTGTGGTAGGAGTGCTGGCATTTGCGGCGTCGCGTAAGCGGCGAACCGTGGGCCTGAGGCGGCGTTTTGGGCCGGAATACGACCGGGTGCTGCGGCAGGAAGGGGATACGCGGAGAGCCGAGGGAGTGTTGCAGTTCAGGCAGAGAGAGCGGGAAAAACATAAGGTGCGTGCGCTCTCGGCCGCTGATCGAGCGGCCTTCACCGTGCGGTGGAGGCAGGTGCAGGCGCGGTTTGTAGACGATCCGCGCGGGGCCGTAACAGTGGCGGACAGCCTTGTGACAGACGTGATGCAGGCGAGGGGATATCCGATCGCGGAGTTTGACCAGAGGGCCGCGGATTTGTCGGTGGATTATCCCGTGATCGTGGACAACTACCGCAGAGCCCACAAAGTTGCCCTGCGACACGGCGAGGGGCAGGCCAGCACCGAAGACTTGCGCCAGGCGATGATGTATTACCGAACGCTGTTCGATGAGTTGCTGGACCTGGACCGGGAACAAAGGCGCGGGGCTTAAGTTCCGTCTTTGCATGAGGAAACATAAGGTCCCTCCACTCCGCTTGCCATCCCCTTCGGGAAGGCAAGCTCCGGCGGGGATGATCGTGGCGGTTAAGCGAAGATTTCCGCGTCCAGCTCGGCGAAGAAGGTTTTGTGCAGGCGCTGGATGACTTCGGGAACTTCGTCTTCTTCGATGACGAAGGTGAGATTGATTTCGGATGCGCCCTGAGAGATCATGCGAATCTTTTTGTCGGCGAGTTCGCGGAAGACGATCGCCGCGATTCCAGGCGTTTCGCGCAGGTTTTCTCCAACCAGACAGACGATGGCTTTCCGGCCCTCGTATTTCACATCTGCTAACTTCGCCAGATCGGCCGCCAGCGCCGGGATTGCCTGATTCGAATCGACCGTTAACGAGACGCTGACCTCGGACGTCGAAACCACGTCGACGGCGACTTTGTGGCGGTCGAATGCTTCGAAAATGGCGCGCAGAAATCCGTGAGCGAGAAGCATGCGAGGGGCGGCAACATCGACGATCGTGATGCGCTTCTTGGCTGCAATCGCTTTGAAAATGTTCTTGCTATGCGGAGCGCGGGTCGTGATGCGGGTACCTTCACACGAGGGGTTGCGCGAGTTCAGAACATAAACCGGAATATTTTTCTGAATTGCGGGCAAGACGGTCGCCGGGTGGAGAACCTTTGCGCCGAAGTAGGCGAGTTCGGCGGCCTCATCGAAGCTGATGACTTTGATGCGGTGAGCGTCCGGGCAGACGCGCGGATCGGTCGTGAGGATGCCGTCGACGTCGGTCCAGATTTCGATGCGGTCGGCACCGAGTCCAGCGCCGAAAATCGCAGCCGAAAAATCCGAGCCGCCGCGTCCGATCGTGGTCGTAATGCCGGCTCGATTGGCGCCGATGAATCCGCCCATTACCGGCACTTTTCCAGACTGCAATAGCGGCTGAACTTTTTGCTGCAGTCTTGTGTTGGTCTCTTCGAACTGAGGAACTGCCTGCATGTAGGCGCTGTCGGTAATCAGGATGTCGCGGGAGTCGACGTGGACGCCGCCAAGTCCTCGGGACTCGAAGGCGGCGGCAACGATCTTGCTTGAGAGCATCTCGCCGAATGCTGCGACGAGATCCGTGGTACGGGGAGTGATTTCGCCAACGGCGGAGATGCCGCGGAGGAGTTCGTCGAGTGCTTCGAAGTCTGATCCAAGTTCGGAGTGAAATTCGGTGAAGCGGGCCGTGCCGAGCAGTTCGCTGGCCGTGTTGTAATGGCGCTCCTGCAGTGAGCGGCAAAGCTTAAGAGCTGTCTTGCGCTCGCCTTCTCCGGCGGCGCGCGCCATGGTCAGGAGAGTGTCTGTGACTTTGGCCATTGCGCTGACGACGACCACCGGTTGCTGCGCCAGGCGGCCTTGAACGATAGAAGCGACGCGGTCGATGGCTTTGGCGTCTTCGACGGAGGTGCCGCCGAATTTCATGACGATCATCGGCGGGATGTCCTTGAGGCGGGATTTGATGCTGGGGCGGCAGAGTGGGGGCTGCACGCGAGATCCTGCGCTTCGCCTGAAAAGCGGCTCCGCTCAGGATGACGCAGGCCTGCAGAGTGAGCGAAAAAGCGGCTCCGCTCAGGATGACGCAGGGATTGGGAATGCCTTTGCGCTGACTGGCTGGATGGCGCGACGCGTGCGTCCGAGGTCATCCCAGGTAGCCTTTCGCTTTCAGCAATTCGGCGTTAAGGACGGCGGCTCCGGCGGCTCCTCTGATCGTGTTGTGCGAGAGCACGGTAAATTTCCAATCGAGAACGCCGCAGGGGCGAAGGCGTCCGACGGCCGTCGTCATGCCGGCACCTATGTCCACGTCCAAACGGGGCTGCGGTCGGTCGGCGGCATCGAGATAGACGACTGGGCGGTCGGGCGCGCTGGGCAGTTTGAGTTCTTGCGGCTCGGCGCGGTAGCTGTTCCAAGCCTCGACGATCTCTTCGGGCTTCGCTTTTCTCTGGAGACGGATCGAGATGGATTCAGTGTGTCCGTCTTCAACTGCGACGCGGTTGCACTGCGCGCTCATGGCGAACGGGCCGGGGATCACCTTCGATCCGTTGAGCTGGCCGAGGAGCTTGCGGGTCTCCTCTTCCATTTTTTCTTCTTCGTTTTTG
>DATEJO010000175.1:0-22977 GCA_035277905.1 Candidatus Sulfotelmatobacter sp.
CACGCACCTGGACAACTTTCGTAGTCGTGGCAACGTTCGTTTCTGCGACTGTGCTCATGATTGCCCCTTAATTTTGATTCGATCTCCATCTTTCAAAGTCGCCGGAGCGGTCGTGATCACGTCCTCGCCACCGACCAGTCCATCGACCAGCGAGCCATCTGCACGCTGGCCGGTGATGTGAACTTCGCGCTCGACGGCTTTTCCGTTGTATGCGAGGAATACGATCTTCTTGCCGTCTTTATCGCGGATCGCATTCGCAGGAACAAAGACTCCCGAAGGCCCCGTCGCATTCTTGGGCTTGTCGTTTGCCAGGAATCGTACCGTTGCGTTCATCTCAGGCCGCAACTGCACGTCCGGATACTTATTTGGATTCAGCACCTGCACCTTCACCTGCACGGTGGCCTTCTGCCGATTCGCCTCCGGAGAAATCTGCGCAATCTGCCCGTCATACTGTTTGTCGGGATAAGCGTCGGTGGTGACGATCCCTTTCTGGTTCGGGCTCAGCCGTGCGAAATCTGCCTGCGCAATATCGAGTTCGACTTGCAGATCGTTCAAGTCTGCAAGAGATACGACAGATCCCTGCGGCCCTCCGGCAGCAGCGCTGGCAAATTGTGCGGTGATCAGCTCTCCTTTTTCCGCCGTTCGGTCCAGAATTGTTCCTGTCACCGGAGCGCGAATAATGGTCGCGTCCAGTTGCGACTTCGCATAAGCGAGCTGCCCCTCAGCCTGGAGCAGCGCTCCCTGAGCCCGCGCAATCTCTTCCGGACGCGGGCCGATCTTCATCAGAGTGAACGCCTGCCGCAGAGAGTTGACGCGCTGCTGGTCGGAATCGAACTTCGCAGTTGCGTCGTCGAGTTGTTGGCGCGAAACGACGCCGTTTGTCGCAAGTTCCTTCGTGCGGTCGAGCGTTAGCTTGTCGTTGACTAGCGTGGCTTGGGCCTCATCCAGATTATGCTGCGCTTGCTGAATTTCCTGCGGACGCGATCCGTGCTGCAGTTCTTCCAGATAGGCCTTGGCATTTTCAACGCCGCCCTTTGCTTGTTCGTAAGCTGCGCGGAACTCGTCATCTTCGAGCCGGACCAGTATCTGGCCCTCTTTTACCTTGTCGCCCTTTTCCACGCCAATCCACTTCAGGCGGCCCGTCACTTTTGAGTTCACGTTGATCGTGTGGTGCGCCACGATGTAGCCCGTCGCCGAGAGAACTGTTCCGCCTTCGTCATTCCCGGTAGTCTGGGCGGAAGCGCGCACGACCTCCACTTCAGGCGTGTCCGCGGAAAATGCGCGATACGCGATGGTGCAAATCCCGAGCACGACAAGGATTGCTATGCCGGCAATGATGTAACGGCGCGCCCACGTCGAAGGTCCGCCGGGATCATCGCCTCGCTGCGAGCGGTCGATCCGCAGACTCTGCAAATCTTCGTGTTTCGTATCAATTCCCATGAGAGTGATTACGTCCGCTCAACCTTCCCAGTTCAAAATCATAATTCCAGGCTAACCGCGCAACGCGTTCAGAATATTCTGCCTGGCCGCATGCCATGCGGGCGCAAGCCCGCCAATAAATCCCATTACCAGAGCAAAAACAATCGCTGATATTGCAACCTCGGGTGTGATCCGCAACGCGAACACCACCTCACTGAACGTCACCGCATTCGAAGTGCCGGTCTCCATCCCGTTAAAGGGAAGCATCAGCAGAATCCCGACGAGTGCTCCGAGTAAAGCCAGTAGCAGCGATTCCAGAACGAATGACGTCAGGATCGCCGGTCTCGAGAATCCGATCACCCGCAATGTCGCGATCTCGCGCCCCCGATACGCAACTGCCGCATACATCGTATTCATCGCGGCGAAGATCGAGCCGATCGCCATGATGATGCCAACCACCCATCCGATCACCTTGATCGGAGTGCCCGAACTGGTCTGCTTGGCGTAGTAATTTGTTTCGAGCACGCCATCGAGCTTCAAGCGCTGATCGTCGCTGACACGCTTCGTGAGCGCTTCAGCCGAAATCGGATCGGTCGCCCTCAGATACGCTGATGCAAAGCCACCCTGCCGGTCGAAATCAGAGGCCATTTGGTTCACGTCGCCCCAGATTTCAGACTCAGACGCAGATCCTCCAGAATCGAACACGCCGACCACTTTCCACGATCCTTTTCCAAACTCCATGGTGTCGCCAATATTCGCGTGAGAGAAGCGATCCCGAATTGACTTGCTGACAACGACTTCGCGCTGCCCCGTCTGGAACCACCGTCCTTCGATCAGCTTTACTTTCGGTTGGCCGCCGGGCTGATCGGGCAGTTGCCGCATCTCAAGTCCATCAGGCATCATGCCCCGCACCGTGACGTTCACTTCGCCAGTGCCGTCTTTCCGCGGCAACACGATCACCACCACCCACTCGCCCGAAGCCATCGGCTCGCCATGAGAATCCTTCGCGATTCCGGGAAGCGTCTTCAGAGTGGGGAAGAGCGAAGCGTCGAATCCGCCGGAGAGTTCGGCCTCCGACCCCTTCCGCATGACGAGTACATTTAACGGGCTGCCGCTGCTGACGAATGCATGTTTCAGGCCCGTGACCAGCGCCATAAGAAAGATCGCAGTCGTGACCGTCAGCGCGATCCCCAGTGCCGTCATCACCGTAAGCCCTTTGCGAAGCTTCAAATTGCGGATGTTATATCTGATCGGGATTGCCATATGAATTCTCTGTTCAGCCGATGTGCCGCAGTCCTTCCACAATGTTTACGCGTGACGCCCGATACGCTGGAAGATAGCCGCTTACAACACCAAGAATCAGCGAGATGAGCAGCGACAACGCCGCCGTGATTCCGTTGACCTTCATGTTGAGCGGAATTCCCAATGCGATAAAGCCGTGAGTCATGATTGCGATTACCGGGATCGCGATGAGAACTCCAATGACCCCGCCGCCAAACGCGATAGCCACCGCCTCGCTCACGAAGATCGAAAGCACGCCGCGTTGCGTAAATCCGAGCGTCTTCAGCACCGCAACTTCGCGCGTCCGGCTGCGCACCGACATTGCCATCGTGTTCGCCGAGACCAGCATGATCGCGAAAATAACCGCGCCACAAATACTCAGGATGAACGCCTTGATGTTCCCGAGCGAGGCGACGAACCCAAGTTGGAACGCCTTCTCGCTCTCGGTCTTGGTCTGCAGCGGCGAGTTGTGAAACATGTCATCGATCGTCTTCGACGCCTCGGCGACGTGCTCCGGAGAATCGATTTGAGCCGAGTACCAACCGGCCTGCCCTTTAAACCACGGCACTGCTTCTTCCAGATATTTCGCGTTGAAATAAAGGCCGTTCTGCGGCGGGTCGCGGTGATATATCCCGCGAATCGTCAGTTCGAGATTTGTCGGGAAAATAGTCCCCTGCAAGGTGATGTGATCGCCGAGTTTCCATCCATATTTCTTTGCCAGCGTCACATCCACAATGCAGCCCGTACGGTCCTGCTGCCATGCCTTAACCTGATCCTGCGGAATAACTTTGTCGGAAGCGACTTTCAGATATTCGTCCGGATCCGTTCCCAACTGCGCGAAGAAATGCTCCGGTCGATCGTCGATATAGCGGCCACCGAACCACGTAATCGGAGCGACTGCGCTAACGCCCGGTACGCTGCGAATCTTGTCCCGATAAAATGCGGGAAGGAAGAAGGCCAACGAGACTCGATCCCGAACGATCAGCCTCCGGGCCGCCTCCGGCGCAACCTGATCAATATAAAAAGATCGCCAGATGCAGATCATCATTGTCAGCAGAAGCAGTGAGAAGCTGATGCTGATCATGGTCAACACGCTGCGCAGCTTGTTCCGAAACGTATTCCGAATTACGAAGCTTCCAAGCGTCATTCCCTTACCCGATGTGGCGGAGCCCGTCCACAATGTTGACCTGCGAAGCGTGATATGACGGCAAAGCCGCACTCAAAAGCCCAACCACCCCCGAAGTGACGAGAGCAACCAGCCAGATTTCTGGAGTGACTTTCATCGGGAAGAAACTGACAAATTGTTTTGAGTGCGTGATGCCATAAACCGCAAGCCATCCCAGTGTTGCGCCGATCAATCCTCCGGCCAGCGAGAGCGCGACCGCCTCACTGACAAACAGGCCTAAAACACCGCGCCTGGTGAACCCGAGAGTCTTGAGAACGGCCACTTCGCGCGTGCGTTCACGAATCGACATTGCCATCGTGTTGGCCGACACCAGCAGCGTCGCGAAGACTACGGCGGAACAAATGCTGAGTATGAACGCCTTCACATTGCCCAGCATCGCCACGAATTCCAGGCCGAACGCTTTCTCGCTCTCGGTCTTCGTGGGCTGCGGAGAATTATGGAACGTGTCGTCGACGGCGGCAGCGACCTTACTCACGTCCGACGGCGAGTCCGCGAGAATGCTGAAAGTGCCGGCCTGTCCTTTGAAGAACGAGACAGCCTCTTCCACGTACTTTGAATTGAAGTACACCGATTTATTGTCAGGGTCCGTGTGAAAAATCCCGCGAATATTCAGCTCGAGGTTGACGGGATAAATATCGCCCTGAATAATGATGCGGTCGCCGAGTTTCCATCCATATTTATTCGCGAGATAGTCGTCGACGATCACACCCTGGCGGTCGCGCTGCCACGCTTTGATTTGGTCCTCGGGCATCTTAACGTCCCGGAAGACTTTGAAAAACTCGTCCGGATCGGTCCCGAAGCGCGCGAAGAAATTCTCTGGCTTCTGATCTTTATAAATACCTCCGAACCAGGACACAGGCACGACTCCCACCACACCCGGGATGGCCCGGATCTTTTCGCGGTAGTACATCGGGAGCGTGAAGGTCAAAGAAACCCGATGACGTACGACCAGTCTCTCGTTAGATTCCGCGCTGCCCTGATCGAGATAGAAGGCGTGCCAGATCGTCATCATCAGGGTGAGCAGCAGCAGCGAGAATGCAATACTGAGAACAGTCAGAATGCTGCGCCGCTTGTTGCGGAAAGCGTTCTTCGTGACGAACCTGGTGAGGGTCATCGGCGTACTCCAGAGGAATCCGGGAACCGGGAACGGAAGATGGGCGCGCCCCAGCCTTCACAGAATAGACGAATTCGCGCGCCAGCGACAACCGGATCGGGATGGAAATTCTGATTCAAACCCTGCATTTCCTCGATCGATATCAGTATCCCTATCGTGTCGTGCGTGGCCCGCAATCACAAGTGGAGATCGTCATTCGAGCCGGGTGACAAATGTCACCCGGAACTGTACATAAACAATTAAAACTGGTCACCATACAAGAAAGTTACGGGGGGACAATCCGTCAATAACGGATGATCAGAATCAATACCGGACCGTGCTAGAACTTCCCTTCATCGGCCGAGGGTCCGAACAAAGCGGGCACCGAGGCCTCGTTGAGCCGCAGATACACGGTCAACTGGCCCCGGTGGTGGGAAAGATGACTGAACACGGAATCGGCAATCATGACATGCCGAGGGCCTTCGCTGACGACCTGGCCCGCCACGACCAGCTTCCACGTCTTCAGCAGATGTTCATCGTTGGTGTTTTCGAGCGCCTGTTTCGCATCTCCAACAGCCGAGTCGAGCGCCGCAATCAGATCGGCCCGCGTCTTCCATTCAAGCGGTCTGAACTTATCGGCCGCAGGAGATTTCAAGTCCAGTTCGTCCTGCTTCACCATCGAAACAATCCAGCTTGGCATGGTCGCGACGAGCGATGCCAGGTATCCCAACGGCATCGACTTGGAATGCGGCTTCCAGTCATTGTGTCCCTCAGGGACGCGCTGCAGGGCAAGCCTGGAAGTGTGAGCTTCGCGTTCGAGTTCGGCGACAAAGAATTCGGTGAGTTTCATGCGGCAATCCTTTCTTGATTCACTGAGGTGGAATCAACGAAGAGAACGGTACCAGCGATTGAGGACAATATCGGTCCTCAATCTATGGAACAATACGAAACATGTTGCAAACGTCGGCGCGCCTGCTTCGATTGCTCTCATTATTCCAAGCGCAAAGATATTGGTCGGGCGCAGAACTAGCCCGGCGTCTTGAAGTGACCGGCCGCACACTGCGCCGCGATGTCGATCGCCTGCGCGACCTCGGATACCCTGTCCATTCCACCTCCGGAGTTGCCGGCGGGTATCAGTTGGGCGCAGGCGCGAATCTGCCTCCGCTATTGCTCGACGATGAAGAAGCCGTCGCAGTAGCATTGGGACTGAGAACGTCAGCCAGTGGCAGCGTAGCCGGACTTGGGGAAGCGTCAGTCCGCGCCCTTCTGAAACTGGAGCAGGTGCTGCCGCCAAGACTGCGGCACCGGGTTGCAGCATTGCATGGATACATTGTGCCGCTCGAATCGCGCGGACCCACGGTAGATGCGGGCCTGCTCTCGATCATAGCCGGCGCCTGCCGCGATCATGAAGGCATACGCTTCAAGTATCAGGATCGCAGTGGTTCGGCGAGCACGCGCGTAGTCGAACCGCACCGTCTCGTCCATACCGGCTCGCGCTGGTATTTGGTTGCGTGGGATTCCGGCCGCAAGGACTGGCGCACTTTTCGGATTGACCGCATCGACGGCAGGCCCAAAACCTCGACCCGCTTTCAGCCCCGTAAACCGCCCGAGGGAGACTTCGCAGTTTTCGTCTCGAAATCGCTGTCACAGGTTCCGTATCCCTTTCGAGCCAGAGTAACTTTGCACGCGTCGGTCGAATCCCTTGCGAAGAAAATCCCGCCGTCCGCGGGAGTGCTGGAAGCGATCGACGATAACGCTTGCATGCTTCGGACCGGCTCCCATTCGCTCGAAGGAATCACCATCCATCTTTCACTCTTAGGCGTTCCATTCCGCGTGCATGAACCTCCGGAATTGATCACCTATATCCGCAACCTTTCCGAGCGTCTGATCTTCGCGATCTCCTAGAGCCTCAGCTGTTTACAGCCCGAATTTTGCTTACTTTGGTAACTCGAACCGGCGCGCCCGCAACGGTATCCTAAGCCTACCTTTTATCTCCGGACATCTGCCCGGCGCACTTCTCGCTTGCAGCAATGCAATCGGCGTGTGATGGATTGGAGCAAGGAGACGATGTCTACCAAAATCGGCCACTTTGAGATTCTGAGCGAACTCGCCAAGTCACCAACGGGCGTTGTGTATAAAGCCAACGATCCCGAGAGCGGGCAGACCATCGCGCTAAAAGCAATTCAGTTGAATGCCTTCGGCGAGAGTGCGGAAGCGCTGGAACACGCGCTGCTGGCTGAAGCCGAAGCGACAAAGGTCCTCAGCAATCCAAACATTACGAACGTCTACGGCGCAGGAGAAATCGAAGGCAAGTTCTGCGCGGCCATGGAATACGTGCAGGGCAACAGCATCGCCACCATGCTGGCCCGCAAAGAAGGATTTTCCATCTGGGACCTGCTCGACATCGGACGTCAACTCTGCAGCGGCCTGGATTACGCCGCTTCTCAGAAAATTGTTCACCACAGCCTTGAACCCTCCAAGATCATGTGCGGCTGGGACGGCACGGTAAAGATCCTCAGCTTTGGCGTATCCAGCGTCGGGAATTTCGTGCATCACGCCAGCGAGGGAGTCTCCTCCATTCTTTATTACATGTCCCCCGAGCAGGTTCGTGGAGACGCAACTGATGGCCGCTCCAACCTCTTCAGCCTCGGTGCGATGCTGTACGAGATGGTGACCGAGCGAAAAGCATTCGACCGCGAGGATGTCGAATCGCTCCGCCAAAGCATTCTCGAAAGCACGCCCGTTGCGCCGCTCCATATCAATCCCAAGATCCACCCGCTCCTGAGCGGGCTGATCATGAAGACTCTGGCAAAGGACCCGGCAGAAAGATTCCAGTCCGGCAGGGAATTGCTGGATGAGTTGGAAAAATGCAAGGAGTCCAAGCCCGTCGCAGCCGCAAAGAAGGCTGAGTCGGCCAGAGGACTGGCAGTGCCCACGCAGGCAAAAGCCGCGGCGCAAGCCAAGTTTGTCGCTTCAACGCCAGCCAAGCCTGCGGCTCCGAAGCCGGCGGCTCCAGTCCGGCCTGCAGCGCCTCCGCAAGTTGCGAAGCCCGTTGCTTCCGTTGCGAAACCAGCCCCACCCGTCGCGGCGAAGCCGGTCGCAAAGCCAGCGCCGCCGAAAGCTGCAGCCGCGGCGGCCGGCGTCGGCTCGAGCGGCAACTCTGTCGCTCCTCACGAAGCACCAGAGATCGATCTTTCCAACGACTTCAGTTCGTCCTCTTTTGCGCCGCCTGTCGAAGCCATAGAGAGCACTTCTGAATCAATGTCGGCCGCAGTTGCCGACGAGCCAGAGGTCGAGACTTTCGAGCCTCAGGACGACGGCCCGGCAATCGCCGTCGATCCCATGATGGCCGAAGGAGGGTCCGGCGGTTCGACTGGAACCAGCTTCTCCGATATCAGCGAATTGCCACCGTTGAAAGAAGATTACACGCCGCCTCCGCCTCCAACCGCTTCAACGAGTTCTTATCAGCCGGTGAAGCAGGCACCAGCGCCGGTCACGATGTTCGAAGGCGCTCCCAAAGCCGAGGAAAAGCCGAAAGTTCAACCCCGCGAAGTCGCGAAGAAGGCGATCAAAGAAGTCAAAGGCATGCCGCCCAAGCTGATGGCCTATTCGCTCGCAGGCGCGGCCGCCCTGATTCTCGTCATCGGGATCGGAATGACGATGTACATCCACAGTCTGAATGGAGACGATACAGGCTCCTCGCGGCCTGCCCCGGCCGTCGATCAGGCGCCCGCGAAGCCGCAGCCAACGCAGCCCGCTCCCGTCCAGGCCGCTCCGACTCCGGCTCCGGTGCAGGCCGACGCTCAGCCCCAGCCCGAGGAGACTCAGCCTGCTGAGACTGAAGCAACTCCCGCGGCTCGTACCAAGTCCCGCAACGCCCGCAGAAAAGCTGCGGCTCCGGTGATCGTTCCCGGACAGTTAGCCGTGGATTCCACGCCGCAAGGCGCTCAGGTTCAGATCGATGGCAAGACTGATCCCAGCTGGGTGACTCCGTTCGCCCTCACCAATCTGCAGCCCGGCCAGCATTCAATTTCAATCAGCAAGGCCGGATACGTCACCGATTCCCGTTCTGTCGAAGTCACATCCGGCTATCGCTCGAACACCATGGTTCACCTGACCCAAATGCTGGCAACGCTGATCGTGAAAAGCAACCCCGAAGGCGCGAACATCTTTGTCGACGGTCATAACGTTGGCGCCAAGACGCCTGCCCAAGTCAGCGTAAATAAAGGCCAACATGTCGTGCTGGTCAGGCTCGGAGGATACATCGACGAGACCATGAGCGCCCAATTCGTTACCGGGCAGACATTCAACTTCTCCCCAACCTTGCGGGCTCTGGGCAACGTCGACAGCATTCACACCGTCGGCAAGATGTCGCGGTTCTTCGGAGGCAATAAAGGAGAGCCGGGCCAGGCGACGGTTAGCATCCACACGCAACCGAAGGGTGCGCAGATCGCCATCAACCAGCACATGCTCGACAAGATGTCTCCGGTCGACGTCATGCTCGATCCCGGCAACTATGAGATCGACATCACTCTCTCGGGATACGCCCCCGTGCACAAAGTCATCACCGCCGACAAGAAGGGAAAGGTCGCAATCGACGAAGTCTTGCAGGCGCAGTAAAGCGCCCCCAATCTGCTATTGGTGCATTGGTAGCTTTTGACTGCGTAGGGACAGCCGCCCCGGCTGTCCAGCGGAGCGCAACTCCGCCAGAAGCACCGGCCTCCCAAAATCAGGCCCGCACGATTCCACATCTACTCATTGTCATCAGAGACTGCCGAGTGGAGGAGCCCTTTCTTCAGAGAGTAGCCAACGCTCAAAAGTGCAGATCCAGGCCCTTCCATGTATGATCAGAACCCGACCAGAGTTGTTCATGAAACTGCGGGTTGAGCCTGCGTCAGTTGATTGGATCACTAACCGCAAGCGTGGCCGCTCCAGAATGTTTGCTGAACCTGAGTAGAAACAGAAACGGGGCATGCGATCCGCATGCCCCATGAAAAATTGTGGTATTAAGCTTATTCCGGCAGCTTGAAATTGACCGTAACCTGCGTCTCGATCTCCACCGGCTCGCCGTTCAGCAGGTAGGGCCGATACTTCCATTGTTTCACCGCGTCGACTGCCGCGCGGCTCAGTTGCTGATTTCCGCTCAACACTTTGATGTGCGTAATGCTTCCTTCTTTTGAGACCGTGGCCAGCAACTCGACTGTGCCTTCAATCCGCAAACGGATTGCGCTCGCCGGGTACGAAGGCGAAACTTTCTTCACGATAAGTCCCTGCGACACGCCTTGCGAGATATTCAGTTTCTGCAGGATGGGCTTCACCGATGCATCAGCCGCCGGAACGAAATTCAGTGGCGGCGCGGAAGACGCGGGAGCCGCCATGCCAGCCATGCTTGGCGCAGGAGCATCCGCCTGCCCTGGTTTTGGATGAACGTGCGGTTCCTTTCCTCCCTTAACCACCAGAGGAGTTTCGGCCTCCTTCTCGGCTGCAGCGGGCTTTTCCGCATGAGCAGTGGGCTCTGACTTTGCTGCTGTCGGAGCCGAGTGCAGCTTGATTTCTTTCGCGCTCGAATCTGTGTCGTCGATCGCATCGGCCGGCTGCTCGGAAACCGGAGATGAGGCCGTGGGCGCAGGTACTGATGAAGGCTGTACCGGAGCCGAAGAAGCTTGACTGCTCGACGGTTTGGAAACTTGTGAAGCGGGCGCCGACGTTGCCGCCACCTGCGTAGCAGCGTTCTGGCTCGGATGCGACTGGAAGTGTGTATATCCAAAATAGCCGGCTGCAGCGACGACAATCGCTGCCACCGCCCCGATCAGAATCTTCTTGCTTCCGCCGTTCGATTCCGCCTCGGTATTGCCCCCGAAGGTGAACGATGGAGCAGATCCGACAATGCCTGCAGGTTCGCTCGTGGGCTTTTCCAGAAGAGCTTCCGCCACATGTTCCGCCGGCTTCTCAACAACTGGAGGTTCCGGCGCCTTTCGGGCCGGAGCAGGCGCGCTCGCCGCACCTCCGATGCTGATTGGAGAACTCGCGGCGAATGTCGATTTTTCAACGGCCGGCTCAGGCGATTTGAAGGCCGGCGGAGCGGCAGCAATAATCTCTTGTTTCTTCGGTGCCGCTGCTGCGGGCTCATCGAAGCTGATATCCAGCGGATCATCATCTTGTGCGGTCGGCGCGGAACTGGCCGCCGGTGCGACAGGCCATGCCGGCGCAGCAGGAGGCTTGGGCGGTTCTGACGCACGAACCGGCACTGGTGGAAGTGTGCTGGGGCCCGGCTTCGCCGCCAGAATCGGCTTCAGCGGCGCGGGTTTTGGCTGCGGCGGCTCTGGCGCAGGAGCAGCCGCCGGCGCTACAGGCTTGGCCGGTTCGCTCTTGCGCAGCAGGCCACGCGCCACCCGCAGCGTTCCTTTAGCTTGTTCGATATTTATGGGTTTGGTCAGGACGAGATTTGCGCCAATTCGAAATGCCTTGGCCACCCCGGCCTGACCTTCCACAACGGCCACGGCAAGCGACGTCTGGTTTGACGCCGAATTGCGCGCGCTCTTGAACAGCAAGGTGGCATTCTGCTCGTTATCGCAGTCCACCACAACAGCGTCGAAGTGTTGGCCCATCAGCTTCTTGACTGCAGCGAATGGCTCGATGCAGGCCTCGACAGCGAACTCAAGCTCGCTCAGGACTTGCGTCACCGTGCGAGCGGTCTTGTCATCGGGACAGAAGAGAAGAGCTTGGTAACCCATATCAAGGTCATCGTAGGTACACCTGTAAGAGCCATCAAGTTACGCTGGTAATTCGCCGCAGTCCGGTCTTTATGTTGGTGCGTGAACATGCGTGCGCGACGAAACAGAATTACGTCCGTACATGTGCCGCGGTAATCGATCCCTCTCGTCGCATACAATAGCGGGCCATGCGCGTGCCGCTCTGGTTGAAGATCGCCTGGACAGTCTGGCTGCTGGTCTGGGCTCCTCTTTATTGGCGGCAATACGGTCCGCAGAACTTCCTCTTCTTCTGTGATCTCGGGAACATCTTGCTCGGGATAGCTCTGTGGCTTGAGAGCCCGCTGATCTTTTCCTGGTGTGCCTGCGGATTATTGTTATTCCAGACGTTCTACACCATCGATCTCGTCGGCGAACTCTTCACTGCAGGCCACTTCACAGGCGCCACGTCGTACATGTTTGATCCTCACCTCTCGTTACTGATTCGCCTGCTGAGCCTGTTCCACGTGGTGGTGCCGCCTCTTTTGCTATGGGCGATCTGGCAGTTAGGCTACGACCGCCGCGGATGGATGCTACAAACACTAATGACGTGGATCGTAATTCCGATCAACTACTTCTGGCGTCCCGAACAGGATGTGAACTGGGCTCGCGGACTTCTGTTTCACGAACAACATCTCGTTCCCGGATGGCTCTACCTGACCAGCTATCTCGTGCTGGTTCCCCTATGCATCTATTTCCCCACACATCTATTCCTGCGTTGGTTCTCGCAGCGATGGCACCGCACACAATACTAGAGAGACTTCACGCCCGCTCTGTCCCCTGCAAACATTGTCATCTCGACCGGAGCGTTGCGCTCCGCAAAGCGGAAGGCAACGCGGAGTGGAGAGACCTTTTGTTTGGCTGACGGAAACCGTGAAGCCGTTACCGGCTCTTTCCCGACCCATTGTTATCCCGAAGCGTAGACTCCGACGGTGGATACTCAATCGATCCCTTGAACGAGGAAATATCGTCCTTATGATAATCAGGGAAGGGCAGTTTCTTTCCATCCCGCAATTCCGAAATCTTCTTCACCGCGCCTTCAGCTTTATCCTTATCGAGCCCGCCGTCGCGGCTGAGATAAAGTGTCTGCGCCGGAAGCGCGAGACCGCTTCCGGAATCTTCCATTACATCCATGATGCGCAAGAGAAGGTCTTCGCGCACCGCAGCAAACTCATTGAAGTCCCGCGTCAGGATATAACTGAGCACTTCGAGACTCAGCGAACTTCCCCCAATATCCGTAAGCCGCACGCGGACCGTTTGCGTCTCGACCTTGGGATGGCTGTAAAGCAGCTTCCGAATTTCGGATAGCACAAAACGCACGTGATCGGCCTGCGATTCCGGACGCAAGCTGAGATTCGTCTTGAATAGAATCTTGTCGCGCCGGCTGAGATTTTCCAGGTTGATCGTCGCCACCGTGCCATTTGGAATTGCGACGAGAGTGCGCTCCTCTGTCCGGATGCGAGTCGAGCGCAATCCGATATCCTCAACCACGCCGGTGCGATCGCCGAAGCGGCACACGTCGCCCACTCGGAACACTTCGTCGCCCAAGACCGATACACCGCCGAAAAGATTCTCGATCGTTTTCTGCGCGCCGAAGCCGATGGCGAGCCCGCCGATGCCGAGTCCGGCCAACGCCGTGCTCATGTTGAAGCCCAGGTTGCCGAGCACCGCGAGCACGCCAAGAACGAAGATAACTGCCTTGAGGATGCGCTCGCCCAACAGCATGAGTGAGCCCGTACCCGCGTGTCCGCGGGCGAGAGCGCGGCTGCGCACGCGTCGCAACGACCACCGCACAGCCCGCCAGCAGATCCACGTGGCGCTGACGATCAGCGCGACGGAGGTGACTTCGAAGTAGTAGTGCCGCGGCAGCAGCGCGATGCCAAGATATCTCGCGAAGAACTGATGCACCAGAGTACCGGCAAGCAGCCACGCCGGCGCCGAGACCGAGCGCCACTTCGCGATTTCAGTCTGGCCACGCCTTCGTGCCCACCACCGTAACGGAATCTCCAGCAGCACCAGCACCAGCCACCCGATTCCCGCAGCGAGTGGCAGAGCAACGATCAACGCGAGCCATTGCCACAACGGCATACCCGCAATCTGATACTTCACGAGAACTTTCGGCAGCTTGCTGGCAACCTGCCGCGCTTCGACCTGATCGTACAGTTCAGGAACCTTGGCCAACGTCTCTGCCGAGATCAGCCAGATCTTGCCGGCGCTGGGATCCGAAACCCGTATCAGCTCAAGATCGGCTTCAATATCGCCCGCAGTCAGCGTTCCCAGTTTCTGCCGGCCCAGCGGCACGCCCTCCTGCGGCGTCCCTTCCGGCTGGGTGAAGTTCCCGATCCGGACGGCGGCCGCAGCAGGACTGTTCAAGACGGTGTTCAGTTGCCGCGCAAATTGCTCGCCTTCCATCTGCCGCTTGGCCGCGCTCATCTGCAGGTACTGCGCCGCCACACTGTAATTTCCCAACTGCGCCTGGTGCAGAAACCCAAGCACGGAGCCGGAAGGCGTGCTCCGCCCGAGCGGATCGGATGGCGCGCTGGATGTCGCCGGAGATGTCGATGGCAGAACGCCGCTGAGCGCTCCCTGCGCCCGGGATGGAACACCCGCGACGCACAAAACAACAAGAACGGCGACGATTGTTCTCGGAAGTAAACGCATGATCTTCTCCAACCCGAACCCGCGCGGAACACTCGCGTTCGCGGTCCGGACGAAGCAGGCGAGGAAGTATTTTATCGAATCATTGGTTGACGCTTCGGCAGGCCAGCCGGAAGTTCCCATCCGGATCAGGGCATGCATTTATGCATGCCGTAGATGCCATGAAATGAACGCGCCTTCAGGCGCTGGGTCACGCCCGCTTCGGCCGATAAATATGCGTGCTCGTCCCGTAGAACACTTCTGCCGATTCCATCACCGTCTCGGACAATGTCGGGTGCGGATGAATACTCATGGCCACATCGCTCGCCAGGGCGGCCATCTCGATCGCAAGCACGCCTTCGGCGATCATCTCTCCCGCACTCGGACCGACAATGCCGACCCCGAGCACACGCTCCGTTTGCGGATCGATCAGCAGCTTCGTCATTCCTTCCGGACGATCGAGCGTGATCGCCCGCCCGGATGCTGCCCAGGGAAACTTCGCAACCTTGATCTCGCGATTCTCTTTTTGCGCCTGCGTTTCGGTGATTCCGGCCCACGCGACTTCCGGATCCGTGAACACAACCGCCGGAATGGCATTCGGCTCGAACGCGACTTTGTGCCCAGCGATCGCTTCCACCGCCACGCGCCCTTCATGCGACGCCTTGTGCGCAAGCATCGGTTCCCCAACAACATCGCCGATGGCGTAAATGGAAGGATCGTCCGTCTGCAACTGCTTGTTGACTTGGATAAATCCACGCTGCCCAACCTGCACGCGTGTTTTCTCGAGTCCAGGAATCTCGGAGTTCGGCTTCCGTCCCACCGAAACCAGCACCCGGTCAAAGACTTTTTCCTGCTGCGTACCGTCCTGCGCTTTCAATGTTGCGCGAATTCCAGCACCTTCATCCTTCACCGCCGCAACAGTCGTGTTCAGCAGAATCGCCTCGAACATTTTCTCCAACCGCTTGTGAAGCGGCAGCACAAGGTCGCGATCCGCTCCCGGCAGCAGCCCCGGAAGCATCTCCACGACCGTCACTCGCGTCCCGAGCGCCGCGTAAACGGAGCCAAGCTCAAGCCCGATGTATCCACCGCCGACCACCAGCAAGCTGCTCGGAATATCCTCCAAATTCAGCGCCCCGGTCGAGTCCATCATCCGCACAGTATCGAGCTTCAACGCAGGCACGATCGCCGGTCGCGAGCCCGTTGCAATGACGATGCGGTCAAAGCGCATGGACTCCGTAGACCCATCATTCTTAGTAACCTGCAGCGTGGTCGAATTCTCAAAGGCAGCGCGCCCCTGCACGTAATGAACCTTCCGCTGTTTCGAGAGCACTCCCAATCCGCCAGTGAGTTTCTTGACCACGCCCTCTTTCCACGAGCGCAGCCGAGCCAGATCGATCTTCGGCGACGCGAACTCAATACCCCAGTCCTTCGCCTGATTCGACTCCTCAATCAACTTGGCAACATGCAGCAGGGCCTTCGAAGGAATGCATCCGCGATAGAGACAGACCCCGCCCGGATTCAACTCCGGATCGATCAGCGTGACCTGCATGCCAAGATCGGCCGCAAGAAATGCAGCGGCGTATCCACCAGGCCCGCCGCCAATAACGGCGACACTCAAATTTGAATTTTCTGCCATAAGAACGATGAACCACAAAGGACATGAAGTTTCACGAAGAAAACTCTTGCTCTCACGTTCTTATCCTTCGTGTTCCTTCGTGCCCTTTGTGGTTAGAGAACTTTTCCTATCCCTGAACTGACAGTAGAAACGGCTGTTCAAACGCCTCCGCAATCCAGCGCAGGAAGCGCGCCGCATCGGCGCCATCAATCAGCCGGTGATCGTAGGAAAGCGAAAGCGGCAGAATCAGCCTCGGCTCGAACTTGCCGTTAATCCACTCCGGCTCCATCCGCGATCGCGACAATCCAAGAATCGCGACCTCCGGATAATTCACGATCGGCGTAAACCCGATCCCGCCAATCCCGCCCAGATTCGTAATCGTGAACGTGCCGCCTTCCATATCGGCCGGAGCCAGTTTCTTATCGCGCGCCTTCTTCGACAGCCCCGACAGTTCCACCGCAAGCTCGACGATATTTTTCTTATCCACGTCGCGAATCACGGGGACCAGCAATCCGCGATCCGTGTCCGCCGCCACGCCAATATTGATGTACTGCTTGTAAACGATCTCTTCCTTATCGATGTCGATGCTGGCATTGAATTGCGGGAAGACTTTCAATGCCGCCGCACAAACTTTCAGCGCGATCGCCGTGACCGTCATCTTCCCGCCGGCTTCTTCCGCCTTCGGAGCGAACCGCGCCCGCAGCTGTTCAAGCTCTGTAATGTCCGCGCGATCATGCTGTGTGACGTGCGGCACCGTATTCCACGCCTCCGCGAGGTGCTCAGCCGTTTTGCGCCGAACTCCCCGCATCGACACGCGCTCGATCTTGCCCCACTTGGCGAAGTCCGGAAGCTGCGGCTGCGCGAAGTGGCCTGCGCGCGGAACTGCCTGTGCAACAGCCGCGGTCGAAAGAAGAGACTTGGCGTAGCCCTTTACATCCTCTTCGCTGACCCGCCCGCCCGGGCCTGAGCCCTTCACTTCGTAAATATCAACTCCCAGTTCGCGCGCCAGACGCCGCACGTGAGGCGCCGCCGGAACTGCCTGCCGATGTTCGGTCCCCGCTACCTTACCCAACTGCGCCGGCATGCTGAACGCCGGAACCGCCGCCTGTGGCTGGTCCGGAGGCAGAGCCTGCTCTTCCGTTTTTCCCTCAGCACGAATCGCCGCCTGAAACGCGAGCCGCGCTCCGTGTTGTCCCGAAACATGCTCGACAGGCGCCGACCGGGGACGCGCAGGCGCTGCAGCTGCCGCACCGCCCTCCAGCGTGAAGATCACCTGCCCGACCTTGATCTTCTCGCCCTCTTTCACCTTGATTTCCTTGACTACCCCGCTCACCGACGACGGAACTTCCACGACCGCCTTGTCTGTCTCCAACTCCATCACCGGCTGGCCTTCGGAAACTTTCGCTCCCGCAGAAATCATCAGCCGCACCAGATCTCCCTGCGAAATGTTCTCTCCAAGTTCAGGAAGTTTGAATTCCGTAGCGGAGACGCTCGGCCCAGCCGCCGGAGTTGATACAGATGGAGCCGCTACTGCTGGCGCCGAAGTCGCGGCAACCGGAGCCGCACTCGTTTGAGCCGAGGGAGCCGCCGCCGAAGATGCAGCAGCACGGCTCTCCGCCCCATCCACTGTAAAGATCACCTGGCCAACCTTGATCTTGTCGCCTTCCTTGACGCGAATCTCCTGCACGGTCCCGCTCACCGACGACGGCACTTCCACCACTGCCTTGTCAGTTTCAAGTTCCATCACGGATTGCCCGGCGCTCACAGCCGCGCCTGGCGCGACCATCAGGCGCACCAGGTCGCCCTGCTCGATGTTTTCTCCCAGTTCGGGTAGTTTGAATTCAATCACCGCGTCGATTCCTCGCAATTTGTCATCCCGACCAAGTGGCAGGATCGGCGAAGCCGAGCCTGCCGCGCGTGGAGGGACCTTTTGTTCGAATACTCGAAGCTCTCAGCTTACCGCAGGGTTCGCCTTCTCCGGATTGATCCCCAACTCCTGGATCGCCCGCTTTACAACATCCGTTCCAACTTTCTTCTCTCGCGCCAGCGCACCCAGTGTCGCCAGCACAATGTGCTTCGCGTCCACTTCAAAAAAGTCGCGCAGCGCCGCCCGATTCTCACTGCGTCCGAAGCCATCCGTTCCCAGCGATACCAGTTGTCCTGGCACCCACTTGCTCAGACTCTCCGGCAAAACCTTCATGTAGTCCGACGCCGCAATAAACGGCCCCTGCGCGTCTTTCAACACCTGTGTCACATACGGAACCTTCGCTGGCTCTGCCGGATGCAGCATATTCCACCGCTCGCAATCATTCGCGTCGCGATAAAGCTCCTTGTAACTCGTGACGCTCCACACATCCACGCCGACCCCGTAGCGCTCTTCCAGAATCTGCTGCGCTTTGAGGACTTCATACATGATCGTCCCGCTTCCCAGCAGCTGCGCCCGAAGTTTCGCATCGCTCTTCGTCGTCGTCTTGAATCTGTACAGTCCCTTCAGCACGCCCTCGCGGATATTCGGCTGATCGGGTATCTGCGGCATCGGCAAGGGCTCATTCGTCACCGTCAGGTAATAGAAGATCGACTCCTGATCGACGTACATCCGCTTGATGCCGTCCTGAATGATGATGCCAATCTCGTACGCAAACGCCGGATCGTACGCATGCAGATTCGGAACCGGCAGCGCCAGCACATGACTGTGGCCGTCCTGATGCTGCAAGCCTTCTCCCGCCAGCGTCGTGCGTCCAGCCGTGCCGCCAACCAGGAACCCGCGGCAGCGCATATCGGCCGCAGCCCAGATCAGATCCCCGATCCGCTGGAATCCGAACATCGAGTAATAAATAAAGAACGGAATCGTGTTGATCCCGTGATTCGCATATGCGCAGCCCGCAGAGATAAACGAGCACATCGAGCCCGCTTCCGTAATGCCCTCTTCCAGAATCTGTCCATTCTTCGCTTCCTTGTAATAAAGGAGCGTATCCATGTCGACCGGTTCGTAATTCTGGCCGACGCTCGAATAAATGCCCACCTGCCGGAACAGCGCCTCCATGCCGAACGTGCGCGCTTCATCGGGAACGATTGGCACGATGAACTTTCCAAGCTCCGGATCGCGCAACAGCTTCGCCAGCAGCCGCACGAACACCATGGTCGTCGAGACTTCGCGCCCGTCGGTGCCTTTGTGAAACTCCTCGAAGTGTGCATCGGGGAACGGCTTCATCGGCGCGGCTTTTACCTTGCGCTGTGGCATGTATCCGCCCAACTGCTGGCGGCGCGCCTGCATGTACTTGATCTCCGCGCTTTCATCCGACGGACGATAGAACGGCGCCTCGTGCAATTCGTCGTCAGGAATCGGAATCCCGAATCGCGACCGGAACATCTCCAGCTCATCTTCATTCAGCTTCTTCTGCTGGTGCGTGATGTTCTTGCCTTCGCCCGCCTCGCCGAGCCCGTATCCTTTAATCGTTTTGGCAAGAATGATCGTCGGCGATCCCGTATGATCTACGGCCGCGCGATACGCCGCGTGCACCTTGATCGGATCATGCCCGCCCAGCCGCATTCGCGCCAGCTGATCGTCCGACAGATGCTCCACCATCTTCAGCAGCCGCGGATCGCTTCCGAACAGGTTCTGCCGGAAATACGCTCCGCTCTCGACGAAATATTTCTGATACTGCCCGTCGCTGATCTCGCCCAATCGGCGCACAAGCAGGCCGTCGCGGTCGTTCTGGATCAGCGTGTCCCAATCGGATCCCCAGACAACCTTGATCACGTTCCATCCAGCGCCGCGGAAGATCGCCTCGAGCTCCTGAATGATCTTTCCGTTGCCGCGCACCGGGCCGTCAAGGCGCTGCAAATTACAGTTCACGACGAAGATCAGGTTGTCGAGCTTCTCGCGCGAAGCCAGCGTGATCGAACCGAGCGACTCCGGCTCATCCATCTCCCCGTCGCCAAGGAATGCCCAAACCTTCCCGCCCGTGGACGTCTTCAGTCCACGATTCTCGAGGTACTTGATGAACCGGGCATGATAGATCGCCTGAATCGGACCGAGCCCCATCGAAACTGTCGGGAACTCCCAGAAATCCGGCATCAGCCACGGATGCGGATACGAACTCAGCCCTCCACCCTGCTTCAATTCGCGGCGGAAATTCTGCAGTTTTTCCTTCGACATCCGCCCTTCCAGATACGCGCGCGAATAAATTCCCGGCGCGGCGTGTCCCTGGAAATAGACGATGTCCCGGTCCCCGTTTTCGGTCTGAGCACGAAAGAAATGATTAAAGGCGACCTCATATAAGGTCGCCGCGGACGCAAAAGTCGAGATGTGTCCGCCAATGCCTTCCTGAATCTTGTTCGCCCGCACCACCATTGCCAGCGCGTTCCAGCGGACGAGACTCTTGATCCGGCGCTCCATCTCCTGGCTGCCAGGAAACGGCGGCTGCTGCCTCGCTGGGATCGTGTTCTGATACGGCGTGGTCGCCGTAAACGGCAGGTTGACCCCGGCTTCCCGCCGGGCGTGCAACGCCAACTGCTGCAACAGCCGGCCAGCCCGGTTCGGGCCGCCGTGCGAAAGCACATAATCCAGGGAATCGACCCACTCCCTGGTTTCCAACACTTCTAGACCATCAGTTTCAGTCGTTGCCACTTATGATTTCCCCCAGAGGATTGCGTGAACCTTCCATCATATCAATAGGAACGATTTTTTAGGGCACGCAAAGGCTCAAGCACCGAAGACACGATGGCAGATCTGGGCGCGAGATCCTTCGTGTAACTTCGTGTCCTTTGTGGTTATATTGAGCTAGAATCTGCGGCGCGGGACTCTGAAAATGCTGAAAATCGTGCTCATCGTATTGCCCGTAATCGTCGCGATCCTGCTGGTCCCGCGATTGCTCTCCCGCTCGGCAACTCCGGCTGTCGGCGCCGAAGCTCCAGCCTTCACCCTCCCATCGCAAGACGGAACGCTCGTCAGCCTCAACGATTACCGCGGCAAATGGGTGGTGCTTTACTTCTATCCGAAAGATAAGACCGCAGGTTGAACGCTCGAAGCCCACCAGTTTCAGGTGGACCAACCCAAATATGCAGCACACAACGCGGTCGTCCTGGGCGTGAGCCTCGACAGCGTCGATTCGCACAAAGACTTCTGCACAAAAGAAGGCCTGAATTTCAAGCTGCTGTCAGACAAGGACCACAAAGTGAGCGGCGCCTACGGATCCCTCACCAATCTAGGCGTAGTGAAGTTCGCCGCGCGTCACACATTCCTGATCGATCCCGCCGGCAAAATCGCCAAGGTGTACACGAGCGTCAGTCCAGGGAAACACAGCGCCGAAGTCCTGGCCCAGCTAGACCAACTCGATAAAATGGCTTCAGCCCCGCGCTGAAACGAAGGCGTGGTGACAACCGCCTCGGCTGTCCGGTTTTTGAAAAGGTCCGTATCAGGGCACGAATTCATTCGTGCCGGCAAGGCTACCAACAACCAACCGCCTTCAGGCTCTGGCCCGTCCAAAAGTTTTCCACAGATGCGCACCGAAATAAATTTCAATCTTGTGACGTACAACCTTGACCATAACAACAGAAAGAGCAAACTGGTGATATGCCAGAATCATCGTTAGGCACCCCGCGAGCCGAGGTCATTCCGGTGATTGGCAAGTAAATCATTTATTTTGAATATTTTGCATGTAAGTTATTCTAAGTCAAGATTTTACAGAGAGAAAAATGGTGGCCTGATCGACAAGCCCCTTGCATTCAATACTTTACGAGACTAGATCGAAAAAACAAGGCGCTCGGGATGAAGATGCTAACCCTTTATTTTCGAAGATTTTACCCGTAACCGACTTAGATTCAATATTTTGCGAGGCAAGATGTGGGTCGGCAAGACGTAAGCATAATAAAATGAATATTTTGCAAGCTCAATCCGAAACAAATCGCCCACGCCCGATTCGCACGCTGAGCATCCCCGGAGTTGGATACTAGCCATGGCGTCAGCTGTGGAAAACCGTCTCCCAGGTCAAGCCAGTCACAGCGGCCCGTACCATTTCCCGCCCGGCTTTCAACGAAATCTCGTCTGGATGGTCCTGCGTCGACTCCGTCCCGCGAATCCCATCGACCTCTTCCAGCACCTGGCCGACGAATACGGCGACATCGCTCACTACAAAATCGCTTGGAATCACATCATCTTCCTCAACCATCCGGACTACGTCCGCGAAATCCTCGTCGTGCAGAACGACAACTTCATTAAGGAGCGCACGGTCCGTCGTAGCAAGATGCTCCTCGGTGAAGGGATGATCACCAGCGAAGGTGCCGAGCATCGAGCGCAACGCCAGGCTGCACAACCGGCGTTTCATCGCCAGCGCATTCCGGAATATGCCGCCACGATGGTGCGCGAGGCCGTCCGCATGCGCGAGCGTTGGCGCGACGGCGAGCAGCGCGACATCGCCATCGACATGATGCACCTGACGCTGAACATCGTCGCCGAGACTCTATTCGCGACCGACCTTCGCGACGAAGTGCACGAACTTGCCGATGCCATCAACCGCATCATGGGTCTCTACAACTTCCTCGTGATGCTGCCCGCAGCCGAATGGCTGGTGCATGCACGGCCTCCGGGCCTGGCCGCGTTTGTCCGCGCGCGAAAGCGAATCGACGCGGTCGTCTATCGCATGATTAAGGCTCACCGCGAGCGATCGTCCGACAGCGGAAGCCTGCTCGATCTCATGCTTGCCGCCTCGCCCGACCGCAGCCCCGAATCAGAGAAGTCGCTGCGCGATCAGGTCATCACGATTTTTCTCGCCGGATACGAGACGGTCGCGAACGCCTTGTCTTGGACATGGTATCTGCTTTCCGAGAATCCCGAATGTGAGCGGCGTTTCCACGAAGAAATCGACCGCGAACTCGAAGGCCGCCAGCCCACGGTCGAAGATGTGCCGCGCCTGCGCTACGTCGAGATGGTCATGGCCGAGTCGATGCGCCTCTATCCGCCTGCGTGGGCGATGGGACGCTACGCTCTCCAGGATTT
>DATEJO010000176.1:0-19505 GCA_035277905.1 Candidatus Sulfotelmatobacter sp.
TCAACTTTCACGATTTTGCCCGAACCTGCCTTTTGCTGCAGTCCGTGCTGAACGTCGGCGGGAAGCGAATCGAAGGCGACTTGCTCCTCCACTTCGACGATGGCTCCTTCTTTATCGATGAGAATGTCTTTGCTGTGCCCATCGACCAGCATCTCGGCTTCATAGTAAGTGCCGCCATTTTCTTTCTCTTCCGAGAAGCCGCGGATGGTAGCTCCCTGGCTGTGGGCGGCGACTGTGTGCTCAACGGCTGGCGGCAAACTGGAGCGTGGAATCTTTTTCTCGTCTTCTTCTTGCGAGAACACAAACGCGGTGAGTAGCAGGGTGAGAACGATCGAAGCAACAACGGTACGCATAGAACCTCCAACCGAGGGCGGCTTTTTATCCCCATCAGTTTCTTGATCTACGACGATCAAACAGGAATCGTCTGAAGATTCCCTGAAGGCGAAGGAATTTCTGGCAGATGCTAAGCGGTCAAAGACGCCACCGCCGCTTCGAGCGCCTTTGAAACTGCCTCGGTGTTGGGTAGCCCTCCTTGGGCCATGTCTTTGCTGCCGCCGCCGCGGCCTCCGAGAGTGGACATGGCTCGCTTCATCAGTGCTCCCATATCGAAGGGCTGGCCGGGGGATTGTGCGAAGACTAAGGACGGCTGCGGCGACGTGGAGGCCAGCAGAGCGACTGCGTTCGGCGCGAGGCGCGTCAGCTTTTGCGCGAGAGGTTTGAGGGAATTCATGTCGCGGTCGGCGAAAGTGCGGACGATGAGCTTGCGTCCGTTGGATTCCGGCGTTTCGGCAAGGAGTGAGGCGGCCTGGGCGGCGGCGAGTTCTTCCTGCGATTGCTCGCGCTCTTTGCGGAGAGTGCGGATGTCGTCGAGCAATTTCCGAGCTTGCTGCGGGACGTCGTAAATGTGCGAGGAAAAAAGCGCTGCCGCTTCTGTGAGCGCCGTGTAGTCGCGGCGGGCGGTTGCGACGGCGCGCTGTCCCGCGATGAATTCGACGCGGATGCCCTGGCGGACTTTTTCGGTTTTGCGAAGGAGGATGCAGCCGATCTGACCGGTCTGGCTGACGTGGGTGCCTCCGCAGGCGCTGATGTCGAGGTCGCGGATGTCGATGAGGCGGAGCTGGTCGCGTTCTGCAGGAGGAATTTTGCGGAGTCCGAGATTGGCGGCTTCGTCGCGAGTAACGAAACGAATGTCCACGGGGCGATTCTCGAGAATAATTTCGTTGGCGAGGCGCTCGGCTTGTTCGATCTGCGTTTTCGACACGGCGGGCGCGTCAAGATCGATGGAGCAGTAGTCGTCGGCCATGTGGAACGACATCGTGTGCATGTCGAAGAGGCGGATGAAGGCGGCGGAGAGGACGTGCTGTCCGGTGTGCTGCTGCATGTGATCGCGGCGGCGGGTGCGATCGATTTGCCCATGGATATGCGTGCCGGGCTTGAGGTCTTTGATGGGGCCTTCAAGGTAGTGGACGATGTGTCCGTCTTCGGTATCGGCGACTTCGGTGACTTTGAGCGTTTGCTCTGCGGGCACGCTCGCTTCGCTCGCGGAGCGGACGAATGCGTCCGCTCCTACAAGGATCGTGCCGGTGTCGAAGATCTGGCCTCCGCTGGTGGGATAGAATGCGGTGCGGTCGAGAATGATAGCGGGCCGTTTTGAATCGGGGATCTCGGCGACTTCGGCATCGAAGTCGTAGAGGAAGGAGTCGTGGTAGTAGAGGCGGTCTGTCATGGAGACTTCTATTTCAACACAGAGGCGGTTTCGAGGGCGAACGGCTGGTTACGGCGAATATTGCACCAGTGCGCCTCTGGAGCTACATTGTCAACGTGAAACTCTTCGTGCTGTTGTTGGTCGTAGTAGGGTCTCTCTGTGCACAGACGGATAGTGCCGAGGTCGATGAAGGCTTCGATACGCCAGCAAAGAAGATCGTCATAGATCTTGGACCATCCCCGTATTACAAGCCTACTCAACACGTCAGAAAAGAGCTGGCGTGCTACTACTATTCCACTTTCACTGTGAAGCAGTACGACGAGGGGCAAAAGGGCGCAGAGTGGCTTTCCATCGTCCCGTTGTCTCACGCAGCGTGCACGCTGACGCACAGCAAAGGCGAGAATGTCCTGACATGGCGAGAAGGGAGCGGATATTTCTGGGGTGCAAAAGACAGATATGCCATATTTACGGCTCCTGACGGTGAAAACGGAGGCCTGCCATTCGCAGTCTTCGATGCGAAGACGGGAAGAAAGGTATTCGAGGACGCTTCCTTGTCTGACTACTATCAGAAGACAGTGGGGATCCAAAATGTGTTTCACATCAGCGGTGTCCCTGACGAAGCTACTCGGCTGACTTATCTTCGGGTTGTGCGCGGTGGTTGCAACTTAGAAACAGGACAGGCGGATTGCTGGGGCAAAATAAGAGCTGCATTTGGTATAACGCAAACCGCAATTCCTGTTTGTAGCAGGTATGAGGAACAAGCTGACTGGGAATCGGCGATTGTCTATCCAGTAACTGTTCTGCTAACGGATTCTCCCCACCCCGAAGCCGTAGATGGCCGAGTTTTCTGCTGGCCGGCAGACTAGGTCGGCGATTTGCTTCATAGAATCGCCCTTACAATCACAAGCTTCATGTCATTCTTCAATACGGCCCGATGATTCCGGCGATTTGGCGCGATTGCGGCTTCGATGGTTGCACCGACTTCGTTGCTGTCTGCGGCACGTCCAGGACATCCAAATATTTCAGGCCGCTGCCTGTGTTGAATAAGACTACCGTGTCTTCGGGCTTGAAGAATCCAGTGGCACGGAGTTTGCGGTAGGCGACGAGGCAGGCTGCGCCTTCTGGGGCTGCAAAGATTCCTTCATGCTTGGCCCAGTGGCGCGTGGCTTCGAGGATTTCGTCGTCGGTGGCGGCGACGGCTGTGCCTCTGCTCTTCTTTAGTATGTCGAGGATGAGGTAGTCGCCATACGGCTTGGGCACGCGAAGGCCGGAGGCTAGCGTGGCGGCGTCGGCCCACATTTCGGAGGAGGACTTCCCTTCTTCGAATGCTTTGACGATGGGCGCGCAGCCGGCGGATTGCACGCAGATCATCTTCGGGCGCTCGGAGCCGATCCAACCTAATGCTTCCATTTCTTCAAACGCTTTCCACATGCCGAGGAGGCCGACGCCTCCGCCCGTGGGATAGATGATGCCCTGGGGCATGCGCCACCCGAGCTGCTCGGCGACTTCGTATCCCATAGTCTTTTTGCCTTCGACGCGATAGGGCTCTTTGGTCGTGGAGACGTCGAACCATCCATCGCGGTCCCAGAAATTTTCTTTCTTCATGTCGGCGACCTTTTTGGCGCAGTCGGAAATGAGTCCGTCGACGAGCGTGACGTGGGCGCCGTAGTAATCGCACTCGATGCGGTTGGCCATGGGGACGTCTTGGGGCATGAAGATGTGCGCTTCGAGGCCGGCAGCGGCGGAGTAGGCGGCGAGGGCTCCCGCGGCATTTCCGGCGGAGGGAATGGCAAGCTTCTTCAGGCCGAAGTGACGGGCCATGGTGACGGCGGCGGCTAGGCCACGGGCTTTGAACGATCCGGTGGGATTGAGGCCTTCATCTTTTATGTAGACATTGTGGAATTCGCGACTGGAGAGCATGGGGGTGAAGCCTTCTCCGAGCGAAACGGGATTGGCGTCGGGAAGGATGGCGTCGTATCTCCACATGGTGGGCGTGCGCGCGAGGAGACGCGCGGAAGAAAAATTCTTTTTGATGGCCGGGAGATCGTAGCGGGCGTAGAGAATGCCGGCATCTTTGGGGCAAACGGATTGAGGCCGGTCCGCGGGATAGTGTTCTCCGCAGCGAGTGCATTCGAGATGAGTGAGCATGATGGAGGGAGTGTACATCAGAGACTTGGGTCTAGGGGCTAGAGGTTAGCCCGTCCTCCATCAGTCGTCCGTCATCTGTCATCCGTCATTCTTTATTTGTCACTCGGCTTTTGTTGTTCCTTCGTCGTTTTGCTTTGATTGATCTGTCGCCATGGCGGCTTTGAAGCCACGGATGCTTTCTCCGAGGCCTTTGCCTAGTTCTGGCAGCTTTTTGGGGCCCAGGACTAGCAGCGCGATTCCGGCGATCACCAGTAAATGCATCGGTTGGAAGAGTCCTTCGAACATAATTCCTCCTGCGCAAAATTACGATCAGTGAAAATCGGGGCGCTGTGTTTCACCGCTTTGTCACAGCGCCCGCGGGGACAGTGCTTTTTCAGAATCCTCGCTTGGCAGCGTCGGCCGCCGCAGCCAGGTCGTTGAGCGTGTCGAAGAATTCCGAGGTCTGTCCGATGAATAGGCCATCGTCCGTGAGAGCTTTGACCGCTCCGGCGGCGATGCCGGTCGGATCCGTCGGGCGAATCACTGCGGCGTGCGGCAGACTGGCGCTGATGAATTCGCAGGGTACGGGAAAAATCAGGTTCGTCTGCAGCAACGTATTGTTGGTGGCGTTGAAGTCGGGGAACGAGAGTCCGCTGACAGGATCGGTGAATGGAGCGATGGGTGTCTGCACGCCGTTGCCGGCGAAGTCGACCCACTCGAGAAAGTGAGCGACTTCGTCTCCGCCAATGCTGACCACGATGCGCAGAACCTCGACATCGTGCGCTTTCTGCACCATCGCGGAATAGAGACTGCTGCCGCCTTGCTCAATGAATCCGAAATGGAAGGCCGCTGTGTTGGCGATCGCCTGAATGTGCTTCGGCGGACCGAAGTCGGAGTTGTCGCGCGGAATCGCTGGAACGCCGGACAGAGTAATTGCCTGGGGGAGGGTCGCGCCAAAGTCGGGATTGTTCTTGCTGCGATACCGCGTGTAGAAGCTGGTGTCGACGGTGAGTTGCGTGAGATTGGTGAGGCGTCCGATCTGCTTCGCGCCGGTAGCCTGGCTGCTGGGCAAAGTGCGAAAGCGGTTGAGGTTGACTGGAGGCGCGCCTTTCATCTTGAGATAAGCATTGAGGAAATTGGCGTGGCTGATCTCGTCGAGCGTGTTGCTGGAAATGTATTGCGATCCGTCGCCATCGAGTTGCTGCAGGGCGAGCTGATAGGGATTCTGCGAGCCGGTCGAAACTCCGCCGAGTTCGGCATATTGCTGCCAGAGATCGCTTTCGATCAGCTCGGCGGCGGCGAGGAAACGCAGGATGGCCGTGTCTCCGGCACTGAGAGGAGCGTTCTTGGATGTGGACTGGGCGCGGCTCTTGCCGGTGAGGAGCGCGCCAGCAGTCATGGTCGCGCCCGCCATTCCGAGTCCTTTGAGGAATGAGCGGCGGTGCGTGCCTTTCTGTGGTGCATCGTCTTGTGTGATTGTTTGGGCAGCGTCAGGAGAAAGCAAAGCTTTGTTGCTCATATTTCGTACACTCCAAATTGTTTTGCATGTCGTTGCGGATCGAAGAGCAACTTCGACATCAACGTGAGTGCAGAATATGGAGCTCGAAACGCAACGGTGTCACGCGGGAGTTAGAGAGTTGTAAAAGGATCGTCGGAAATGTACGTGAATGGTACGCTCCACAAAAACATTCGCGGCATGTTGCGCGGGGCTGAAGCCCGCTCTGCCAGTGGCAGAGCACCTTGCAACACGACCGTTGAAACCGTGGCTTCGTACGAAACCTGCGAATTGCGGGCGATTATTTTTTTAGTGCGACTGCCAGGCCGTCGCGAATTGGCAGGATCGTGGTGTAGAAATCCTTTGAGTCGTAGAGCTTGCGATTGAATTCGAGGATCGCTTTCGTTCTGGGGTCGGTGGGGTTTTTGTCGGCGACGCGGCCGCTCCACAGAACGTTGTCCGTGATGAACAATCCACCTTTGCGCAGGCGTGGCGCGACGAGGCGAAGGACGCGCGGATAATCGTCTTTGTCAACGTCGTTGAAGATGATGTCGTATTCTCGCTTTTGTTCGGAGAGATATTCGAGAGCGTCTCCGGTGTGGAGAGTGATGCGAGTGGCGACTCCGGCGCGGGCGAAGTAGGCGCGGGCGCGCTCGGCATTTTTCTTGTCGCCATCCGTATAGACGACGCTGCCATTTTCGCCGACGGCTTCGGCCCACCAGATCGTGGAGTATCCGATGGCTGAGCCAAGTTCGAAGACGTGGCGGGCATTGATCATGAGAGCAAGTTGCTGAAGGACGCTGGCAACGGCAGGCCCCACGATGGGAATCTTGTGCTCGCTCGCATACTCTTCCATCTCGCTAAGGACCTCGCTGCGCTTGGGCAGCATTGAGTAGAGATAGTCGTCGACCGGGCCGGCGGTGGTGAAGTTGTAGTGGCGCCAGGTGGGACGCGAATCCTTCTTTTTTTCGTTAGTCTTCTTTCTTTCAGTCACGGGCTTGCCTTTCCGGGCGGCGATCAAGTGGGATTAACCGATGGTCTGGCCGGGCTTCATCTCGAGGACTTCTACACCGGGCGCGAGCTTGTGTAATTCGCTGGGACGTCCGGTGAGCACCGGGAACGTTCCAAAGTGCATGGGGATGACGGTTTTCGGTTTGAGCAGCTTGCATGCGTATGCGGCTTCGCGCGGGCCCATCGTGTAATGGTCGCCGATAGGGATCATCGCGATTTCGGGCGCATAGAGTTCGCGAATGATCGCCATGTCTCCGAAGACGTTCGTGTCGCCCGCGTGATAGATCTTCAAGCCGGTGGAGAATTCGACGACGTATCCGCAGGCCTCGCCGCCATAGATGAGGTCGTCGCCATCTTGAATGCCGCAGGAGTGGTCGGCGTGAACCATGGTAACTTTGATGTCGCCCACGGTTTGCGTGCCGCCCTTATTCATCTCGGCGATATTCTTCGCGCCTTTCTTGCCGAGCCATCGAGCGAGTTCAGGGATTCCGACGACCGTGGGATTGTGCTGTTTGCAGATTTCGACAGCGTCTCCGATGTGGTCGCCGTGGCCGTGGGTGCAAAGGAGGATGTCGACCTTCTTGATTTTCTTATCGGCGTCGGGACACATGGGATTGTTCATCACCCAGGGATCGATAATGACGGTCTTGCCGGCGGGAGTTTCGATGCGGAAGGTGGCGTGTCCGAGCCACGTGAGTTTGACGCCTTGCAAGTTCATTGGTCGTAAGCTCCTAGCTTCTGGCTGCTAGCTTCTAGCTTTCTTGGCAATCAGCAATCAGCATTCAGCACTCAGCACTCAGCATTCAGCCATGTATGGTCCCTGCTCTAACGGACTCTCGACTGGCTGAGTGCTGAAGGCTGATTGCTGAAGGCTGAGTGCTGACGGCTTTTTTCCCCGAAAATGCTTCCCTAGTTTAATATGAAACGCCATGCCGGAACTTAAGGTGCTGATTTCGCGAGAGGATGTTGCCAGGCGCGTGAGCGAACTCGGCGCGCAAATCACAAGAGATTATCAGGGACAGTCCGTCGTGCTGGTTGGCGTGCTGAAGGGTGCGGCGATTTTCCTGGCGGACCTTGCGCGGCATCTGGATCTCGATGCGACATTTGATTTCATCGGCGTGTCGAGCTACGGGAACCGGCCGACTCCGACACAGGAACTCCAGACCGGATGGGATTCGACCGGCGAAGTGAAGCTGACGAAAGACGTCGATCAGACGATGAAAGACAAGAACATCATCCTGGTCGAAGACATTCTTGATACGGGCCTGACGATGACGTATCTGAAAAAGTTGTTGATGGCGCGGCAGCCGCGATCGCTCAAGGTGGCCTCGCTGCTCGACAAGCCGTCGCGGAGGAAGCTTCCGCTTGAAGGCGATTACGTGGGCTTCAAGATTCCTGACGAGTTCGTCGTGGGATACGGGCTCGATTATGCGGAGAAGTACCGGAACCTGGCGGATATCTGCGTGGTGCCAAGAGAGTAGAAACCATTTTGTAATTGGGTAATTTTGTAATTGAGTAATTTGGCGAATTGGTGATTGAGCCATCGGGCGATTGGACCTGTCAGCTCGGTGGTGGTTTCCTTTCCACCTTCTACCAACTGCCGACGTTTGATGCGGCTGCTATCATAACCAAGCTATGGATTCGGTTGTTTCCACACCGGAACGCTTGCCGGTCGAGTCGTTGCTGCTCGATGTGGCTGATGTGCTGGCAACGTCGCTCGATCTGGATACGACGCTGCGGCGCGTTGCGGAAGTCGTGCGGAAAGTCATCGATTACGAGATTTTCGCGATTCTTTTGCTGAATGAGAAAACGCAGGAGTTGCGCTTCCGATTTCAGATCGGATATCCGGCAGAGTTTGCGGGTCGCACGCATGTGAAGGTGGGCCAGGGAGTCACGGGGCTTGCGGCACAGACTCGGGAAGCGGTGCTGGTCGACGACGTCCGGGAAGATCCGCGATATATCGAGGGCGTGCCGAACGTGTGCTCGGAGTTGGCGATTCCGCTGATCACAAAAAATCGCGTGATCGGAGTAATCGATATCGAGGCGCGCGAGCCGCGAGCGTTTACAGAAGAACATCGTCGAGTGCTGACACTGGTGGCGTCGCGAATGGCCGCCGGAATTGAGAATGCCCAGCTTTACACGCGAACGACGAAGCAGGCGCGCATTCTGCTGATGCTGAATGAAATTGCCCGGGAACTGACGTCGATTCTGAACCTCGACGAACTGCTGGGGCGGATCGCGGAACTGGTGCGGCGGCTGATCGATTACCAGATGTTCAGCATCCTGCTGCTGGATTCGTCGGGCGAAAAGCTGCAGCATCGGTTCTCTCTGCGATTCAACGAGAATATTCACTTGAAGCATGAGATTCCGTTGGGGCGCGGACTGGTTGGACACGCGGCACAGAGCCAGCAAGCCGTGCTGGTTCCGGATGTAACAAAAGATTCGCGCTATGTGGAGGCGAATCCTGAGACGCGGTCAGAGCTGGCGGTGCCGCTCATTTACAAGAGCAAAGTCGTGGGCGTGCTCGATCTGGAACATACGCGGCGTGGGTTCTTCACGGAAGAACACAAGCGGACGATGACGACGCTGGCGGCGCAGATCGCGATCGCGCTCGAAAATGCGCGGCTGTATGAAGAGATCGAGCGTCAGGAGCGGCGACTGGAGCGCGATCTGTCGCTGGCGCGGGAACTGCAGGGACGGCTGCTTCCTCAAACGAATCCGAAGCTGGCGCATCTGGATGTGGCCGCGAAATTCGTTCCGGCGCGGACGATCGGCGGCGATCTGTACGATTTCATTCCGTACTCGATGTCGCGGCTTGGAGTGGTGATTGGCGATGTCAGCGGCAAGGGCGCTCCGGCCGCGATTTATGCGGCGCTGGTGAGCGGGATTATTCGGTCCCATGCGCCCATTGAGCCGGCTCCGGCGGAAATGCTTTCAGCGGTAAACCTGTCTCTGGCGGAGCGGCGGATCGAGGCGCAATTTGTCTCGATTATTTATGCCGTGTGGGATGACGAGCATCGCACGCTGACGGTCGCAAACTCGGGACTTCCCCGCCCCATCTTTGTGCATAACGGCAAGAATGAAGTGATCGAGGCGACGGGACTGCCGCTCGGGTTGTTCGACGAAGCGGAGTACGACGAGTTCCAATTCAAAATGAAGCCGGGGGATATGTTCGTGTTCTTCAGCGACGGGATTCTTGACGCACGCAACCGTAAAGGTGAACTGTTTGGGCGCGGGCGCGTGGAGAAGATCGTGGCGGAGTGCACGGAAAAAACCGCTGCGTGCGTGGTCGATTCCCTTTTCAAAGCTGCGGCGGAACATTCGGCGGGCGTGGAGACGTTTGATGACCAGACGGTGGTCGCGATCCGCGTGCGTGCTAGCACATCTACAACTCACAAGAAAAAATGAATCCCATACAACAGAGCTTGTCGGAAAGGCCACCCGGATTTGTGTATCGCGAGCAATTGCGGACGGGGGTAGCAAATCTTTATTGCGAGGGCATTTCGCAGCGGAAGCTGGCACAGAAATTTGGAACGCCGCTGTACGTCTACTCGACGGCGACGATCGATCAGCGGTATGCCGCATTTGACGCGGCGTTTCACGGGATTACGCACACGGTCTGCTATTCCGTGAAGGCGAATTCGAATCTGAGCATTCTGCGCCTGCTGGCGAAGAAGGGATGCGGGTTCGATGTTGTTTCCGGCGGAGAGTTGGAACGCGTGATTCGTGCGGACAGACGGGCGGTGAAGAAGGTAGTGTTCTCCGGCGTCGGGAAAACGCGTGAAGAGCTGACAGCGGCGCTGAAGGCCGGAATTCTGATCTTCAATGTGGAAAGCGAGTCGGAGTTGGACGCGCTGGCCGGGTGCGCGGCGAGGTTGCGGAAGACAGCTCCGGTGGCACTAAGGGTGAACCCGGATGTGGCGGCGCAGACACATCCTTATATTTCGACCGGTCTACACAAGCATAAGTTTGGCGTGCCGATTGGAAATGCGCGGGCGCTTTACCGGAAGGCGGCTGAGGCGCGTTATTTGAATGTGCGCGGCGTGAGCGTGCATATCGGATCGCAGATTACCGATCCGGCTCCGTTCGGCGAGGCGATGGCTCGTGTGGCGGAACTCGTGCGGCAACTGCGCGAAGACAGGCATTCCATCGAGTACGTGGATGCGGGCGGCGGGCTGGGGATCTCTTACGACAAACCGAATGCCGCGGAGTTTGCGGAGTATGTGCGCGAATACGCACGGCAGCTGAGCGCGCCGTTGAAGGAGCTTGGTGTAACGATTCTGCTGGAGCCGGGCCGGTCGATTATTGCGCCCGCGGGGATTTTGCTTACGTCTGTCGTTTATAAGAAATCGAACGACGGGAAAAAATTTCTGATTGTGGATGCGGCAATGAACGATCTGATTCGTCCGGCTCTGTACAGCGCGTATCACGAGATTGTTCCGGTCGAGCGGCGGGCGGATGCGACGAGCGAGGTTGTGGATGTGGTCGGCCCGGTGTGCGAGACGGGGGATTTTTTCGCGCGAGACCGCGAGTTAGCGGGCGTAGGCGAGGGAGATTTGTTGGCCATTCTCGATGCCGGGGCGTACGGGATGGTGTTGTCATCGAATTACAATACGCGTCCGAGGGCGGCCGAGGTGCTGGTGCAGGGGAAGACGGTGAAGGTGGTGCGGCGACGGGAGCGGGTTGGGGATTTGTTGCGAGGAGAGATTTAGATCTCGTCTTTATAGCTCGTGCGTTTCTTTCGCGCCTTCGGCGCTTGGGCCTTTCCTGCTAGCCCCCACGGCTTGCGCCGTGGGCTGCGTTCTTCCGCCGCTACGCGGCTTCTGTTTCGAACAAACGGTATCAGATCTGGCGTTCGCCCCATTTTAGTTTGGTGCGCAGGGCGTGGAAGAAGTCGCTGCCGGTGCGGAACAGGTTGACTTCGTGTTCGGAGCGGCGGCAGCGGACTCGATCGCCGTCGCGGAGGTCGAGGCCGGGCTGTCCATCGAGACTGAGATAAGCGACCTCTTCGGCGTTGCGCAGCAGGATTTCGATCTCCACGGAATCAGGAACGACGAGAGGACGATGGCTCAGTGAATGCGGTGCGACGGGCGTGACGACGAAGCCTTTCACGGTCGGCATCAGGATCGGTCCGCCAGCAGAGAGCGAGTACGCGGTGGATCCCGTTGGAGTGGCGACGATCATGCCATCAGCGCGGTAGCTTGAGACGAAGACTCCATCCACAAATAATTCGTAATCATTCAGGCGGGCGAGGGCGGTCTTGTTCACGACCGCGTCGTTGAAAACTTCGTAGGAGCCCCGGACTTCGTTCCCGCGCAACAACTGGCACTGCATCAGGGCGCGATGCTCGACCGGGGCTTTGCCTTCGGCGATTGCGTCGAGCATGGAGTAGAGAGACTGGACGGGGACATCGGTGAGAAATCCGAGAGAGCCGAGATTCACGCCGAGCAGCGGCACGTCGATCGTCGCGGTGACGCGCGCGGCAGAAAGAAGCGTTCCGTCACCGCCGAGGACGATCACGAGATCGAGAGCGCGGGAGGCCATCTGGGCGCGCGGCACGACTTCATGCCCGGAGGCATAGCTGGCCGTTTCAGGATCAATGGTAATCCGGTAATTGTGGGCGACGAGCCATTCGAAAAGATCGGGAAGAATTTCAGCTACGACAGGGCGCGCCGGGCGCGAGATGATCGCGGCGGTTTTCTTTGCGGATAAGGACGCGGTCGACATTCGGGAGTACGAAACTGTGATTGTACAGAAAGAATGGCCCAGGGTGGGTCCGCCCTCCTGAATCCGGGCATACTCAGTCTTTAGCGCTCCACGAACTTGCCGAACATCTTTTCGGGGTCGATCGCGATGAAGATGCCTTTGCTGCGGGCCAGCACTTCTCCGTGTTCGTTCATGATCTCCGCCATGTTCACGTGCTGGCGGCCGTGGACGCTGACTTCCCTGCCCTCGACTCGCAGCGGCTTTTCCAGCGGGACGGGCTTCAGATATTCGACCGTCATCTCTTTGGTGACGGCGACCACGTTGCGCAGCTTGTTCGCCTTGCCCATTGCGTCATCGAGAATGGTGGCGATGATGCCTCCGTGGCAGTGGCCGGGAGGTCCGGTGTAACGCTTGGGGAGAGTGAAGTGGCAGACGAAGGTGCGGCGCTCTTCGTCGAGCATGAATTCCAGGTGCATGCCTTCGGGATTGTCCGGGCCGCAGACGAAGCAGTAATTCTTCTTGAGTTGGACCTGCGGCGTTTCGTGTCCGTGGATCTTATGGGCCATCGGAGAGCATTTTAGCGGATGGCGTGTCGCGAATGTCGGGAATACGCGCTAAATCAAAAGCCCCATCCTCTTTCGCACAAAACGCGAAAGAAGGATGGGGCAACCTCGGTTCTTCTTCCTACTTCTCGACTTTTTCTCTCTCTTCTTCGACGGCGTTTTCTTTGTCGCGGAGTTTGCCGTAGCGGATGGCTGCTCCGACTCCGAGGCTCATAATGCCGAGTGGCGGCACGAGCATCACCAGGATCGCGCGATTGATGGCGCGCTGTCCTTCTTTCGGCGTGGCTTTGGCGTTGGCGCGGCACATGGCGCAGCCCTGGGCGAAAGCCGGAGCGGCCCAGAGCGCGAACAACAGGGTGAGGATCAGGCGCGGATGGCGAAGAAATTTCATGGCGTGATCAGTGGACTCCCAGCGTGGTGATGCGTCCCGCGTCGGGGAAGAAAAAGAAATACATGATGACAAAACAGGCGCAGACGGCGATCGTGATCATCCAGCGCATCAGCGCGGTTTCGAACTTCATGTGCATGAAGTAGGCGATGATGAGCGCCGACTTGATCACCGAGAGCACGAGCAGGATTTCGAGCATGCGGACTGCCTGGAAGACCTGCTTGTAGGCGAGGATGACCTCCATGCCGGTAAGAACCAGCAGCGCTCCCCAGACCCAGAAATATTGCCCTTTGGCGTCGTCGTGATGGATGGCTACATCGTGCATTGTGTGTCCCTCGCAGCAGCGGCTAAAGCCGCAATTTTTCTAGCTCTGTGCGGCACGGCTGAAGCCGTGCCCTGATACGAATAGTCAACTGCCCCGCGGCTGAAGCTGTGCCCTGATACGAATTCTCACTGCGGCACGGATTGTTGCGTGCCCTGAACGAATCGTTACTGAATTTTGGTCGACATCAAGTACACCAACGGGAAAATAAACATCCAAACCAGATCGACGAAGTGCCAGTACAGTCCGGACACTTCGACGTCGTGCGCGTCGTAATCCTTCGGCTTCAGGAACAGGATCACGGCCGAGATCACCAGTCCGAGCAGCAAAACATGAATGCCGTAATGAAAAACGTTATCCGACGGAATGAGCAGGTATCCGGCAAGCCAGATCGCTCCGAGGATCGGCAGGAAAAGTTTGCGCAACGAGATCACGCCCAGATAGATCACGCCGATTGTCACGTGGAGCATGTGCATGGCGGTCAGCGTGAAGAATGTCGCCGAAAATTGCGGGACGTTTTTCGAAACTTCGGCCAGTTCCCCGGTGGCTGCGGTGGCGGGATGCGGGAATCCCGGGATCGTTAGGCCTTCGCCGATCAGCTTGGTCCACTCCATGCCGTGCAGCACCAGGAAGGCGGTGCCGAAGACCATGGTGGCGAGCAGCCAGTTGCGCGTCCAGGCGCGGTCGCCGCGCTGGGCGGCGAAAACTCCGAGGACCATCGTCAGCGAACTCGAAAGCAGGCAGGCCGTCATGATGGTCGCGTTGGTGATGCTCGCGACGTGGAAGGGCGTCGGCCACGGAATCGTATAAATCCGGTTGTAGCTGAAGGCGAACAGCAGCGCGCCGAAGGTCAGCGAGTCGGAGGCGAGAAAGAGCCACATTCCCACCTTCTTTGAATACGCCCCGAACAGCGGCGCCTCGTAAGCTCCGGGAGCTGCGTGTGCGTGTTGAACAGCTTCATGCGGCGGCAGAGTTGTTGCTTCGGCCATTCGAATCTCCAAGGGGCTAGGGCCCAGGGACTAGAGGCTAGTCGCACATCGAACGGGCGCGCCGTCCTAACGGATCAGCCACTGACCCCTGGCCTCTAATCCCTAATCCCTTTTTCTTATCGTGCGAATGCTAACAACGCGAAGATATAAATCCACAAGACTGCCATGAAATGCCAGTACCAGGCCGTAATATCGACGGCGATGCGGCGCGACTCAAGCGGCTTATGAAAGAGCGAGGAACTCGACGCCCAGAGCAATGCGATGACTCCTCCCGTGAGGTGAATCGCGTGCGCCACCGTCAGAAGAAAAAAGAACGAACTGCTGGGATTGGTATTGATATAGAAACCAAAATCGTTCAGCCGCGACCAGGCAAGCCACTGCCCCAGCAGAAAGCAGAATCCGAGAAGAACCGTAAGGCCGAGCCAGGGAAATTCTTTCTCGTCTTCCAAAGTGATCCCTGGAATGGAGCGCACAGGTGCGAGCGCAGCCTGGCGCGCAGATTGGCGGCGAGCGAACTCCATGGTCACACTGCTGCCCAACAGGATGATCGTGTTGATGATCAGCAACGCCCACGGCATGTCGACGCTGCCCCAGTCTTTGACGTAGCTGTTGGACGCTCCATCGAAAGTTGGCAACCCGCGGCGAAAGACGTAAGCGCTGGTCAGCGAGATGAACAGCATGCAGACCGTAGCGACGGCGCAGATCAGACCCAGGCGTGCACGGCGCAACCGCGCTCCGTAGTCAGGAACGTCACCGCGCCCGTCATTTCCTCCTCCGCCACCCGGATGTGGAGGCGCGGGAGGTTTGTTGCCAATATCGTTAATCCGGGTCGTTGGGGTAAAGGTCGCCATAAATACTTAGTGCGTCAGTGCGCGGAACTGGTTGCCGGATCGGTCTGCATAATAAAGTCTTTCGGCGCACCGGGGACCCCATACTCGTACGGCCCATGATGTACCACTGGAGTTACGCCTCCGAAGTTATCGTGCGGAGGAGGAGTCGCGGTGGTCCACTCCAGAGTCGTCGCCTCCCAGGGATTGTCGCTGGCCTTCGGCCCTTTGAACATGCTCCAGAAGAGGTTGATAACGAAGATGAACTGCGCGGCGATCGTGATGAAGGCCGCGTAGGTCATGAACGTCTGCAGCGGAATCAGCTTGGTTTGATATGCAACCTCGGTGAACTGCGAGTAGCGGCGCGTCTGGCCCGCCATGCCGAGGTAGTGCATCGGCATGAAAATGGCGTAGGTTCCGGCCAGCGTGATGAAGAAGTGAATGCGTCCCCAGGTTTCATTCATCATGCGGCCGAACATCTTCGGGAACCAGTAGTAGGTTGCGGCGAAGATGCCGAAGATCGCGGCGACGCCCATGATCAAGTGGAAGTGTCCAACCACGAAGTACGTATCGTGCAGCTGAATATCGAGCGTCGGCTGCGCCAGGAACGGGCCGCTCAATCCGCCGGAGACGAACAGCGAAACGAAACCGATTGCGTACAGCATCGGCGTATCAAAGCGTATGCGCCCTTTCCACATCGTGCCCAGCCAGTTGAACGTCTTGATGGCCGAGGGCACGCCAATGCACATGGTCAGGATCGAGAACGCGAAGGCGGAGTAGGGGCTCATGCCGCTCATGAACATGTGATGGCCCCAGACCATGAATCCCAGGAAGCCGATCGCAAGCATGGCGTAAACCATGGCGCGATAACCGAAGATCGGCTTGCGCGAAAACGTCGAAAGAATTTGCGACGCGACGCCCATGCCGGGCAGGATCGCGATGTAAACCTCGGGATGTCCGAAGAACCAGAACAGATGCTGCCAGAGCAGAGGAGATCCGCCCTTGTGTCCCATGACCTGGCCGTTCACGACCACGAGCGGGACATAGAAGCTCGTGCCGAGATTGCGATCCATCAGCAGCAGAATTCCAGCCGAAAGCAACACGCCGAAGGCGAGCAATCCCAGGATCGCGGTAATGAACCACGACCAGCAGGTGAGCGGCATGCGCATCATCGTCATGCCCTTGGCGCGCAAGTCGAGCGTGGTGGTGATGAAATTCAGAGCGCCCATCAGCGACGCGATACAGAAGATCGCGATGCTGGTGATCCATAAATCGGCGCCGAGCCCCTCGCCCGGCCCCGCGCTTGGAAGGGCGCTGAGCGGAGCGTAGCCGGTCCATCCATGCAACGGTGCGCCGCCGGTAACGAAGAACGCGGCAATGATCGTGATGAAGCCGACGAAAGTCGTCCAGAACGACAGCATGTTCAGGACGGGAAAAGCCATGTCGGGCGCGCCGATCTGAATCGGGAGGAAATAATTGCCAAATCCTCCCTGGGGTGCCGTCGTCAGCACGAAGAACACCATGATCGTGCCGTGCATTGTCAGCAGGCTGAGGTACGTTTCCGGCTTGATCTCACCCATGAGCGGCAGAACGGCCGTGGGCCAAATCAGGTGGATGCGCATCAGCAACGACAGAAACATCCCGACGAACACGGCCGTGAGCGCGAGAAAGTAATACTGGATCCCAATGACCTTGTGATCGAGGCTGAAAATGTATTTCCGGATGAAACCCTGAGGAGCGTGCGAGTGAAGCGTAGCCGGGGTCGACATTATTGTTTCTCCGCCTCCCGCGCCGCCAGCCATTTGTCGAAGTCTTCCTGGCTGACGACGTGAACCATGCCGTGCATCTTGTAATGTCCGAGGCCGCAAAGTTCGGCGCAGGCAATTTCGTATTCGCCGACCGCCGTCGGTTTGAAGTGCATGTGGATGTTGAGGCCGGGTACGGCATCCTGCTTAAAGCGAAGATTTGGCACAAAGAAGCTGTGAATCACGTCGACGGAACGCAGGCTGAGATCAACTTCGCGATTCACGGGCAGATACATGGTCCCGGTGACGATGTCGTCTTTAGCGGAGGGATCGGTGGTGTCGAGTCCGACGGCGCCTTCGCCACCGGTCGACGGATCCATCAGGGTCGCCTTGGTTCGGGCATAAGTGCCGTCGGCGCCCGGATACCGGAAGTACCAGGCGAACTGCATGCCCGTGACTTCTACCTTGACCGAGTCGGGCGGGGCGGCGTCCCAGCGCTCGCTCGCCCAGACATTGGTCCCCATCAGATTGAGGCCGATGAAGAGAATGGCTGTCAGCGCGGTCCAGACAATCTCCAGCGTCGTGTTGCCGTGAATATAAGCAGCGGGCGGAGAACTTGGAGTCTGGCGGTAGCGCCACACGATGTATCCGAGCGACACCTGGGCCGCAACGAAGATGATGCCCATGATCACGAAGGTGAGCGCGAATTGATGGTCGATCCACCCGGCTGCGGCAGAAGCGCCGGCCGGCAGCCACCAGGTTTTGGCGACAAAGAAGTACGTGCTGACCACGGTGATCAGCCAGATCAACAGCATTAACGCGAGGCCCATTCCCCAGTACCCCCTGGGCGCGAACGATTTCCCCACGGCCGATGCCGCGTCCCACAACGCGAGCAACAGTCGGCGGCGAGTGTACCACAGGGTTATGCGAGAAAAGCAAGAGGGAGTTTGGACAAGGGATTAGGGATTAGAGACTAGGGGCTAGGCGAGTCCGGCGTCAGCATGCCACGGCGGAGGGCCGGGGTCAGAGACGAGGACCTGGAGAGTCGGCAGGCGATCTGCGAATGCAGTTTTTTTCCTAGCCCCTAGCCTCTGACCCCTAACCCCTACTTCCAGTCCGGCACTCGTCCCGGCGTCCACGGCGCGCCTGCGGCTTCCATGTCTTTCTCGAGTTTCGCGAGATCGACTTCGACTAGCGTGTGCAGCTTCGCAAGGACATCCGAGAATTCCGACGCGGCAATATTGTACGAGTCGATATTCGACTGCGTCGGCTTCGCGAGTGAGAAGCGTTCGCCGTCCATGATCGAGCTGACGCGGTCGCTGATCGATGAGGAAATCGGCTCGCTGTGCCGCGCGATGTCGATGTCGCCGCGCAGGGCGATCAGCAACGCACGATTGCGCTGCTCGAGCGAGTCGGCCACGGGCGCGAGTTGCGCTTCCGCTGCAGGCGTGTAGTGCAGCGCTTCGCGAATCTGCTTCAGCCGCGACTCGACGTCTTCCGCGGCGTGCAGCGATCCTGAAACAGCCCGATACAGTCGCGACACTTTGCGCAGGAATTCTTCCTGAGCGGCACGATCGCTGGCCGGCATTCCCGCCAAGCCCTCAGTGACGACCTTGAACGATTGTGGCCCGGCCACTTCGCTGATCTTTCCGTCGATGTTCTCAAACATCCGCACGGAATAATTGCCTGAGAGAACGAGGGGTCCGAGATCGGCAGAATCCGGGAAATCTTCTTCCCTGCCCTCGTGAGGATGCCCGACCTGCGGCGCAGGGTAGCGGAGATCCCATGCCACGCGCTGGAATCCCGCACCGGTGCTGCCATCGACGCGGCGAATGGGCGTGCCATTCTCGTCGTAGACGACGAAGTAGAGTTGCGGCTTCGGCTCTTCGGCTTCCGCGCGCAGTTCGTCCTTCGAAGGATACGGAGCCGTCTGATTTTTCTTGGCAGCTTCTTTTTCCGCGTCCTGACGCTTTTCCTTCTTCGTCTTAATCTTCTCTTTCAAGTATGCGGTGAAAACCGCGCCGTATGGAGGATTCTCGGCGGTGTAGAACGCGTCGCCCTGGAATCCATGGTTCGGCTCGCCGAGCGGATGCCTCTCGATATACAGCAACGCATCTTTCACCGGATACATCGCCGCGGCCTGCTCGGTGGACTCGGGCTTGAGTTGGCGCAACGCCATGATGTTGTCGAGGATGTAATATCCGCGGCCAAATGTGGCGATCACGAGATCGCTCTCGCGCGCCTGAATGACCATGTCGCGCACGGCGATCGTCGGCAGGCCGCCTTTCAACTGGACCCAGTGATGTCCGCCATCGATGGTGAAGAAAGCGCCGTACTCGGTTCCTGCGAAAAGCAGATTGGCATTGACCGGATCTTCTGCGAAGGCGAGCACCGGGCCATTCTCCGGAAGATCGCTCGCGATCGATGTCCAGGTCTTGCCTGCATCCGCCGACTTCAGTAGATACGGCTTGAAATCGCTGTTCTTGTGATTGTCGAAGGCCGCGTAAACCGTGTTTTCGTCGTGATTTGACGCGGCGAGGCGGCTGACGTAGGTCATGTCCGGGATGCCGGGAAATTTTTCGTACTTCGTCCAATTGCCGCCGCCGTTGCTTGTGACTTGAATAAGG
>DATEJO010000177.1:0-2259 GCA_035277905.1 Candidatus Sulfotelmatobacter sp.
TCGACTCTAGATACGAAGCATTGGAAGCAAAAGTCGCATCAATTCGGCGGGATGTAAGTGAATGATTCGGCAGCAGTTTACGTTTCTTTACAGCCTAGAAGCGATTTCACCACGGAGGCACAGAGGACACGGAGGAGCGGAGATCCAAGCTTATTTCTTTGAGAACCCGGCCTTTGCCTTGCGATATCGTTTGATCTCGGCGTCGATTTCTCTCATGGACAAGCCAGAAACTCCCCGCTTTCGCGCGGCGGATCGGACGCTATTCATATCGGGGTGCTCCGGAGCGATTGCTCTCAACAAACGTTTGAGCGCACGCTTTCTTCCTTGCTGATCGACTTTATCAACTGCCACTTTCACAATTCTCCACGGCCAAAGCCATGCCCATGCCACCACTCACGCATAACGTCGAGACTCCTAATTTGGCTTTTCGCTTTAGCATCTCGTGAACGAGTGTCACTGTAATTCGCGTTCCCGTGCAGCCGATGGGATGGCCGAGAGCGATCGCTCCTCCGTTCACGTTGAGCTTGTCGCGGTCGAAATGAATCTGACGATCGCAGGCGAGCACCTGCGCGGCAAAGGCTTCGTTTAGCTCGATCAAATCGGCGTCGGAAGTTTTGATTCCGTGCTTGGCTTCGAGCTTTTGCAGCGCTGGAACCGGACCGATTCCCATGCGTTCCGGACTGACGCCCGCGCTCGTGGCCGCGAGAATCTTCGCGAGTGGCTTCAACTTATGTTCAGTTACAAACGAGCCGCTTGCCAGAATCATTGCCGCGGCGCCATCGGTGATTCCTGATGCGTTCCCCGCAGTGATTGTTCCATCGGACGAGAAGACAGGCTTCAGCCTCGACATCTTCTCCAGCGACACTTGTGGAATGGGGTGTTCGTCACGGGCAAACACCTGTGTGCCTGTCCGGCTTTCGATGGTCACGGGAACGATCTCCGCGTCGAAGCGTCCCGAGTGAATGGCGCGCTCGGCGCGTTGTTGAGAGCAGAGTGCGTACTGGTCCTGCTCTTCGCGCGAGATGTGAAACTCGCGGGCGAGCACCTCGGCGGTTTCCCCCATCACCATTTTGGCCATCGGGCAGAAAAAGCCATCCCGATACATTCCGTCGACCAACTCCTGATTTCCGAGGCGATATCCCCAGCGTGCGCCGTCGAGGTAATACGGGAGGCGTGACATCGATTCGGTGCCCCCAGCCAGCACGCAATCCATGTTGCCGTTCGCGATCTCCTGAAACGCGAGCGCGATAGACTTCAGTCCCGAAGCGCAGGCCTGATTGACTGTATAAGCTGGTACCGTTTCGGGAACGCCGGCGCGAATCGAAATCTGTCGCGCTACATTCGGACCGCCACCCGCCTGTCGGGCGTTGCCGATAATTGTCTCTTCCACTTGAGCGCCGGCAACTCCGGCGCGCTCAAGCGCCGCGCGACCGGCGACCGTTCCCATGTCGGCCGCGCCCATCTGCGCGAGCGAGCCGCCGAATTTGCCGATCGGGGTACGTACAGCGGAAACAATGAATACTTCCTGCAAAAACAAGCTCCTAGACCCATCATTTGGCTAGAGTCGGGCGCAACCTGCCTCATGTGGCGGTACGAGACGCGTGAACCGTCCTAATCAGACCCGGCGTACCGCATCTCTGCCGCCGATACCGGCTTTTCCATCGTATCAGTGAGGGCTGACAGAGCAGGCCGTCAAAGGCCGGGCGTGCACCATTCTGGCTTTCTATCAACGAGAAGTTCATCTGCTCTCTTCCCAAATTTGCACCAGTGCCGGAGGAATTGGTTGCCCGCTCTTAGACGGTACGAACGTACGTTGTCCCAATGTAATCAATCAACTTCGCCTCTGGCGGGCCTCTAACTATGTATGGTCGAAACCCTCCTCTATGTTGATGACAACCTGCAGAGGTTGGAGGTGCTGAATGCCCGCCTTCGCCTGCTTGGCTACAACGTGTTAATCGCCAGCAATGGCGCCAACGCTCTCAAGCTCTTCACTGAAAACTACCTCGATTTGGCTGTAGTCGATTACTACATGCCAGGCATGAGCGGCGATCTCGTCGCGCTGGAAATGAAAACGATTCGACCTGCCGTACCCGTCATCATCTTCTCGGGCGTGTTCACCCTCGCAGAAATGGTGATCGCATATGTCGATGGCTTCGTTTCGACATCCGACGATCCCGATGCGCTTATCAGAAAGATTGCGGAAGTACTGAAGCCGCGACGTTCGGCGCGAGCGGGATAAGCTGCTTAGCCACGCAGCCT
>DATEJO010000178.1:0-2940 GCA_035277905.1 Candidatus Sulfotelmatobacter sp.
TCCCCCATTCGCCGGCGAGTTTCAGCACAAGATTGCCGCCCATGGAAAATCCCGCGAGAGCGAAATGCGATACGCCTTCGTGCTCAACCATGTGCCGCGCGACTGCGGCAACATCCGCCGAGAGGCTCGAGTTGTAGAGCGTCGGCGCGAAGTGGTTCATGCCGCCGCAATTGCGCTGGTTCATCAGAACAACATTCATACCGGCCGCGAGGCCACTTCGGGCCACGCCGAGCATGTATTGCGACTCGGACGATCCTTCCAGACCGTGAACCACGATCACCGTCAGCGCCTTTTCCCGATCTGCGGACTGCCAGTGGCACCAGCAGCGGACTTTGATGCCGGGCGCAACCTCCACCAGCCGCTCTTCGGCAGGATTAAGATGAATTCTGCGGGGTGCGAGGAAACTGGCGAGAGTCTGCACATGTCCGCCCCGCAGGAATCGCCGCGCCTGAAACGGCTTGCGTGGTTGCCACGGCTGTTCCCTGATGGGATCGGGATCACGACCAGATTCTGAGATTTGCGAACTCCCCACAAATTCATTCTAATAGGTAGCGGAGCCGCACATGCCCATCTACGAATACATCTGCAAGGAATGCAATCACCAATTCGAAGCGTTGGTCTATGGCAAAGAAAAGGCTGAGTGCCCGAAATGCCACACGAAGAAGCTTGAGCCACAGCTGTCGGTATTTGCGGTCTCGGCGAAAGGCTCGTCAAGCCCGTCGCCTGCTGCCGGTCCTTGCGGATCGTGCGGGGATCCACGCGGCCCCGGCGCCTGCTCGGCACTGAGAGACTGAGTCACAAAAATTCTTCTGTCTCTCTGTGCCGCTGGTGGAAAACTATTCGCGCTACGTGCTGTTCGTCTTCTGATTCGATTTCCGCTTTCGCAGAATTATCCACGCGCAGACCGCGGCGGCGATCACGCAAACAAGCCAGATCCAGTGGCGTTTGAACAAGGTGGAAGCCAGGTCAAGGATCTGGGGGCCGAACTTCAGGACAAGTACCGAGAGCACGAGGAAGCGGACAAACCTTCCGGCGAAAATCGCTCCGAGAAAATGCAGGAAGTTCATCTCGAAGATCGATGCGCCGAGGACGAAAATTTTGAACGGCATAGGTGGGGGCAGCATCCCGGGGAACATCAGGGCCCAGAATTCATGCTGCTCGAATGAGCGGTGGATTTTCAGGAAGCGTTCTTCTGAGATGCGCTTGCGGAGAACCTTCTCTCCTCCGACGTAGCCGATGATGTAGAGCGGAATGCTGCCCAGCGCCGATCCGAGCGATGCCATCGCGACGTAAAGAAACAGGCGGTGGCGATCCTGATAGACGTAAGTCGCGACGATGAAATCCACGGGCATGCCGATGAGCGCGCTGTCGGCGAAGGCGATCACGAACACACCCCACATGCCCAGCGCCTTCATCAGCGCCAGAATCCACACGGTGTACCGCTTCAGGATGTGATTGATCGTCTTCAAGGAAATACTTAGTGTACGTGATGCGAAATAAGGCTGTCAGAAGCGAGTGTTGCATGGGCAGAGACGCGGGGCGCTGCTATCATCGTCCGTTTGGAGACCATTTTCGGAGCCCCTCATGCGAACTTTTTGGCTGTTCATTCTGTTATTCAGCAGCACTCTGCTCGCGGCGCAGCAATACGATCTGGTGATTGAAGGCGGGCGCGTCATGGATCCTGAGACCGGGCTGGACGCGGTCCGCAATGTCGGCATTCGCGACGGAAAGATCGCCAAAATTTCCACGAAGACACTCAAGGGTCAGCGCGTAATTTATGCGGACAATCTGGTAGTCGCGCCGGGATTCATCGACCTGCATCAGCACGGGCAGGACCTCGACAGCGAACGCGTCAAGGCATTCGATGGAGTCACGACCGCGCTGGAGATGGAGATTGGCGCTCCGGACGTTGCGAAGTTCCTGAAGTCAAAGGAAGGACACTCGCTGATCAACTTCGGTACCACGGCCAGCCACGTTGCGGCGCGCGCGCTCGTATTTGGCGCACCGCTGCCGGAGGGCACAATCCTGCCGAAGAGCGGTCCAGCGACTGACACTGCAGCCAGTCCGGAACAGATACGGCAAATCCAGGATCGCTTGCGCGAGGAAATTGACGCCGGAGCGCTCGGCGTCGGCATGGGAATTCAATATGTGCCGGGCGCGACGCGGCTGGAAGTGATTGACATGTTCCGCGTGGCGGCTGAGCGGAAACTTCCGGTGTATACACACATGCGTAGCGTGGGCCGCATTGAACCGGGATCGGCGATTGAGGCGGTCGAGGAGGTGATCGGAGCCGCCGCTATCACCGGAGCACCGCTGCACATTGTTCACATCAACAGCACCTGCCTGCAGGATGCGCTGGAATGCCTTTCGCTGATCGAGGGAGCGCGCGCCCGCGGACTCGATATCACGACCGAGGCCTATCCGTATATCGCGGGCATGACCGCCGTGAACTCGGCCCTGTTCAATCCGGGATGGCGCGAGAAACTTGGCATTGATTACGGCGATCTCGTCATTCCGAACACCGGCGAGCATCTCACGAAAGAGCGCTTCGAGGAACTGCACAAGTCGAGTAATCAGCAGTGGGTGCTGGTCTATGCGAGCACGCAGCAGTTGGTCGATGAGCTGATTCCGAATCCTTTGATCATGATTGCGAGCGATGGAGCGGTGGGCCATCCGAGGAATGCAGGAACGTATTCGCGCGTGCTGAGGCAGTATGTGCGCGAGAAGAAAACGCTGACCCTCATCGAAGCGCTGAAGAAGATGACGCTCATGCCGGCGCAGATGCTGGAGCGTTCGACTCCGGCAGCGAAGTATAAAGGCCGGATACAGGAAGGGGCGGACGCGGACATTGTGGTGTTCGACCCACAGACGATCGCGGACCGCGCGACTTTCGAGAAGCCGATGGAGCCGAGCGTTGGCGTACGCGATCTGCTGGTCAGG
>DATEJO010000179.1:0-3566 GCA_035277905.1 Candidatus Sulfotelmatobacter sp.
GACACCGGCAAGCCCATTCGGGACTTCGATCTCGACTGATTCATGCCCGCGAGCCGCACGAATCAACTCTTACTGCTCGGCCATCGGGGCGCACGTGCCTTCAAGTCCATTCCTGAAAATTCCCTGGCCTCATTCGATCACGCCCTTGCGGATGGCTGCGATGGCTTCGAGTTCGATGTCCGGCTTACCGCCGATTCCCAAGCCGTTATCTGTCACGCTCCGCGAATCAAAAGAACCGACATTGCGAAGACGTCAGCTCAAGAACTGAACGCTCTGGCAGGTTTGCGCGAGGTTTTATCCCGATATCAGGACCGCGCCTTCCTTGATATCGAATTGAAAGTGGCCGGCCTGGAAAAAATCACTTTGGATTTGTTGAAAGAGTTCCCACCCGTCCGAGGATTTGTCGTGTCTTCCTTCCTGCCATCAATCCTCGAAGCAGTTCATGACGAAAATGAAGCAGTCCCGCTCGGCCTGATTTGCGAGAAGAAGTCGCAACTGAAGTGGTGGACAAAACTTCCTGTCGTCTACGTAGTCGCGCAAACCGCGCTGGTCAACGCCGCGCTCATCGATAAATTGAAAACGGCGGGAAAGAAGATCTTTGTCTGGACCGTCAACAGCCCAGCCCAGATGCAGCGACTCGCCAATCTCGGAGTAGATGGAATTATTTCCGACAAAACAGATCTTCTTTGCCGGATTCTTCGCGGCTAGGTACGCCCATTGTCATCCCGACCGGAGATTGCCGTTTCCGAAGGAAATGGCAAGCGGAGTGGAGGGACCCTGTGTTTCGAATGACAACACGGGAGCCTAGTCAGCTGCCGCTTCCAAAGCTGATCTGCCAACTGTAGGTCGCTGTAAGAATGCCGTGCGTTCGGTTTCAAACGCCTCGAGGTTCTCCCCCATATCGTGGTCTTTCCAGCCCAGCACAGCTCCGATTCGCAGCGCTGCCTCGCGGCTGCACGACTCCGACCAGCAAGCTCCCATCGCCACTGGAACCCGGCGGAGCAATGCGTCTGCCAGTGTCACGGCTGACTCCTTCCGATACGCTTCCACGACCTCAGCCACAATGTGAGAAGTGTGCGGGCAGATCGGAGCACGCATGTCGGCGCTGACCAGCGCCATCCGGGCAATATCCATGGCACGTTTTCCGTGCCACTCCATCAAGCCGCGAGCCGTCTCTTCGCTGACGGATCCCGCCCGGGCGATCTCGATGACTTCCTGATCGAGCATCGGATCCAAAGCGCTTCCCGGCCCGACCACCACCGCTTTCGGCTCTTCCACCGTAAGCCCGATTTTCCGCGCGCACTCGCGGGCTAAAGAAGCCGCGGTGGTAAGTTTGCCGCCAATAACTGAGATCAGCCGCGCCGCGCCGTCGTCCCCGTGGTCGTGCAGGAAATGGCGGCGCGTGACCGCCGATGGCTTGTTTCCCGGCGAGTTTGGCAGCGGCCGGATCCCGGCGAACGCGTACTTGATGTCGTGCGCCGTGAATTTTGCTTTGGGAAAGAGCTTCGAGACCGTCCGCAAAAGATATTCGACTTCCTCGCTCGAAGGAGATGTCCGCGCCGGGTCGCCCGTGTCAGGAACTTCGGTCGTACCGACAAGAATTTGCTCATTCCACGGGAGAACGAAAATTGGCCGGCCATCGGCCGCCTCCGTATACAGCGCCGCTGTGGGAGCACCCGAAAATCTCGGAAGCACAATATGCGATCCGCGCACCCCGCCCAGCATCGGCTTGCCCGTGCGGACGGTCGAGCGCTGACAGATGCGATCCGCCCACGGACCCGTGCAATTCAAAATCCATCCGGCTTCGACGCGTTCGTCCTTTCCGGTGGTCTTATCCCGAAGCAGAACCCCTCTGGCCCGGCCTTCGCGGACATCGACGGCGAGCACCTCGCAGTGATTTCGAACGACCGCGCCGGCATCAGCCGCTTCAGTCATCCACTCGGCGACCAGCCGCTCGGGAAATTCACACTGGGCGTCCTCGAAATTCAGCATCAACCACTGATGCCCGGCGTCCAACGAGCGCTGCACGCGCATCAACTCCATCTCGCTCGGCTTGTTCGGCTCGCGGCCCGCAATTTTCTGGTAAAGCCAGAGTCCCGCCCGGACTTTCATCGCGCTCCGCTGGCTCTGCTCATTGAGCAGAAACAAGAACTGAATCGGATGCACCAGGTGAGACCGCTCGCGCAGAAGTCTTTCCCGCTCCCGCACCGATTCCCGGACCAATGCCAATTCCCCGTGCTCGAGATATCGGAGTCCGCCATGAATGATTCGCGTAGACCGGCTCGTGACGCCAGACGCAAAATCATTCTGCTCAACCAGCAGCGTTCGTTTGCCGGCACGCGCGCACTCCTTGGCCACAGCCACACCATTGATACCGCCGCCGATAACGACGACCTGGAAGCGCTGGCCTTCCAATGGAGCCCGGGGTTTTATCGCTAAAGTCATGATTCCGGGGTAGATGCCACAACCTACCGGTCGCGCAAACGACACGCCACTTGCCTGAAACACTCTTACCGAACTTTAATTTTGCGCTCTCACATCAGTTGAAAAAAGGTAACGATGGTTCAACGCAAGGCTGAAGCTATTTTTCAGCTCGCCGCCTCGAAAAATGATACCCAAAGTAACCTGCCGCCGTCAGTCGCCCGTTCGCAAAGTCGGCCGCCTCACGGGCGGCCGGAATGCTGCGTGCCCTTTTGCAACTCGTCAGGCGGTCCGTCTCAGATTCGGTGATTGCACTATTTCCTCGCTGAATAGACGAATCATCTCGCGGTTGAACGCTGGAATGTCATCGGGCTTGCGGCTCGTTACCAAGCGGCCATCACTCACTACTTCCCTGTCGACCCAGATCGCGCCGGCGTTCTTGAGGTCGGTTTTCAACGAAGGCCACGACGTCAGCGTGCATCCTCCGACAGCCTGCGCCTCGATCAGAGTCCACGGACCATGGCAGATCGCCGCCACTGATTTGCCTGAATCCGTGAAGTGCTTCACAAAACGAACCGCCTCCGGCATCATCCGAAGATGGTCCGGATTCATGACTCCGCCGGGCAACAGCAGCGCATGAAAATCTTCCGGCTTGGCCGATTTCAGCGGAATATCGACTGGAATCTCGTTTCCCCATCGATCATGATTCCACCCCTTCACCTTGCCTTCAGCCGGGGAAATAACCATCGTCGTTGCTCCCGCGCCGTCCAACGCCTTCCTGGGCTCGAGAAGTTCCACCTGTTCGAATCCGTCTGCCACGAGAATTGCTACCCTCTTTCCTCGAATCGTATCGTTTGCCACTCTTCCTCCTTGTATGAATGCATTTGCCGTTTGAAACCTTCGATCTCTTGAAGCGGCCAGCAAAATAGCGCGAGCGTCGGTAGGATGCGCTCCATTCTCATGCGGTTGGCGTAAGGGGATTCTCGCAACTGAATGAATCTCCGCGTTGCCTCTTCCCACGAACGTCATTTACATTGGTTGCCAAATGCCCACAACTGGAGAACGTTTCGAGCGGGCCGTCGCGATCATGGAACGCCTGCGCGCGCCCGGCGGCTGCCCCTGGGATCGAGAACAAACATTCGATT
>DATEJO010000180.1:0-9691 GCA_035277905.1 Candidatus Sulfotelmatobacter sp.
CCCTCGTCCCACTCGAACATCGGGAAGTTCGTCACCCACAGGAAGCGGTAATCCTTCGCAGGATCGCCCGTCTTCTTGAAGATCCCGTGCCGGTCCGCATACTTCTGCGCCAGCGCCAGCCGCAGCAATCCCGCCGACGCATAGATCGCCAGTTCTGCCGGAGTAACTTTCCGATGCGCGGGCATCGCCGTCTGCGGTCCCGTCTGCGCCGACCCCGCCACCAGCACAATCAGGTCGCCCTCTTCCATCGCAGTTTTCTTGGCGATCGCCGCGGCGGCCTCAGGAAACTTGTTTCCGATCCGTTTGAAATCTTCGTAAACTCGCGCCCCGCCCTTCGAATGGAACATCGGCTTGATGTCATCGCGTTCCTTGCGCGACAACTCGCCGACTTTCGGAGTCCGAATCGCAATTACCGGCAGGTTCGAGTTGATCGCGAGTTCCTGCAGATTCTCCGCCGTGAAACAGTCGCGCACATCCGTGAACGCAGGCAGCCGCAGATCGGGCTTGTCGATTCCATACAACCGGATCGCCTCGTCATAATCCATCCGCGGAAACGGCGTCTGAATCTTCTCTCCCCTCGCTCCGAAGGCCGCATTCAGAAATCCTTCGACCACTTCCCACACGCGCTCCGCCTGTGGATACGACATCTCCAGATCGATCTGCGTAAACTCCGGCTGTCGGTCCGCCCGCAAATCTTCGTCGCGGAAACAGCGCACGATCTGGAAGTACTTGTCGAATCCAGAAATCATCAGGATCTGTTTAAACAGCTGCGGCGACTGCGGCAGCGCGTAGAAAGTCCCCGGCTGCACGCGGCTCGGCACGAGATAATCGCGCGCGCCTTCGGGTGTCGATCGAGTCATGAACGGCGTCTCAATCTCGAAAAATCCCTGCGCCGAAAGATAATCCCGGATCGCCTTCGCGACCTTATGCCGCGTCTCGATGTTGAACTGCATGGCATCGCGCCGCAAATCGATGTAGCGATATTTCAGCCGCGTCTCTTCATTGGTCAGCGCGGTGTCTGAAGGCAGGAATGGCGGCAGCTTCGACTCATTGAGAATGCGCAAGTCGTCCGCAACTAATTCCACTTCACCCGTCGGCATATTCGGATTGATCGTGTTCGCTTCGCGCAGGCGAACCGTCCCGATGGCCGCAATCACGTATTCATTGCGCAGCGCTCCCGCTTTTTCATGAATGGCAGCGTTCCGGTCGGCATTAAACACAACCTGCGTGAGGCCGCTGCGGTCGCGCAGATCGACAAAAAGCAGGCTCCCGTGGTCGCGCCGCTTGTTCACCCATCCCATCAGGACGGCTTTCTTCCCCGCATCGGACGCGCGCAGCGTTCCGCACATATCCGTCCGTCGCAAATCTCCCAAAAAGTCGAGCAAAGTGTGTCCTTACAGTGAGAAATTTTGTGAATTGCTGAATCCACGATTATAAACAATCTGGTTTTTACGCGATTTTTCAGCGCGCCGGGAACAAGAAATCGCAGTCGATTTTCTTCTGCCCTTCCGGCTATCCCAAACCTCCTCGCCGCATCTACTATGGAAAGAATGCTGACCGACGTTCCACTCGAAATCGCGCAATCAACGCCGGTTCCGCGGCTACTGGTCGAACTGCCGTCGCGCCGCGGAGTCTTCTTCGGCAACTTGCGCGACCTAGTTTTTTCGGAACGTCATGCTCCACTCGAACTTCGCTCCGCACCCGCCGCATTCTGGCCGGACGTCTTTGTCAAGCGCCGCTTGCCCTGGGACGGTTTCGTTCAATCCGGCGCATATCACCTGATCGCAATTGGATTACTGATCGGCCTGAGCCATCTTCTCGCGCTGCAGCCTCGAGTCGTAACCAAGCCGGTGTTCGAGCAGGCACAAGTCATCTACTATCAGCCTTCGGAATACCTTCCGCCGCTTGACACAAGAAATACGGCCGCTCCCGCTCCTGAGAAAGCAGACCCCGAGCTCTCGCGCCAGCCGATCATCTCTGTTCCTCCCGAAGCGGATAATCGCTCGCAAACGATCGTGACTCCGCCGAAAGTCAGGCTGAAGCAGAATGTTCCGCTGCCGAACATCGTCGCGTGGTCCGACGGTCAGAAGCCGCGCCTGTTCATTCCTCCCGCTCCATTGACCCCGGCCGCCGAGATCACGCGCATCGGGCCCGAGCTCGACACACCAGTCGTCACTCCTCCGCCAGATTCTTCTCATCTCGCGCAGCGCCGCAAATTACCCGCGCTGCCGAATTCGGTCGTAGCGCCGCCGCCCGATGTTCATTCTTCAACCTCGGCCCACTTCGAAGAATTGCAACCCGCATTGATCGCTCCTCCGCCGACAGTCGACACCACAAGCAATCGCCCGCTGCGAGACATGAATATCGCTCCCAGCGCGGTCATTGCGCCCGCTCCGCAGTTGCCGCTCGAAGCGCAACGCATCGCGCCCGGCGGACACGTGACCGGCCTCGGCACACCTCAAGTCGTTCCTCCTCCGCCGTCCGTTTCCTCGGCAGCATCTTCAGGCGGCTCCTTTGGAGAACGCGGCCACGTCATCGCCCTAAATCTGCATCCAGCAGTAGGCGCACCGCCCGAGCCACCTGCAGGCAACCGTCGCGGATCGTTCGCCGCGACGCCCGAAGGTCACGCCGGCGCCTCGGGATCTCCTAGCGCATCTTCATCCGGAACCCACACAGGAACAGGAAACATCGCGGATGGGAGGGGTGCGAAAGGAAGCAGTGGCCTGCCCTCTGGACTATATGTAGGCAAGGCCTCAGAGAAATCGTCCACGGTCGCTGGCGATCCCGCCCCAAGCACACGCCCAACCGTGAATCCCGATCTGATCGCAAGCGTGCGTCCTCCGCGCGTTGGCGCAACTCCCCGCACCATGCAACCCGGAGACGCCAGCAAACTCTCCGCCCCCGAACGCGGCGTCTTCGGAGACCGCAAGTTCTATTCTGTGACGCTCAACATGCCGAACTTCAACTCCGCCGGAGGAAGCTGGGTCATCCGTTTTGCAGAATTAAATCCAGCAGTCGACAGCCACGGAGTTCCCGTCACCGCGACGGATCTCACTGAGCCGATGGCGACGCGCAAGGTCGATCCTGCCTACCCGCTGCAACTGATGCGCGAGAACGTTTCCGGTACTGTGATTCTTTATGCCGTGATTCACGCCGACGGAACCGTCGGCGATGTCCGAATCCTGCGCAGCGTCGATGATCGTCTGGATCATTTTGCGAGCGCAGCGGTAGCCCAGTGGAGGTTCTCACCCGCGACGAAAAACGGTTCACCGGTAGACGTCGTAGCGACGTTCCAGATCCCATTCCGTCCTTCAAGAGTTGGACTGAGCTATTAACCGTAGTTAACCACAAAAGGGCACAAAGTCCGACGAAGGAGCTCTTATTCCCTTCGTGTTACTTCGTGTCCTTTGTGGTTAATTCTTCAGTTGCCGACGCCCTTGCGACGTTCAAGCGCGGCATAGATGACAGGGTCCGTGCAGACTTCGTAATACGACCGCTCCGTCCATCCCTTCACCACGAAGTCCGAAGGATTGATCCTCGGAATGCGGCTCTCCCGCACCACGATCTTGCGGAAAATTTCGCGGTCAATGGGCACGGTCGCGCTGAAGAGCCTGTACTCGCCGCGATCCGACGAGGCCAGCGATGGCGGCAGTTTCACCTTCAACGGCTCAAGCGTGATTTCCTGCTGCATCTTGCGGAAAGCCGCCTCATTCATTCGAATGCCGCCAAGATTGAAACTCAGAATCACATCTTCGGGATTTCCATCCGCGTCTTGATCCGCCGCTTGAAATGCATACACATGAAAAGGCCCAGCCTGCGATTCCATCACCTTGCGGGCCCGCTTGTTGCATGCCGAGAGCCGGTCGCTTTCGTTGAGCGCTTCCGAAATCATAATCTGATGCTCGCCATCCATTAGATAGAGTGGCGCGGATTCCTGCAGCGTTATACCCACTCCGAGCTCAAGCTGTGGCATCCCTGAGCGCTGCATCAGTTCGTTGTATCCACGGACAATCTCAATAATTTCTCGCGCCAGCACGCACATCCGGCTGACGGCCAGGCCAGGCTCGCCTTCCCGCTCCAGAATCGCAAGAATGATCGCGTCGCCCTCGAGAAATACCTTCTTCGCCCCGTATTTCTCCAGCAACTTGTTCACGGGATCGTAAAAATTCAGGCTGAAATACGACGCCGGATTCAGCCCCTTGTCCATCATCGTCCGCGTCAGCCGCGTTGAGTCCCGGACATCAGCCTTGAGCACCACGTGCCTCAGCACACGATCCGATTCCGTCTGCTCCTGTTCCTCGGGGAGCAAGAATTCATATAACGTGCCGTTCACACGAGAAAGTTCCTGTATGCGCTCGTTCGGAACGAGGTTGACCGAATCCAACGCCGCACTCAGGACTTCCAGCCGGCGCAAGTCGCGGTGATAATGGAAGAAATCTCCAAGGAATCGCGCCGCAACTTTCGCCCGTTCCGATCCTCGGCAACTCGCTACCTTCGCCACGGCCGCGTACAAGCTATTCGGCGAAAGCTTGCCGAACTCCTGGATCATCCGCTCGACACGATCGCATTCCGTGCGGTCGGTCAGCGCGTTCTTCAACTGCTGCGGATTGATTCTCGGCGCGTACTCTCCCAGCAGCGGCACAACGTAATACGACGCGATGACGTTCTCCATCACCTGCTCGTCTTCGAGCAGGCGCACCCACGCCGCAAGCCTTTCCTGTTGCGCCAGTCCTTCGTCGGAATCCTCGGGCGTTCCCGTGCCCACAAGTTCGCGCGCATTCTCGGGAACGTTCATCCAAGAATCGATCGTCTCGGCGCTAACGTCGTCTCCATACTGCGACCGCAAAAATCCTGAAATGATCTCCCGCATGCGCCCGTAGCGATCGGGATCGCGGTCCCAATTGCCGAGCATCACATAGTGCTCGGCGCAGAGATAATCGTCGCGCCCATCTTCGGAATACAGCAGCCGGTTCAGGAACAGCGGATAGCTGAAGTACGCTCCCCCCGTGCTTTCCTCGCCGAACAACGAACGGCGCGTGCGCGCCAGCGTGCTTTTTTCCACTTCCCGCAGCGTCTCGAAAATTTCCTGCCCCGTCTTGCGCAGGATGATTCTTTTCCGTACCTGGAATCCCGCCACGCGCTCGCGATATTCGTGCGCCCGGGGCGAGCGCATGTTGTCGTAGTTCTTCAGCAACACGCGGCAGCGTTCCACGACTAGCGCGAACTGCACGTTCATCTCAGTGCGCAGGAACTTGGTTACGGCCAGCCGCGCTAGCAGATCGACCGACAGTTTGAATTCTTTCTTAGCCCGGTTCAGCGACGCCACTTGTAGCTCAGTCAACGCCGATTTCCACTCGGCCGGATCATGTTTCGATCGCACGACCTTTCCGAGCTGGCTTCTCATCCACGATGGAGCTTGCGTCGCCTGCGTAGTTTCGGCGCCGAGTAAGCCCTCAATCTCTCCATGCCGCGCAATCAGTCGCGCGATCTGCGCCCGTGCCAACTCCACAAATCGCGGGCTCAGCAGCACGTCATGCCGCAGGTTGTCGACGCCAACAGAAATGCCTTCGAGCGAGATATATGGCGTAGAGGCAGCCAGATTCGGCGGCCCCGGCTTTTCGGGTGCCCCGCCCAGTCGAAAAATAGGAATTCTCGGCATCTCGGCAGGTATCTCTTCGGAAGTTGCTGATTACAAACCTACATATTGAGGCTAGCAGGCGCTTCTGGAGGGCGAAAGTTACCTAGGTTACAGCAGGCTAACCGCTGTGGAATCAACAGCACCGTGCGGGACGGCGGGGTGCACTGGGTATCGGCGCGAGATCGAAATGATGATTGTTGATTCATTGGTTGTTGATTGAAAAGCTAGCGCCTGGACGATTTTCATTCAACAATCAACAATCAAAATTCAACAATTGCGTCTATGCCGTTTAGAAATTCCTGCAGAGACGCAAATTAACTCGACTATCGCTGCTGAGACGCCTATTGCTGGCTCTTCACCCGCGCCGCCTCGAACTCATCCCCATGCTGCCAGCCAATCAACTTCTGCGCGCTCGCCGCTTCCCATCCCAATGCGAATCCAAACCGCGCCATGGCTGAATCTCCCACAAAATCCATCTCCGGATGATACTCATCGCTCGGCTGGTGATAATGCTTCTCCACGTATTCCCGTTCCTTCTCCAGTCCCCACGACTCCGGATGCCCCTTGAACTTCATCCCCTCATTGATCGAGAACGATGGAATCCCCACCCGCGCCAGGCTGAAATGATCCGACCGGTAGAAGTGCCCCGCCTCCGGCCGTGCATCCGGACGAATCGCCAGCCGGAACTCCTTCGCCGTAGCCTCCACCGACGGATAGAACGAAGTGCGCTCCGCGCCCGAAACTTCTACCTCCTCCGGAGCCCCGAGCGGCTTTACATCGTCAAAGTTCAGATCGAGCGAGATCTTTCCTGCCGCAAATGGCGGATGCTTTCCCAGATACTCCGACCCGAGCAATCCCTGCTCTTCGGCCGTCACCGCCGCGAACAGAATCGACCGCCGAGGCTTCGCCGCCGAGGCTCCAAAGGCCCGCGCTAGTTCCAGCAGAATGCCACATCCGGTGGCATTGTCCTGCGCGCCGTTAAAAATGTTATCCCCTGGCATCTCCGGACGAATGCCAAAATGATCATAATGCGCCGTGTACATCACCGCCTCCTCGGCGACCTTTCGATCCGAACCCGGCAGCACCGCCAGCACGTTGTTTGACTCAAAGTTCCGGATCTTGCTCACCATGTGAGCCTTGAGCCGCGCCCCCATCTTCACCATCCGGAAGTCTCTCGACTGCGCGTCTCTCATCATCTTGTCGAGATTCATCCCAGAAGCCGAAGCCAGCCGCGAGGCCACATCGAAGTGAATCCACGACGCAACTTTCAGCGCCGGACCCTCGACCTTCAGCGCCGATTTCTCCCCCGAATTCGAGTTCCGCACCACTTCCCACGGATAGCTCGCCATCTCGGTCTGATGCACCAGGATCACGCCCACCGCGCCCCGGCGGGCCGCCTCTTCGTACTTGTACGTCCACCGCCCGTAGTACGTCAGCGCCTTGCCCTTGAAGAACTTCGGATCGTCCGACGGAGGCTCATTCACCAGCATCAGCAGCACTTTGCCCCGGACATCCGCGCCCTTGTAGTCGTCCCAGCCATACTCCGGCGCGGAAATCCCATAGCCGACGAATACGATCTCCGCGTCTACATCCGATATCAACTGCTGCGTCTGATCGTAGGCGACGTACTCATCCAGCGGCTTCAGATTCATCGTCTCGCCGCGTTTCGGGACCAGCGAGAACGTCGTGTCAGGCAGGGTTGTAATTCCGACCAGCGGAACCTTCTGCATGTAGGTCCCATGATCTCCGGCGGGCTTCAGACCATACTCGGCAAACTGCGTTGCAATATATTCCGCGGCAAGATCTCCGCCGCGCTGACCGGTACCGCGCCCTTCCAGCAGATCGTGCGACAGAAAGCGCACGTGCCAGCGAATGTGCTCCGGATTAATCGTCTCCAGCGCCGCGAACGCCGCGCCCGGCAGACGCACCGACGGAGCCTTCGACCCACCGCCGCCCGAGGCTCCTCCTTCCGCCCAGACGAACAAGCTGACACACGCGATCAGACCGGCCGAGACGATCCTCGCCATTCCCCGCATACAGGCTCTCCCCCAAACGAAGCAGCGCAGGCAAACACACTGTTTTATGAATTTCTGGAGAAAATTGTAATGGATAGACCGCGTTGGAGTTGCATGGGAAATGGCCCACTTGGAGCACGAGAGTGCATCAACCACCGGAATTCGGCCCAACAGGGCTAGTCCGGTAGGTCATTCCAGACGACCTATGCGACCTCTGCGTTGAGTTTTCGACTAACCAGCGCTGCGTCATCCCGAACGTCCGCGCTTTCACCAGCGGGCTGAGGGATCTCGCGCGGGGCCATCTGGATGGCTTCAGCACCGACCGGTGCTAGTTTTTCGACCCTCAACCAGCGCGGAAGTCCCGCACATCCTCTCCCGGCTTGAAGATCGTCGCCGCCGGGGCCCTCCCATGCTCTGCCATCTTCCGATTGATCTGCTCGAAGTCGGACTTCACCCATCCCACACTCGACACTTCAATCTCACCGTCCTCGGCGATCCAGAAGATGCTCGGCACATTCGTCAGCCCATACGCATTCGACGCCGGATACTTGTGCGTGTCATCGAGCAGAATCGGAAACGTTATCCCGTATTCCTTAGCGAACGCAGCGGTGTCCTTCGCCTCATTCTGTGACACGCCGATCACCGAAACGCCCTTCTGCCCATAAGCTTTGTAGAGCCGCTCCAGAAACGGCAGCGCATACTGGCAAGTCGGACACGAAACCTTGAAGAACGCCAGCACCACCGGCCCACGCATCAACTCATCTGTAAGAGAAAATCCTTTGCCGTCTAATGCCTTGAGCTCAACCTGCGGGGCCTTCGTCCCGCTGACCAACGCTGCCATCAATCCTCCTCCACGTCCGTTTTGCAGCTGCTATTTAGATGATCCAGTTGGAACTCGGGATTCTACGCCAGGCACATGGATCACTTGCTTTCTACAACTCTCCAGCCGCACTTCCAAAGATACAGGCACCTCGCTGAATAGACCTTTACCTTCGTTATTGCAACCACTGGGTCACACGTGCAAACAGGCCGAACGGTAATCGAAACGTGGGCAGCCGAGTGTTCGATTTGCGGCTTGTCGTCTTGAACAGCCCCCTTACAGTTTGGGCCATAGTCAGGGCAATCCCCTTTAATCCGAAAGGAGTACGTGAGAAGGTAACTTTGCTCATGATCTCCGCAGCCGCGACACTCGAACTCTGATTGCTTCGCACTTGCCATCGCAGCCGGAATCAGAACCGGGCCTCCGCTGAAGAGTTCCACCGACCGGAGCACGCCATCGTGACCAACTGTCACCCACAGTTCCACGTCCCCCGCCATATGCGCCAGCCACGCATTTCGTGGAAACACCGGCGGCGAGAGCTTCGTCAGCACAACCGTTCCGTTCTGCGTCTCTGCCGATGGAGGAGACGGAACGGAACCCTTCGACTGTGCCCAGCACGAAGCAGTAAGAATCACCAAGAAGAGCAGAGAATTCTTCATGGCCGAAGTCTAGTTCACCTCCCCATCGGAGAGAACAGCCTCTGCCTTCCGCAGAATCTTCCGCGCCAGCCCGGTCAAAGCCACTCGCGGCAGCCGATCCGTGCGGATCCACTCGCCGACACCCCGGTCTGACAAATTCTCCCGCCATACCCGCACCGTGTAATCCGTCACCGTGATCGAATGCCTCACCGTCAGCACCGGCCTCGCATGATTCCCCGGCGCCTCGATCTCGGGTAACTCCCACATGCCCGCCATTAGCGACGCCTCCCGTGGACGCTGCACCAGAAACACACTTCCATTCCGCAGATCGAGCGCGTAATGAATCTCCCGCTTCTTCTGCGGCGCCTGCTTCGCTAATCCGGCCATTTCGCCGCGCGTCGCGCACATTCCCACTACCGGGCACATCAGGCACTGCGGTGCTCGTGGAGTGCATACTGTCGCGCCCAACTCCATCATCGCCTGATTGAAATCTCCCGGACGCCCGCGATCCAGCAGCCTATCAGCCTCGCTCCAAACCTTCTCTCTGTTCAACCGCACCCCGGACACTCGCTGCAGCACG
>DATEJO010000181.1:0-3623 GCA_035277905.1 Candidatus Sulfotelmatobacter sp.
TCAAAGAAAGCGGTCGAAGCAGCAAACGAACGGGCGGAACAAGCGCGCTACGACCAGGCGCTGCAAGATCTGACGGGACAGCTTCGCAAAGCGCAAGCCTCGCTCGAAGGCGCACGCAAAGTAGCCGAAAACACTCCGCTCGAACTCGACGCCGCGCGGACGACGGAGACACAGGAACGCGCGCGCTATCAGGCCGGGCTCGCGACGCTCGTGGATGTCTCTGACGCTCAGAGCTTACTGGTGCAAGCGGAAACTGACGACGCGCTCGCGCGACTGGCTGTCTGGCAGAACTTGGCTTCCGTGGCCGCGGCGCAAGGCGATCTCACCCCGTTTCTGAACTCGCTGCGCGACGCGGCACAAGGAGTGCGTTAACCATGTGGCTGCTACGCTCTGCATTGAGGCACCCGATCAGTGTCATCGTCTTGGTAATCGGTGTGGCTCTCTGCTCGATTCTGGCTCTCACGCGCATGCCCGTCGACATCTTTCCGAATCTGAATCTGCCTGTCATTTATGTGGCGCAACCCTACGGAGGCATGTCTCCGGCACAGATGGAAGGATATCTGGTCTACTACTACGAATATCACTTCCTCTACATCACCGGCATCGAGTCCGTCGAATCCAAATCGATCCAAAACGTCGGATTGCTGAAGCTGACGTTCCATCCCGGCACCGACATGAGCCAGGCGGCGGCGCAGACGGTCGGATACGTCGATCGCGCTCGCGCCTTCATGCCCCCTGGCACCGTTTCTCCGTTCATCATGCGTTTCGACGCCGGCAGTGTGCCGGTCGGATATTTGGTATTTTCCAGTGCAACGCGCAGCGTCGGAGAGATCCAGGACCTTGCGCTGAACCGCGTTCGTCCATTATTTGCAACTCTGGCGGGAGTTTCCGCCCCGCCTCCGTTCGGTGGCAATCAACGCACCATTGTCGTGAGCGTCGATCCCGACCGTTTGCGCGCCTATCGTATGGCGCCGGAAGAGGTTATTCAGGCCCTGAATTCTGGCAATACGGTCATCCCGGCGGGAAACGTGCGTACCGGTGACCTCCTGCGGCTGACACCCATCAACGCGGTCGTCTCCAACATCAAAGACCTGCAAAACCTGCCCATCCGCACGGGCGCCGGGCCCACCGTTTTTTTGCGTGACATTGGCACCGTCGAAGATTCGAGCGACATCCTCACCGGCTACGCTGAAGTGAACGGACGCCGTACCGTCTATATTCCTGTCACCAAGCGCGCCGACGCTTCCACACTGACTGTCGTGAATGAGGTAAAGGACAACCTCGCCTATTTCCAATCCGTAGTCCCGCCCGATATCAAGATCGACTACGTGTTTGACCAATCTTCGTACGTGCGCAATTCTTTGCTGTCGGTTGTTAGGGAAGGAATTCTCGGCGCTGCCCTAACCGGCCTGATGGTGCTGTTGTTCCTGCGCGACTGGCGTAGCGCGCTCATTGTGGTCGTTACTATTCCTTTTGCACTCCTTACCGCTGTAGTGGCCCTCTGGGGCGCTGGACAGACCATCAACATTATGACTCTCGGAGGTCTGGCTCTCGCCGTTGGCATTCTCGTCGACGAATCTACCGTCGTGATGGAAAATATTCACAGTCATTTAAGTCGAGGAAGCGGTAGAGCACAGGCTGTCTTGCAGGCAAGCAGGGAAGTGCAGATTCCTCGTCTGCTTGCCATGCTGTGCGTCTTGGCCGTATTTGTGCCGTCGTTTTTTATGGCCGGAGTCTCCCGGTCTCTTTTTGTGCCCCTTTCATTGGCAGTAGGCTTTGCGATGGCTGCGTCGTACTTGTTGTCAAGTTCTCTGGTTCCTGTGCTCTCCACCTGGATTCTCCGCGAGCATGCGGGCCCGAAAGAGAAGGTTTCTTCGCTGCTTTCGCGCTGGCAAGAAAAACTAGCCCGCGCGCTTGAAAGATTGTCGCGAATGCGGAGCCTGATCGTCTCGGCTTATGTCTTGGTTGCTGTTCTCATCTTGGTTTTTTTGGGGCCTTATTTGGGTCGAGAAATTTTTCCTCGCGTCCCTTCCGGCCAGCTTCTCCTGCGCTTCCGCGCGCCCATTGGGACTCGTGTGGAAACCACGGAAAGGCTTTCGCTTGACGTCCTTCGAGATATCCAAGAAGCAGCAGGTCCTGGGAACGTCTCGATCACGCTAGGCTACGTGGGAGCAATTCCGCCGAGTTACCCAATCAATTCCATCTATCTCTGGACGAGTGGGCAGCATGAGGCTGTACTGCGAGTCGCTTTGAATCCCAAAGCAGACATTCGCGTGGACCAGTTCGAAGAGAAATTGCGAACTATGCTGCCCGGAAAATTTCCTGGTTGCCAATTCTCCTTCGAAGCAGGAGACATCGTTACTCAAATCATGAATTTCGGCGCTCCCACGCCGGTAGAAATCAGCGTGGGCGGTCCAGACTTGAGTGCAGATCGGGCTTTCGCGCAAGAGGTGCGAAACGAGGTGAGCAAAATCCACGCTCTCCGCGACTTTCAATACGATGAACCGTTAGATTATCCGAGCATCGACGTCAATGTGGATCGCGAACGCGCGGGACAACTCGGTCTGACAGCTGCGAACGTCGGCCGGTCGTTTCTCGCGGCCACTTCGTCCAGCCGGTTCGTCACGCCCACTTACTGGGCCGATCCGCGCTCCGGAGTTGCCTATCAAGTGCAGGTTCAGATTCCTCAGGCCGACATGACTTCCATTCAGGAAGTCGAACACATTCCCCTTTCTCAGGGTGGAGATTCGCATCCGCTTATCGGCGATGTCGCCCAGATAGCCTATGGGACCGTCGTGGGTGAATATCACCGCTTGAATGGCCAGAGAATGGTTACGCTCACTGCGAATGTCTCCGGGGAAGACCTCGGTCGCGTCTCCAATCAGTTGGATGACGCTATTAAACGCGCGGGAGCACCTCCTCGAGGCGTGCGAGTCAGCGTACGCGGCCAAATCGGTCCTATGAAGCAGACTCTCACCAACCTGGGCATCGGGTTGCTCCTCGCTGTGCTTGTCATCTATCTGCTGCTCGCGGCGAACTTTCAATCGCTGAGGCTCGCGTTAGCAGTCCTGTCCAGCGTTCCGGCCGTCCTTTGTGGGGTGCTCTTCGTGCTCCTCATCACGGGCACTACTTTGAATATCCAATCCTTCATGGGCGCGATTATGGCGATTGGCGTCGCGGTCGCGAATGCAATTCTGCTGGTCACGTTCGCGGAGGAGTATCGCCGTTCGGGCAATCCAGCGATGGCCGCTGGCATTCACGCGGCTAGGACGCGCATGAGGCCCATTTTGATGACTAGCATGGCCATGATCGCAGGCATGATTCCAATGGCCTTAGGCATCGGCGAAGGTAGCCAGCAAACTACCCCTCTGGGGCGAGCCGTCATTGGCGGCCTCGCATTTGCAACCCTTGCTACTCTTCTGATCCTGCCCCTGGTATTTGCCATCATCCAAGGCCGCGCGGGAACTACCTCGCCCTCTTTGGACCCCGATGATCCACGAAGTGCTTTTGCTGGCGGCCAGCCCGAAACTCTGAACCCTACAGGGGGCACTCAATGAGTCGCAACTTCTTCCCCAAGATCCTCTGCTTCAGCGCGATTGTCGCCTTTTGTGGCTCGTGCAACT
>DATEJO010000182.1:0-4606 GCA_035277905.1 Candidatus Sulfotelmatobacter sp.
CACAGGACGCGCGCAGCGCTCGTCCAGCCAAGCAGACCCAAAATCAGAAACGTCACAAGTACCGAGACCAGGGGAGAGACGTTCAACGGCATCAGCGCGCGAACCGTGATCAGCAGAAAGAGCCACGGCAGAGACAGAAAAAGATCCGTCACTGCCATCGCGGACTTTGCCCACGCTCCTCCGAGATAGCCTGCCAGTCCGCCGATCAGCGCGGCCATCAAGGTCGAAAGCAAAGCTGCTGCCGGAGCGAGCAAAAGCGAAATCCGTGTTCCGTATAAAACGCGGGCGAAACGATCGCGCCCGATGTCGTCCGTGCCGAGCCAATGCGCGTGCGACGGAGCTGCATCCGGCGCGTCGCGATATTCCTTGGCGTATCCCGCCGGAGCCAGCCAGTTCGCCGCGAGCGACACTCCGATTACGAGCAGCAGAACCGCACACGCCACCCTGCGCCAGATCGTCATGCTTCCTGGCCTCGAAGCATATGTCCGATTACATCGGCACTGGAGTTTGCCAGCAAGGTTACCAATGTCACCAGGATGGTGATGTTCATCAGCAGGGGGAGATCGCGAGCGAGGGCAGCCTGCCAGGCGAGTTGTCCAACACCAGCGAGACCGCAAAGAGCTTCGACTGGGATTGCTGCGCCGATTGCGAGGCTGACGGAGACTCCGGCGACTGCGAGAAGTTGCGGCCCGGCGACGGGTAGTACATGCCAGAAAAGAATGCGGAGTTCGCCCAGACCTTTCGCGCGCGCGGTGATGATATGCGGAAGACTGTAAGCCTTCGCGAGCAGGTTGCGGGCGTAACGGTAATCGCGCGGCGCGACTATCAACGCGATGGCGAGGGCTCCCGGAACACTCCACAACACGGAGAGCAACGCGAGCACGGCGGCGGGAAGACAGAGCAACGTTCCAGTGACCAGAGTTGCGGCCGCGTCGTAGGCGAAGAATCGCAGCCATGCGGCAGTCAGTGCGAGCGCCAGAGCTGAGGTCCAACTTAAAAGCAGAGCGAGACCCACCATGCGAAGCGTGAGCGGCAGTCTTTGGCCCAAGAGTGTCGTTACGGGCTGTCCCAACGAGAGAGAGGTGCCGAGATCGCCGTGCATCGCTCTTTGCAGCGAATGAAAGTAGAAGTGAAGAATGTTATTTTCTGCGGCACGCGCCTGGCGCAACGATTCAATGCTTTGGGAATTGAGATGAGGATCGAGTTGGGCTTCATCGACGTCGAATCCGGGGGCGAGCCGCACAAGAACTGCAGAGAGCAGGCCGCCGAGCAAAACGACGGCGATGATCATGAGTCCATGCCGCGCAATTCTCCGCCGTAGCATGGTCCATGCGCTCCTATTTCGCAGAGGCTCCCAGGGATTTGTTGTCCTCGCGCGCCGCTGCTTCGGCGTGGTGGACCTGCTTCATCGAGTACATCCGACGGTCGGCCTCCGCGAGTAATTTTTCGACATCGGTGCCATCCTGCGGGCAGAACGACATGCCGACGCTCAACGTGATGAGGTCGCGTCCGCAAACGTGGCGTCCGGATTCGATCGCGGCCTGATTCAGCCGCTCGGCTTTCTCGTGCGCGGCTTCGGCAGTTAGTCCGGGAGCGGTAATGACGAATTCGTCTCCGCCCATTCTCGCGACGTAGTCATAGCCGCGGCAGACGTCTTTCAGCCGCGCAGTGAACTCGCGCAACAATTTGTCACCCTCGAGATGGCCGAAGGAGTCGTTGATCTGTTTGAAGCCGTCGATGTCGCAGACCAGGACAGCGAGAGAAGTCTTCATGCGCCGGCAGCGGGCGACTTCCTGCGCCAAATGAACGAAGAGCGAACGCGCGTTCGGCAATCCGGTCAGATAATCGGTGGTGGCCGAACTCTCTGCCTGCTGATATTTCAGAGCATTCTCAACCGAGAGCGCGACTTTGGATGCGACCGCAAGCAGGATTCTCAGGTGATCGGGCGTGAACGCATCGCGAGCGGCCTGATACATGGCCAGGACGCCCACGACTCCGTTCAGGCCCTCCAAGGGCACGACCAGCGCGGACTGAAGAGTGGTTTGCTTGCCGGGATCGATCACGTATCCCGCTTCGACCTGTGGATTGGCGTTCATGATCGGCTTGCTGTTTTCGGCAACCCATCCGCAGAGCCCTTCGCCGACTCTGACTTTCAACGAAGAGAGGGCGCGGAAATTTTCGCCGCTCACCAGCTCTGGCAGCAGCCATCCGTTGCGATTCACGAATACTGCGATTGAATCGTAAGGAATCATCCGGCGCAAGCGCATTGATAAGACGGAGAGCGTTTCGCTGAGGCTGAGCGAGACGCCGAGGTCCTGGCTTAACTCGAACATCGTTTGCGCTTCCTGGCGCGCCGAAGCGATGGATGTCAGGAAGTCCGCGTCAACCGGACCATGTGTAGGTTCGGTGCGCTCGAAACCGGCGGCGGGCGCCAGTCCGCGCTCCACGCGAACAGACCTTGAGAGCCCCATGGTGGCAACGGTGTCTTCCGACATCTGCGCCATGCGCTCGAGCTCGATGTACCGGTTTTCGAGAATTGCCACGATTCGCGGATCAAACCACGTGCCGGACTTTTCTTTTACTTTTGCCATTGATTCAGAAAGCGGCAAAGCGGGGCGATATTGACGATGCGACGCGAGGGCATCGAGGCAGTCGACCGCGGCAAGGATGCGCGCGCCGATCGGGATGTTCTCTCCGGAGAGGCCTTCGGGATATCCCGTGCCATCCCAACGCTCGTGGTGGCATCGCACGATGGGCGCGACCGGATACGGGAACGCAACGCGCTCGAGAATCTCTGCGCCGACGAGCGGATGAACTTTCATCTTCTCGAATTCTTCAGGCGTCAGCTTGCCCGGCTTGTTGATGATTTGTTCCGGAACAGCGAGCTTGCCGATATCGTGCAGCAAGGCGGCCGCGCGGAGGGCTTCAATCTGTCCTTCGTCTAATTCAAGTTCTTTGGCGACTTCGACGGCATAGGTTCGGACGCGCTGCAGGTGCGTGTGGGTGGTGTGATCTTTCGCCTCGATCGCGAGAGCGAGTGCTTCGATCGTCCGCATGTTCAGCGAGGCGATCTGCTCGACGTGGCGCTTTTCGACTTCGACTCTTTCTTTCTCAGCTTCGAGCCGCCCTAGGTAGAGACGATACGAACGATAGACCCAATAGATGAGGGGCAGGACAAGCAACGAAGTTTGCCATCCAGCTGAGCCGTTGACGATTCCAACGAGGCCGACCGCGGCCGCACCGACCAGGTAGTAAGGAAACGACCAGAAGTAGCATTCGGACCAGATTCGGCGGGTCGACTTTCCTTCCGTCATCGCAATGACAACGGAAATCGGCAGAGTATTGGCGAAGAAGAAGACGAGCGCAGCGACCATCAGCAGGATGGGCTTGTTCGCACCGAATCTCTGCAAGAGCCAGTGATAAGCGAGATAGGTCAGGCAACTGGCATTCGCCATCATGCCGGCGACGTTGAAAAGAACTTTGACGGGATCGAGTCGCTTGCGCGCCTGCCAGACACTTTGAACCAGGGTTGCAGCGCAGCCAATGACGAGCGTTTCGGGAAGACTAAGTTCCAGCACGCCGAGCAGGATGAACAGGAAGTTCACCGACATCGTGCCGTCGATGCCCGGCAATTGGACTTTAAGTCCCGAAGCGAGAAGAGCTACCGCCAGATAACAGACGAATCGCATCAGATCCTGGGATTGCCAATGCCACAAGGCATGCCCCAGCACAAACATTCCAATCGACACGGTGATGCCGACGAATGCTTTTGTCTGCAGCGATAGACCGTCGTTTTCTGTTGTCATCGGTACTTGCGTACTGCGGCCTGAAAGACGCAACAATTCCGCAACGTCCTTGACCGTAGATGTCGAGTTACAGAAAGATCTTTCGCTCGAGACCGAGCTTCGACCGCACCTGGGGGTGGTTCGGCCCTCGCCCGAATCCTATTGGAGGGATTAGATTTTCAGTAGCTTACTGAAGTAACCTCCGCCGGTCACATAAGTGTTGCGCGAGTTTCGGTGAGTGAAGGAAGATTCGCATCCCCCTATTCTCGTTGGCGAGGACCTATTACTTTCGTTATGTCCTATGGGACAGGTTGTTCGGTCGAAGCTCTCCCCCTGTGTCAACATCATCCCAAACGCACCATGGCGAGCCGGCACTATAGCTCGGAGCAGCAGCAACTGCCTACGGCCACGCAACCAGGCAGCTTAGAGCGATCCCTATCTTCATCGGAGACTGCCGTCTTTTATGCCGATCTTCGGGGCGAATTTGGGGCATGCAATGCAACGTTCGCGCGCCTCCTGGCTTATTCGCCCGCTGATTTGGTCGGGCGGGAATTCGCAGCTCTTTTTACGAAGTCCGAAAGAGCGGGGCTGGAAGAGCGTCTGGGGCGCGAGATTCTGTCGACCGTAACCGCAGAAGGGAACTATCGCTCAAAGCTATACGCTCAGCCAAAGACCGGCAAGAGCTTCCCGGTGAATTTTTCTCTGACAGTGCTTCGGGATTCGGGCTCGACACCCATGGCGCTGGTGGGCATGCTCGAACCACTCGCTCAGGGCACGACGGATGAGGCGGGTGGTGCGGCTGCTGCTGTCGCTCGCGGGAT
>DATEJO010000183.1:0-25300 GCA_035277905.1 Candidatus Sulfotelmatobacter sp.
CATGCCGCCCGAGCCCATGATCGAACCCGCCTTCGCCAGCGATTCATAATCCACCGGCATGTCGAGGCAGTCGGTGGGCAGACATCCGCCGGAAGGCCCTCCGGTCTGCACCGCCTTGAACTTGCGGCCTTCGGGGATGCCTCCGCCAATCTCAAACACCATCTCGCGCAGAGAGATTCCCATCGGCACTTCGACCAGCCCGGTATTCTCAACGCGCCCCGCGAGCGCGAAGACTTTCGTGCCTTTGCTTTTTTCCGTACCGATCTGCGCGTACCACTCGCCGCCATTGCGGATGATCGGCGCGATATTTGCGTAGGTTTCCACGTTATTGATCAGCGTCGGCTGGCCAAACAGTCCTTCCATCGCGGGATAGGGGGGCCTGGGACGCGGCGTGCCGCGCTTGCCTTCGACGGACGCGATCAGCGCCGTTTCTTCGCCGCAGACGAATGCTCCGGCGCCCAGTCGCAGATCGATGCGGAAACTGAAGCGCGTGCCGCAGATGTTCGAGCCCAGCAGTCCGACACGTTCCGCCTGGCGAATCGCCGTGCGCAAACGTTTGATCGCCAGCGGATATTCGGCGCGAACGTAGATGTAGGCTTCCGAAGCTCCCACGGCGTAGCCGGCGATCAGCATGCCTTCGAGCACGCGGTGCGGATCGCTTTCCAGCACACTGCGATCCATAAACGCGCCGGGGTCGCCCTCATCGGCGTTGCAAATGACATACTTCTGGGTGCCAACGGACTTGGCGACCGTGCTCCACTTCAGACCTGTGGGATATCCCGCGCCGCCACGCCCGCGCAGCCCACTCTTCGTGACCTCGTCAATCACTTCGCGCGGCGACATCTCGGTCAGAACTTTGATCAGCGCCGTATAGCCGTTCACGGCAACGTAGTCCTCGATTCGCTCGGGATCGATATTGCCGGAGTTTTCGAGCACAATCTTTTTCTGGCGCTGGAAGAATGGAACGTCAGTCGGGCAGACAAGGCGACCGACGGGGTTTCCATCGAGGCTGTCAAGGATTGCCGCTCCGTCGGCCGCGTCCACCTTCTTATAGAGAACCCCAGAATTGGTCGATACCAAAGGACCCTCAGAGCAGAGTCCCATACATCCGACGCCCTTAATCTGGCAGTGATCCTTGGTTCCGCGGCGCGCGACTTCCTGATCAAGCGCATCTTTTACCGATTGGCTCTGGCAGGAGAGGCATCCGGCGGCGACGCAGACATTCACGCGCTGGGTAAAGCGGCTCTGCTCTTCGCGTTCCGTTTCGGCAATCTGATCGAGTTCCTCAGGCGTCATGCGCTGGTCCATTTCTTCAGGCGCTCGCGGATCGCCGGCGTTGCGACTTTGCCGGCAACCTCCTGATCGTAGACAACGGCGGGAGCCAACCCGCACGATCCCAGGCAGCGCGCGGTCAGCAGCGAGACCTTCTTGTCGGGAGTCGTTTCTCCGGGAGCGATGCCGAGATCCTTCTGAACAGCGTCGAGTAACTGCGGAGCTCCCTTGATATAGCACGCCGTTCCCATGCAGATCACACAGGTGTGCTCACCCGCCGGTTTGAGCGTGAAGAAGTGGTAGAAGGTCGCGACGCCGTAGGCACGGCTCAGGGGCACTCGCAATGACATCGCAACATAACGCAGCGCCTGCTCGTCCAGGTAGCCGAAAGCTTCCTGTACGGTGTGCAGCGTCTCAATCAGGCCGCGCGCCTGCTGGCCCTGACGCCGTATGGTCGCGTCCACCAGCTTCCAGCGTTTGTCCTGATTGGGAGGAGTGGGTTTTGCAACATATGAGGGCATATCCGTTCGTACCTGCAAATAAATTCGGTATGAAGCGATGAATGCGCATGAATAACTTGTAGAGAACTGGCTATCTTAGTCCTAGCTACTATTGACTACAACCGCTAGTAATATTTTTTTCGCATTTTAGTTTCAATTTGGTCCGCTGCTCAAAGTGGAATTGGCAAAGCACATCGGTTCCATTTTTTCGGATGCATCGTACTCTGTTTGACGCAAGGCTGAGATCACGACCAGTGTCGCATCGTCACGCAACTGCGAATTGCAAAAGCACTTCACATCCGCAAGCAGAGCTGATTTCATCTCGGCTGTCGATTTCTCCGCGCACGACCTCGCGCTCTCAATCAGCCGCCCTTCGCCGAACTCTTCTCCGTCCGGCAAGCTTGCTTCAGTGATTCCGTCCGTAAAGAGAATCAGTCGGTCCCCAGACTCGAGACGCAATACCGAATCTTCATACTTCCAGCGGGGAAACACTCCCAGCACGGCGCCGCCATTTTCAAGAGACTGCGTTGTTCCATCCCTGCGAATTAGGATCGGCAGCAAGTGCCCCGCGTTCGAGTAACGGAATGTCCGCTGCGCGGAATCGAGAACTCCATAGAAGAACGTGACGTACCGCCCCGAACTGACACTCGAACAGAGCACGGAATTCACCCGGGCGCAAACGTTCGCAGGCGAAGCCGGCTCGACAGCGAACGCGCGTAAGCTCGCCTGCACATTGGCCATCAGCAATGCAGCAGAAACGCTCTTTCCCGCAACATCCGCGATGCAGATTCCAACCTTTGATCCACTCAGGCGGATTACGTCAAAATAATCGCCGCCCACAACCTTCGCGGGTTCCCAGGCCCCCTCGATTTCGAATCCGGGGACCGACGGAATCTCTTTGGGCAACAATGATTGCTGGATCTCGCGCGCCTGCTGCAGTTCCTGTCCCTGCAGTTCACGCTGTGCCGCTTCTATTTCGATGGTTTGCTGCAACTCGCGATTCTTCGACTCGAGCCGTTCTCGCGCGCGCCGGTAGAGCTGCGTGCTGACGCCCACGATCATGGTCGCCATGAATGGGAGTTTCCACCCGGTGATCAGGAATTGCCATAGGGTCTGGCCGGGAACTTTGCGCGTCGGGAATTCAATGACGTTGACGACGGCGACGCCCGCCAGCGAAATGACCAGCACAAGCCCGGTATAAATCGCCCACGAAATCAGGACGCGGCGGCGATTGTAGAGAAATCCCAGCGGCTCCTGAACGATGGCAATGAGGTTACACAGAGGCAGGGTGTAGATCAGCGTGCTGCCGATCGAGGCGGGACGGTCCGCGGCCCAGAGGCCCGCCCAGATCGCGACGGCGATCGCGATGTAACTCTGCTGGCGGCGGGCAAGTCGCCGGGGCTCAAGCCAGGCCTTCAGCGAATTCGCCCGTTTCGTCAAAATGTCTCCATCGTCTGCAGGCCCGCGGGTTCCAGTCCCAGTGCAAATGCGCTTCACGCCCGGATCGTCAGCACCGGGCAATGCGCCTGCACGATAACCTGGTGCGTAGCCGACCACGGCAGATGCGTGCTGGCAATATCGGCGGCCGAACGCGCCCCCACAACAATCATGTCGGCTTCGCAATCGCAGGCAACTTTCAAAATGCGTTCGGCGGCGTCGCCGAATTCCAGCACCATCTCAGGCGCGTATTGCAGCGCCGCATCCGGCGGAAGCAGCTCTTTCAACTTTTGGACTCCTTCCTCGATTGGACCGGGCCTGCTTCCCAGCCGCGTGTAGTCTTCGAGAACGTGCATCATCGTCAGGCGCGAGCGGAATTCCTGCGCCAATGCCACAGCTTGTTTCGCCATTCCCGGAGCATTGTCGGCAAAGTTTGTGGCGAAGACGATCTGCTGCAGTTCGAGTTCGACCGGGGCCAAATCGCGGCCGCGATGCGGAAATGCGGGTAACTTCGCTCGCCCACATACCTTCGGCCCTACGGTCAGAACCGGGCAGGGCGCGTGGCGCAGAATGTCTTCGGCAACCGAACCGAGCAGCAACTTTCCGAGTCCCGTGCGGCCATGGGTTCCGACGACAATCAGGTCGATGTCGTTTTCTTCCATGATCGCGGCGAGATTCTTCCAAACCGCCCCATGCCGGACGTAGTTATGGTGGGGAAATCCCTCGAAGCGATCGGAAATCTGATCGAGTTTTTCTTTGACCTCGGTGTGGGCGTCTTCGTAAATCGTGCCCATGCTGACGTAGTCCACCCCGCCGGAGGCGATCAGCAGGCCGGCATCCGAAAGGATGTGCGCCATGTGCAGCGTGCTGCCGAAATGGCGGCAAATTGCTGTGGCATAAGGAAGAGCGGCTTCCGAACACGGTGAAAAATCCGTGGCAAACAGAACATTCTTCACCGAAACGGCGGAGGCGAGTTTCGGCGAAACGACGCGGTCAGCAACCGCGGTGGGAATTTCGATTTTGGCCTCAACGAGTGCCATATAACACCTCCTGCACCCGTCTGTAGGATCACACCGGAAACTATGAAGGGATATGGCGGCTGTCACCGGTTTTTGTGATTCAGATCACAATGCCAAGATGAAGAGAAGCAACCACAAAGGACACGAAGTCACACGAAGGAATTCTGGAATCTCACCTTCGTGCACCTTCGTGACCTTTGTGGTTGGAAGATTTCTACTGCGCAAAACCGTCGGCCTGCGTCACGGCTCCGATCGCGACCGTGTGATCGATGTACACGCGCCCGGCATCGAGCGCTTTGCGGTCAAGTTCGAGCAGCGCCGTATTCTTGACCTTCGCCTCCAGCACCCTGATGGCAGTTTCGGAAGAGAGGCATTCAGTTTCTTCGAGTAGAGCTCCCATGATGACCACGTTGGCCACTTTGGCCGAGCCCAACTTGTCGGCGATTTCCGAGGCTGGAATACAGACGACCTGTGCATTGGGAATCGTGAGATCTTCGGGCAGTTTCTCGCGGCCGTAAATAATCGTTCCGCCCGGCGCCACATCGGCCGCGAATTTCCGCAGCGAAATTTCGTTCATTGCAATCAGCACTTCAGGACGCGACAGGACCGGCGCTCCAATCCGCTCTTTCGATAGGCAGACGTGGCAATGCGCGCTGCCGGAGCGCATTTCTGGCCCATACGACGGGAGCCAACTGACTTCGAGGCCCTCGCGCATGCCCATCTCGGCCAGAAGCTGTCCGAGCAGGAGGACACCTTGTCCGCCGAATCCGGCGATCTTGATGCCCATATGCGCGAAATGATGCTGACGTCCATGCACCATGCCTTCACGCGCCACCTGCCGCTCGCCTTCGACGATTTCCTGAACCGTCTTGTGCGGGGGAACATTGGCATTGGGGATTTCCACCTTGCGATCGCGGAAGACCTCGAGCGGGAAGTTCGGGATCATCTTCTCGCCAACCCACTTACGCGCTTCCACCGGATCCTTGCCCCAGATCGTCGGGCATGGGGAAAGAATCTCGACGAAACTGAAGCCGGCGCCGGCCTGCTGCAGTTCCAGCGCTTTGCGCACCGCCCGGCGCGCTTTCATGATGTTCTTATTGTCAGCAAGGGCCACGCGCTCGATGTACACCGGCGCTTCAAGCGACGAGAGCATTTCGGCCATATGCAGCGGGAAGCCTTCGTTCACCGGGCGGCGTCCCCAGGGCGAGGTCGTGCTGCGCTGGCCGACCAGAGTTGTGGGCGCCATCTGCCCACCGGTCATGCCGTAGATGGCATTGTTGACGAAGAAGACCGTGATCTTCTCGCCGCGATTGGCAGCATGCACGATTTCCGCCGTGCCGATGGCAGCCAAGTCTCCATCGCCCTGATAAGCAATGACAATCTTGTCAGGGCAAGCCCGCTTCAGGCCGGTAGCCGCGGCCGGGGCACGCCCGTGGGCAACTTGCACGTTCCCCACATCGAAGTAGTAATACGCGAAGACAGAGCAGCCGACGGGGCTGACCAGGATCGTCTGATCCTGCAGCCCGAGGTCTTCGATTGCTTCGGCGATCAGCTTGTGAGCCACGCCGTGTCCGCACCCGGGGCAATAGTGCGTCTGGTGCTTGAGGTCGGATTTTCGCTCGAACTCCGGATAGAACGCCTTGGACCGCTCGTGGACGATTTCATATTGCCCTGTGGCCACTTTCGGTTCCTCCAGAATCACGCTCTTGTCCGCCATGTTGAAACCTCTCTTCGGCTCGAGATCTTCGGCTTCGGACTTGAAAACTTGGCTTTGGCTGAAGCCGAGAGCCGGAAGCCGATCTTAGACCCGTGCCGCCACGTTCTCCTCGAATTTCGCGAACAACTCCTCGACGCCCGGCACGTTGCCGCCGACGCGCCCGTAGAACTCCACCGGACGCTTCCCATCCAACGCCAGCCGGACGTCTTCCACCATCTGACCGTTACTCAGTTCCACGGTAAGAACCTTTTCAGCCCGCTTGGCCGTCGCGGCAAGTTGTTTCGACGGGAAAGGCCACAACGTGATGGGGCGGAACAGGCCGACTTTGATCCCGGCCTTGCGCGCCTGATCGACGGCCGAGCGCAAGACGCGTGAAACAATACCGTAGCCAACCACGATCAGCTCGGCATCGTCAGTACGGTATTCTTCGCAGCGCGTTTCCGTCTGCTGCGCGCGGATATATTTCGCCTCCATCTGCCGCTGGTGACGTTCGAGGTCGTCCGACTCGAGAAAGATCGAGCTGATCATGTTCTTGCGAGTCTCCGCCGTTCCCTGCACTGCCCACGGTTTCTCTGGCGCAACCACTTCGCGATAGGCAAGATCGAGAGGCTCCATCATCTGGCCGACAAAACCATCCGTGAGCACCACCGCCGGATTGCGATATTTGTCGGCGAGTTCGAAGGCGAGAATGGTCAGATCGGCCATTTCCTGCACCGATGCGGGAGCGACCACGAGATTGCGGTAGTTGCCGTGTCCCCCGCCCTTGACCATGGCGAAGTAGTCGCTCTGCTCCGGAGCGATGTTGCCCAATCCTGGACCGCCACGCATCACATCGACGATCACGCAAGGCAACTCGGCTCCGGCGAGATATGAAATGCCTTCCTGCATCAGGCTCAGCCCCGGTCCGGAGGACGCGGTCATCACACGAATGCCGGCAGAGGCTGCTCCATACACCATGTTGATGGATGCCGTTTCGCTCTCGGCCTGCACGAACGTTCCGCCGACTTCGGGAAGATACAGCGCGGCCGCTTCGGCTACTTCGCTGGCGGGGGTGATGGGATATCCGTAATAGGCCCGGCACCCGGCAAGTACTGCGCCCTTTATGACCGCAACGTTGCCCTTACACAGTTGCCGCATGTTCGCCTCCAGCGTGCACTTGAACAGTTACCTTCGGAGGGGGCGACATGCGGTAGACGGTGATCGCGCCCGGCTCCGGGCAGCAGTAGAAGCAGATTCCACATCCGGTGCAATCGTGGCCGCTATAGCGCGCCGGATGCACGCCGTAATGGCTCAACTCCGGCGCCAACTCCAGGCACTTCGGCGGACAGGACTCCACACACAACCCGCAGCCCTTGCATTCTTCGATGTCAATCGTGATGTTTCCACGCGCCGCCATTGGCTCACCTCGAACCCACTGTCTGTGCCGCTTGAGGATGCTGCAACCACTTTGTCTTCTCGCAGTATTCCCACAATTCCGCGCGAAAATCCGGATGCGCAATCTCGATCAGCGCCTTTGCCCGCTCGCGAATCGACTTGCCATGCAAGTACGCCACACCGTACTCGGTCACGATGTAGCGGACCAACCCCCGGGACGTGACTACACCTGCTCCCGCATCCAGGGTTGGAACGATGCGCGAGATCTTCCCGTGCTTGGCGGTCGACGAAATTGCGATGATTGGCTTGCCACCCTTCGAGCGCGATGCCCCTCGCAGAAAATCCACTTGGCCGCCAATCCCGCTGTAGAACTGGTTCCCAATCGAGTCGGAGCACACCTGTCCGGTCAGATCCACCTGGATCGCCGAGTTGATGGCCACCATGTTGTCATTGCGAGCGATCAATCCGGGATCGTTCGTATATGCAGTGGGATGAAACTCGAATATCGGGTTATTGTCGACGAACTCGAACAAGCGCTTCGTGCCCAGAATGAACCCGAGGATGATCTTGCGTGGCTTGAAATTCTTGCGCGCACCGGTGAGAACTCCCGCTTCAATCAGCGGAATCACGCCATCGGAGACCAGTTCGCTGTGCACTCCAAGATCTTTGCGATCCATCAGCATCGGCAGGACAGCATCCGGGATGCCGCCGATGCCCGTCTGCAGAACTGCGCCATCTTCGATCAGTCCCGAGACATTGCGCGCAATGGCCACTTGCAAGTCTGTCACGATAGGCCTTTGCAGCGCACAGAGCGGGCGCGATGATTCCACAAAGGCGTCAATATCATCGACGTGAATGAAGCTGTCGCCATAGGTCCGCGGCATGTTGTCGTTAATCTGCGCGACGACATGCTTGGCCACACGGGCCGCGGTCAGAGTCGTGTCGACCCCAACGCCGAAACTGCAATATCCGTGAGAATCAGGCGGAGAGACTTCGATCAGGGCAACGTCGATAGGCATCTGCCCGCTCTCGAACAGGCCCTCAATTTCGCTGAGATAAATGGGCGTGTAATCGGCGCGTCCGTCGTTGATCGCCTCGCGCACATTCGCGCCGATAAACATGGCGTTATGGCGGAAGTGTCCCGCCATTTCCGGCGCGACGTAGGGCGCGCAGCCCATCGTCATCATGTGTACGATTTCTACGTTGTAGACTTCCGGCGCCCGCCGGATCAACGCTTCGACCAGCGTTTCAGGCTCGGCGCATCCCGGCTGAATGTAGACGCGCATGCCGGACTTCACGCACCCCAAGGCCTCGTCCGCCATCCGCAGCCGCTTTTTGTATTCCATCTCCCATGACATCGACATCCGTTCCGCTCCCCCTAGCAAGCCCTCAGCGCACCTTGGCGCGATTCTCGGGCTACTTCTTCCTCGTACCCCACAGCGGCATAGTAGATTGCCCGGTCGAAAAACATTTCCAGCATCTGCAGGAGTTCCAGCTCTCCCATGATCTCGACCGCCCGATCCATGACTGCTTCGCTTTTCAAAAACTCCCAGAGGTTTTCTTTCGTGAGCACAATCGCCTGGACGACTTCGCTCAACGGCACTCCCTGATGGGCGCGGCGGGCCCCGATTTCGAGATATCGATGCTCGATATCGAGTTCATTCTTGCCTAGCAGCCACTCTCCGAGATGCCGGTAGATCTCGTAAACGCGCTCGCGCAATTCGTGCGCAGGAATCTCCCGGAAATGGGTGATTTGAGTGTTCGCGTGGACTTTCTCTTCAAGTCCAGCAGCCAGCGCATCCGCGTGCGCTTCGATCAGACGTACCAGCCTGTAGGAGAACATCATACGCACCCCCCTCGTCCGAAAGACGAGCCCTAGGTCACACCCCGACTTTGACAGCCGCGTCCTGGTTCGCCCAGCCCTCGACTGGAATTTTGATCGTTTCCACTGCCGGCTCCAGCGTCTGCGGAACCGTGATGGCGCGTGAAATCAGGCAAAGCGATTTGGCACGCCGCAGCAGGTTTAATCCCAGTTCGCATTGATCTTCGGAATGCACGGTCAAGCGAGGGCGGATCAGAATCTCATTGAAGCCGCTTCCGTTCGAGCGGCTGCGCCGTACACTGCCCTCGATCTCCACTTCCAGATCTGTGTAATCGAACTTCGCTCCTCGGGCCACGTCATTGAAAGTCGTGGTAAAGCAGCCCGCGAGCGAGCATAGCAGCAATTGCTCGGGAGTCCACCGCCCCTGCAATCCTCCCAACTCCGCTGCCTCGGAGAAATGGATCGTGTTTGGAGAGGACTCGCATTTGGCCAGTCCAGTGCGGCCTGACGTCCACCAGGCCGAAACGCGATAGGTATACTCTGCAGCCATGTTCAGACTCCTGGCGCTCCCAGTGCGCCCTCCCCACTCACGACGATAGCGAAAAGATCACTGTGATCGTGGTCTCCACTTCCACCGGTTGACCATTGAGCAGATACGGCTTGTAACGCCACTGTCTCACCGCCGCGATCGCAGCCGGAACCAGCATCGGATGCCCGCTGATCAACTGCAGATTTTGAATCTGCCCGTTGATATCGATGACCGCGCTCAGTACCACGTCGCCCTGCACGCGCGCCGCACGAGCAATTGACGGATACGTCGGCTCCTCTTTGTGGATCAGGAGGCCCTTTGTTACGCCCTGTGAGATGCGGATGCGCTGCGGTGTATTCGGAATCAGTTTCGGAACCGCCGACAGGTTCGAAGTCGAGTTGACGATCCCGCCAATCACTCCTCCCAGTTGGCCGCCCGGAATGCCTCCCGGAACTCCGCCCACCACGCCGCTCGCAGCCACCATTGGCGGAGGCGCGATTTCTTCCTTAATCATTTCGACTTTCCGCGGAATCTTGGTCGGCGTCCGAAGTTGCCCGGTATTCAACATGTCAGTCTGAATCTCGCGCACGATCCGCTTTACCTGCTCTACTGCTGCCGGTGGTGGAGGGGGTGGGGGCGGAGGCGGAGCCACCAAAAATGTCAACAACTGCGCCTTGGGCAACGTATCGGTAAAGACCATTGGCATAATCAGCATCACACCCACGGCCAGGCAGTTGAAAATAAATGACGTAGTGGTTGCCATCGCCTTGCGCTTCCCGGCTCCGGCGAATTCCAGCAGGCTGTCGGAAAACATCGCCCTGGGTGCCACAGTCCCCACTACGGGTTCTTTCCGGGGCAGAACGGCCGCACCTGCACGGCCTACTGGCTTGACTTCCTTCACTTCCGGTTCATGAACCTCAATCGCACCCATCGGAACCTCCCTGCCTCACCCTATTGCCGTCTCGCGGATTCTTTGGGGCATGTACCTGACAGGGCACATCGCCCGCATCCATGCACATCTTCTTCGAACCCGTAACTCCAGCAAATGGCAAGCATCACGGCTGTTTGTGATCGAAATCACGTCGCGGCTTTTCAGACCTAAACGGAAGTAACTTGACCACTTACGAGCTTGAGAAAATCCTGGCTCGGCACCTGAAAACTGGAAATTTTCAATTGCGAAGAAGAGGCAAAGGTCGGGAAGAGAAATCCGGCTGAATTGCAGGCGGCCGAAAATTCCAGACCAGCTGAAGAAACCAGCGTTAGATGGAACGGAAGAAAGGATTTCCGCTGCCTAGTGCTGCCCCTCAGTGCTGTTTATTACTTTGGCGTACGATCCGTCGCCAGTAGCACCGGATTGTCCCGGCTGACCAACCGCCTGAAAATAGGGCAACTGATCCTGCGGAGGCAGCGCGATGATCGGAATCTGCACGCTCCCCGGACCGCACAGCCCATTCACGGCCGGGAGCACGCAATAATTCGGATCGTAGGCGAGCAGTGCATCGTCGGTATAGAGCTCTAAAATCGTCATGTGCCGTTGAACAGCGAAGGGCAACAGCGGACGCAGATCTCCCGTCGCACTGTTTGTGCCTGCGATTGCCACAGGAGCCGAGAGCCCTGCTTGCTGCAATTCGAGTGGAATTCCGCTCTGGTAATTGCGATCAAAAGCTCCGCACCAGTCGGATGCGCAATCGTTCCCCGCACCGTAGTTCGTGATATCGCTGGCTTTCAGTCCCTGGCTGCCGATCCCGTTCGTTTGGCCGGAAGCATTCTTGTAGGTCACAGCAATCTGTGCCTCGTCGCTGCCGTACGAAGGATCGGTGGACGCTCCACTCCCCGCCTCATTCAGCGGGTCGAGTATCTGCATTTTGGGATTTTGCGCAGCGACAAATTGATCGATATCGGTGTAGTACTGCAGCCATCCCGAGCGCGTGTAAGTGTTCGGAGCGGGCAACGCTTCCATGTTTTGCATGCACAGCGGATAAGCTTCGCCGCCGACCGAACGTCCGACGCGCATGTAGGAAATCTGCGAAAGATGCGGCGACGAGTTGTAGTGCAGCACTGCCGCCGCGATGAATGCTTCCCACGCTGCTTTGTACGGCGTTTCGTAAGGCACAGGGAGCGACTGCTTCTCGCTGACGACTGTTCCCGGCGTCGTCGCGCTGCCCGCCGATGTAATCGCGGTCTGATACTGGAATGTGCTGCTGGTTACATTCTGCACAATCACACCAAGCGGATTTGCAGTGCCGGTCGTTTCTGTCGTCGGACCATAGTTCGTATGCGAAAACGTTGCCGTAAATGAGGATGCATTCGCTCCAGTTATCGTCACAGTCTGGCCGTTCAGAAACGTTGCCGCTCCCAGATTCTGAAATGTGACTTTCATCCCAACAGGAAAGCTGTTCGCCGCCGCAATCGTCAGCGTCGAGCCCGACACCTGCACGCTGGTAACGCTCTCTTGCGCGATATCGAAATTCGCGGGCGTCGTGCCCCCGATCCAGATCGTGTCTCCATTCGAATACCCGTGATTAGCCTCGGTCACCGTGACGACTCCGCTGGCGTCGCGCGTCATCGAAGTCGCAATCAATCCGAGATAGTTCGAGCAACCGTCTTTATTCGCATTGATCAGATCTTCCGTTCCCGATCCGGTGTGAGCCGCCCAAGCTGACGTGGTTACATAACGCGGAGTCGATTTGTTGGCGCAGTCATTGATGAGCAGGCAATTTGTCGAGGCTCCGCTGATGCCATCGAGAATGACGTTCATCTTTTTCGATCCCGATTGCGCCGCAAACCAGGTCGCATTGCTGCTGTCCACGCTGGACCAGTTGTAGGAGTGCGTCCAGCCAAATGCATCCGCCTGGCAGGTGTCCGTGCCGGTGGGGCTGCAGGTCGAGGGTCCCGGGGTGCCAGTTTCCACTTCGCTCCACGCAGTACCCACAGTGACGCCTTCAATGGCTGGCTGATTAATGACCGTGCTCATAAAATGACTGAGATTAGGATCGTTCGCCGCCGGCGGAAAAACGACATACACGTGAGTGAACTGCCCAGAGCCGCTTGTGCTCTTCGTGCTGCCCCCACCACAGCCTGCCAGAAGGCTCAAAACACACACGAGAATTATCAAGGACAGAAACGTTCTATTCGCAGCCGGCACAGGGATCCTTTCCGATTTTGACCCGATGATCAGAAGGCGGTGACTCGCATCCAGGTTGGAATATTCAACAAATAAACTTCGTTTGAGCGCGTTGCGCACAGCCACAGCTCGCCGCGGTTGCGACGTGGGACCGCAACAGAAATTTCCTTGATATCAGAGAAACCCGGATCGCGCGGGAATGTTGCGCCCAACCTTGCAGCTATTTCTCAGCAGTGTTCTTGCCCCGCGCATACGGTGGACTATTGGCCATCTTGGACTTCGCCTTGCTTATATCCGTCCGGGATTTGGAAGAAAGCGGCATCCGGTTCCGTGCGCGAAATCTGATCGACTGTCATATTCACCGATCCCGACCGGGGATCGCTATGCTTGACGATTAAATTGATGCGCAGTTCTTCGGAGTACCAGGTTTCGTCAGTGACTACGACGCCCTTCCCGCCGTTTTCCGCTGGAATGGGCTGCACTTGGCGAATGCCGTGCGCGAGTACTCCACCGATCTCGTGCATACCCAGATCTTCCTGCTTCGCAAAATCATTTTGCGGAAGCGTGCTGCCCGTAGGCGATGCAATCAACGCAGGAGGCACGGTCGCCGGCGGACGGTTGACGGTCCGCACCCAGAAAAGTTTTTTCTGCGCATCGAGGGTCGCCGATTCCCGCGTTCGCGGATCGTAAAGACGAATAAGAATCAACTTGGGTGTATCCTCGCTCCCTACCGGTAAGAGCGACCTCATCTCATTGTGAATGCGGCCCTGGCCGTCCCGCCCGATCTCGCGCGTTGTTCTGAAGTTTACGATCGATCCGTCCGGCTCAACAGTGGTGCGTTCGACCTTGATGATGCCGCTGAAAGGCACTCCTGGAATCGGTGTAATGAAGATATCCTGCGCCGACGCGCGAGCCGTCAACAAAATGGCGGCAGATGCAAGAAGGAAGCAGCCGGTAGGAGAGAATCGCCAACGCATAAAGAACCTCCAGCGAACGTAAGAAACTCTGGGGCCCAGCCGCGAAATTGAGAAGAATGGAGCGGGAGACCGGGATCGAACCGGCGACATCCAGCTTGGGAAGCTGGCGTTCTACCGCTGAACTACTCCCGCCCAGCGTCACTAGAGTATCACTCTGCCTAACCCGTCACAACCGCGATGCAACACCGTATGCGGCAAAGACAATCTGCAGACACGGCCAGCTTGCGTTCATGATTTAATAGTGCGCTGCGCTTCAATCGCAGGATCGACTAACTATGGCCCACTTTTCTTCCCTTTCACGCCGGAAGTTTCTGAAGAACACAGCAACGGCAGGCGCCGCAGCCGCGGTCACTCCAGCGCTAGCCGGTGCCCGCGCGCTTCCTCGCGAACCGCTCACAGCTGTTCCTGACGTCAGCCCGTTTGAACTCGACGAGATCACCATCTCCGAACTGCAGGACGGCATGCGATCCGGCAAGTTCACCGCACAATCGCTTGTCGAAAAATACACGCAACGCATTGAGGAGATCGACAAGAACGGTCCGGGCGTTAATGCGGTAATCGAGATGAATCCCGATGCATCTTCGATTGCCGCCGCGCTCGATCAGGAACGCAAAGCCAAAGGTCCGCGCGGACCACTGCACGGAATTCCTGTCTTGATCAAAGACAACATCGCCACCGCAGATCGCATGATGACGACTGCCGGGTCTCTGGCTCTGGTTGGATCGAAAGAGCCCAAAGATTCGTTTGTCGCGAAGAAGCTGCGCGCCGCGGGAGCAGTCATCCTGGGCAAAACGAATCTGAGCGAATGGGCCAACATGCGCTCGAACCATTCCACCAGCGGATGGAGCGGGCGCGGAGGGCTAACGAAGAATCCATATGCGCTCGACCGCAATCCCTGTGGATCGAGTTCGGGCACCGGCGCCGGCATTTCGGCCAATCTCGCGGCGGTCGGAATCGGAACCGAGACGGACGGGTCAATCGTCTGTCCATCGTCTTCAAACGGATTAGTCGGGATCAAGCCGACGGTCGGCCTGATAAGCCGGTCGCGAATCATCCCGATCTCCCACAGTCAGGACACCGCTGGACCGATGTGCCGGACCGTACGCGATGCGGCAATCCTTCTTGGCGCGCTGACCGGAGTCGATCCGGATGATTCGGCGACGGCGCCCAGCGCGGGTAAGTCGCAGACCGATTATTCACAATACTGCGACGCCAATGGCCTGAAAGGTGCCCGAATCGGCGTGGTGCGGAAGTATTTCGGCTTCAGCAAAGCCGTCGATGCACTAATGCAGCAGGCTCTGGATGCCATGAAGCAGCAGGGTGCAACACTCGTGGACCCGGCCGACATTCCTACGCTTGACAAATTTGATGGGAGCGAAGGAACCGTCCTGAGCTATGAGTATAAGGCCGATCTCAATGCGTATCTCGCGCAACTCGGTCCCAGTGCTCCGGTTCACAATATGAAGGAAGTCATCGAGTTCAACGAGCGCAATCGCGAGAAGGAAATGCCATTCTTCGGGCAAAGCTTGATGCTGAAATCGGAAGAGAGGGGACCCCTTACTGACAAAGAGTATCTCGACGCCTTAGCGAAAAATCATCAGTTAGCGCGCACCGAGGGCATCGACGCCATCATGGTCAAGAACAAGCTGGACGCCCTTGTCGCGCCGACCGGAAGCCCGGCTTGGGTGACGGATCTGGTCAATGGCGATCACTTTTCCGGAGGCAGTTCGAATGCGGCCGCTGTGGCGGGATACCCGAATATCAATGTCACGGCAGGATCTATCTTTGGCCTGCCCGTCGGGATCTCCTTCTTTGGACGCGCCTGGAGTGAGCCTGTCCTGATCAAGATCGCCTATGCGTTCGAGCAGGCAACCAAGGCGAGGCAAAAGCCGCGCTTCCTGCCGACCCTCCATCTAGCCTAGACGAGATTAGAATATGGGTGAGCTTCGGAGGAGAGTAGATGAGGCGCCATAGCTTCGCCGGCTTAGTAAGTAGCGCAGTTCTGACCTGTGTCGCCCTCTGTAGCGTGGCATACGGACAGTACTATCCCGATCAAAGACTTGAACTCCACGATCTGCCCTCGCTTACTTCCCGCACGCACGATCCCACGGATGTCTTGCTGACTTCTCTCGATACGATCATGCGTGATCGCGACCTGTGCTGCGGAAAGGACTCGGCGCTGGTCGACAGCGCGCAAGCTGCGGACCCCAAGTCCTTGAAAGACATTGCCGGCAAGCTGGACGGCCGGCATCTTCTGGGAGACGGCCGCCCAATTCAGATCGAGACCGAATTCCTTACCCCTGACCAGGTTGGAGCAGGCCATCTAATCGCAGAAGTGGTTAGAAATCGCGCGCCGCTGATGATGTGGAACTCGCACTTATATGTCGTCCATGGAGTAGTTTTCGCCCGCAGCGTCGACTATTCGACTGGCATCAGCGCATATGTCATTCAGAAATTCCTTCTGTGGGATGTCCGATACTCAGACACGAGGCGCGAGGCTGTCTTCGATCGTGAAAAGGAAGATCCGGACAGAGTGCAGGGGATTTTGTTCGTAAGCTTAGCGCGGCAATAGCCAGTGGCACTCTAATATTCTAAGTTCCTCTTGTCCGTTTCTACTCTTCCCGTGTTAGCCTTAAGTTAGAGGGGGTACTAAATGACGAACCTGAATAAGGTAGTCACTTCCCTACGCACTGAGTACTCCCGTCTCGAAAAAGAGATGGAGAGCGTAAGGAAGGCGCTGGACGCTCTCGGCAATGCCAACGGAGCCAGGCCCAAGAGGACCAAACGTTTCTTGAGCAAGGACGCCCGTCGCCGCATCGCCGAAGCGCAGAGACTCCGCTGGGCTAAGGTGCGGAAAGCCAGAGCAGCGAAGTCTTAGTCGCAGTTATTCGCAAGCACCGCAGACGGCCTCGTTCGTAAGATTTGAAGTCGCGTGCGAGGCCCGAGCGGGCTCTCTCCAAAGTCCTACCATTCTCAACCAGTAATTGTCGGTCTAAGTCCAGCGGAACCACTTCAGCGCCAAAACGAACGAAATCCCTCCCCAGAGAGCCATGATCAGTAGTCTCGACCATTGATGCGTCAGAGGTGTCCCTTCCAGAATGCAGGCGCGGAGCGCGTCGTTCAGCGCGGTGAGTGGCAGCGCCTTGATCAGCGGCTGGATCACCGCCGGGAATCTCTCATAAGAGAAGAAAACGCCGGAGAAAATCCACATCGGCATCATCACAAGGTTGATGAGTCCGCTGACCGATTCGATTTTTTGAGCCCGGCTGGCCGTGAGCAGGCCGACCCCGCCAAATGTCAGCGAGCCGATCCCGGCTATCAGCGCAATTGCGCCGATCGAGCCAAGCACTCGCATGTGGAAGAACAATACGCCGAAGGCCAGCAGCAGTCCGACTTCAATGATCATCAGGATGAGCCGGCTGGACGCAAGCGCAAGCAGGAAATCGCCCCGCCGCATGGGCGTGCCCACAAAGCGCTTTAACAGCTTCCGTTGACGCATATCGACCAGCGCAAAGCCAATGCCCCACATGCCCGAATTCATCAGGTTCATCCCCAGCAGGCCAGGGATCAGGAAGTCGATGTAGCGCGAGCCCGGCTCCGAAGATGTCTCGGCCGTTGTCGCGATGGCATCTTTGCGTCCCGCTGCAGATTGCAAAGCATCATTCGTCTCGGTTTTCGCCAGAACGCTCTCCGGACGCGCGGGATCGTAGCGATAGGTGAAGCCACCCTTGCCGTCGGGTTCGATCACAAGATCGAACTTGCCGAGGCGAAATCCCTTGTGCGCTGCGGCGAGATCGAGTACCTGCACTTTGAACGTATCGTGCTGTGGCGAGCCGGTGAGCAGGTTCTGCGCTTCCTGCGCGCCAGCTCCCTGAACGATCGCAACCGAGACCGCGTCCCCGGGCTTGTTCCGGAAGGCGATGCCCAGTCCCAGCGCGAGCAGCAGTGGAAACACGAACACCCAGAACACCACTTCGGGCTCGCGCTTCAACTCAAGCATGCGCGCCATCAGCAGATGCGAGTAGCCGGCCCATCGCCCATTCCGCCGCGGCGGCTGTGGAGTGGTTGGCTCAGTCCTTACCGGAATTTCTTGCGTAACACCCATAAGAAGAATTTAGTAATTGGGTAATTTCGTAATTGAGTAATTTTATCGGGCCGCACCTCAAATGCGGATCTCGGAGGCTTTTTCAATTACCAAATTACAAAATTACCCAATTACTCAATTTCTCGATCAGCTTTCTTCGGTTTCCATTTGTTCAGGAATTCTGCCAGATATTCCGGCGTCAGTTGTCTGGCGTCTTCGAATTCCCCATTTTTCTCGCTGACTACCACGCGTCCATCGCTTTCAATGACCGCCATCGTGGGGACGCCTTTATCGAGTGATACGTCGAACTGTTTTGCGACGTCGGCATTCTTTTTCCCGTCGTCGCCAATATCGACGTGCACAACTTCATAGCTGGTGGAGATGATGGGCGCCAGCTCCGGACCGTGAAAGGCCAAATCCAGCACGTGACAGTCGAAGCACCAATTCGCGCCAAAAACCAGCAACAGGCGCTTGTGTTCTTTCGCGGCTTTTTCTTCAGCCTCTTTAATTTCCGCGTGAGCATCAGCAGTTGCGGGATACAGATCCTTCTTCATGTCGGCGGGCTGCTGGAGTTTCGGTGCGTCGGTCCGCTCGACTCCCAGCAACCTCCACTGATCACTCTGCTTGACCCAGTACTGATCGTCCGTCACCTTGAACGGCTGCCCGTTGGCCCCGCCAGGAACGACATCGGCACGGAAGATCACGCTGGCACGGTCAGGACGCACGACGAGGCGCACGATTTCCACCTGCATGCTGCGCACCTTCTGGTCGAGCCAGAAGTTGATGTCGGCATCGGCCGGATGCATGACAGTCTTGATTCGAATCTGCGCCGCGGGATCGGTGCTGTAGAGACCCTTTAGGGTTGCCGCATCCGAGGTGAGGACCGCGCCCATCCACTGCTGGAATGGAGCGAAGCTGGGGGCATCGGACGAACTCGTGGGCGCACTCTGCGCGTATGTCGCAATTGCCGACAGCGCGGCAGCAGCTAGAACTAACCCGATTCTTCTGATCCGATGCATGCTGTCCCCTTTCGTGCAGGATCACTCTTCCCGCAAGTGTCGTCCGGTCAGGTTCACAAACACATCTTCCAGGCTCGCCTGACGCGTGGTCAGGTGTTCGAGTACCCCACCCTGCTTGTCGATCGTCTCAAGAAGCGCTGGGATCGTCAGGTGCGGCTGCGTCACGTTGAGCGCGACCAGGCCGTCATCTTCGCGGACGGACTCGACGCTCGGCAATCCGCGCCATGCGGGCAGCGCCGCGCCGTCGGTACCACTGACAGAAAACTCGACGACATGATGCCCGCCCAGCCGAGTAATGAGCTCGGCCGGCGATCCCTCGGCGATTACTTGCCCGTGATCGACAATGGCGAGCCGATCGCAAAGGCGCTCGGCCTCGTCCATGTAATGCGTCGTCAGCAGGACGGTGCCGCCGTCCCGCTGAAAATGCCGGATGATGTCCCAGAGTTGGCGGCGGCTCTGCGGATCAAGCCCGGTCGTGGGCTCGTCGAGAAACAGAATCTTCGGATTGCACACCAGTGCCGTTGCCACGGCAAGACGCTGCCTCTGCCCACCGGAAAGTTTTCCGACCCAGGAGTCGGCTTTCTCGGTGAGTTGCATCTGCTCGAGAACTTCACCGGTCGAACGCGGCTGACGATAGAAACTGGCGAACAGTTCGACGGTCTCGCGGACGCTCAGTTTTTCCGAGAGTCGCGTTTCCTGCAGAGAAATCCCGAGCCATTCGCGCATTTCGCGTTCGTTCTCGTCCCATTTGTGCCCGAGAATCGAAACCTCGCCGGAAGTGGGCGCGAGCAGGCCTTCGAGGATTTCGATGGTCGTTGTCTTCCCCGCCCCATTCGGCCCAAGCAGGCCGAAACATTCTCCTGTCTGGATTTCGAGATTCAGCCCGCGCACGGCTTCGACCTTTCCGTCGTAAGTCTTGCGCAGATCGCGGCATTGAATGGCGGTGGGCATTTTTAGGATTCTACCGGATATTGCTATGACCGTTGTTTGGTCCGTCAGGGTTCCATAACGTTCGCTTCAGATGCCGAGGGCAAGAGTAGCTCTCCAACCTCAGGGCCGCCCTTGAAAAACCAAACCGAAGCTAATGCAAATCCGACGATTCGGGCAACCAGGAAACCCAGTGCAATGAGATAGTGATGCCGCAAATACTCCACGTACTCGACATTAGTAGAACGACCTATCTCATATTCACCATAGTGGAGGAAAGACTGCACATATTCCGGAAGGTACGAGAGTTCCCACAACATGCAAACCGTGAACAAAACAGCCAAGACTCGGGTGGCTAAGCCAATGGCGTTTTCTCTCGACATGGAAGGTCCCTCCGCAGGTTTAGGATTCGCCTGTTAAAATACCGCATCTCTCAAAGGAAGTCCGGCATCTCCTTTCCCATGCGCGTACCGAGGCGCGGTTTCACGTGACGATGTTCCTCCAAGACGCCCGTGTGTCGTTGATCAGCAGCTCACAATCCTCCGTCTCCAGAACCTGAAAGGAATCCGAACATGTTACGCAGGATTTGCATCTCTGTCGCCCTTCTGGCCTTTTCCGCATACGCCTTCGCCCAGGAGTCACGACACTTCACTTTTCACTACACCTTCACCGTTAAGAACCTTCCACAAGGAAAAAAGATACGAGTATGGATTCCGGCCGCTCATTCCGACCAATTTCAAGAAGTGAAGGTTCTGTCTGCCAAAGGGGACCTGGCTCTCAAGAGGACCCACGAATCGGAATACGGCAACGACATGTACTACGCCGAATCGTCGAAGTCATCGCAGCAGGAATTGCACTTTGATGTTGAATACGACGTTGTGCGCCACGAGCGCATCGCCCTGGCATCGCCCGCACATGTGGTTGCCACAGCGCTGACAAGCAAAGAGCGCCGCGAAGACTTGCAGCCATACGCGCTCGTTCCAATTACAGGCCGTCCGGCAGAATTAGCAACGAAGGTCACCGAAGGAAAGACCGACACATTGGATAAAGCACGCGCGATCTACGACTACGTCTTCACCACGATGCGATACGACAAGACTGGCACCGGTTGGGGACGCGGCGATGTGCTCTACGCCTGCGATGCGAAGAAGGGCAACTGCACCGACTTCCATTCTCTGTTTATCGCGATGGCCCGCTCACAGGGGATCCCCGCCCGCTTCGAAATCGGATTCCCCTTGCCCGACGACAAACACTCCGCGGAAATCGCTGGCTATCACTGCTGGTCCGACTTCTACGTCGATGGCAAGGGATGGATCCCAGTCGATATCTCCGAGGCGTGGAAGCACCCGGAAAAGCGCAATTACTTTTTCGGATCGCACGATGTGAACCGGGTGCAGTTCACGATGGGACGCGACCTCGAACTCAGTCCGCGCCAGGATGGCAAGCCGCTGAATTATTTTGTGTATCCGTACGTCGAAGTCGATGGAAAAGAGTATCCGAACGTCTCGGTCGCGTTCTCGTTTGCGGATGAGGGGTCGTCCATGGCCATGAAGTAACCCTTGCCTGCAGGTTCCTGAAACAGAAAAGCCGCCTTTGCAGGCGGCTTCGCTGTATTCACCTCCGAACGATTAACCGCGGGTTATGGAGCCGTCACCGTGAAGTTGGTCGTGCTTGTAGCTGTTCCACCTGTTGTCGTGATCTGAATTTTCCCGGTCTTAGCCCCTGTCGGCACGGTCGCCGTCACTTGTGTGTCGGAATTTACCGTGTAAGTCTTAGCCGCAACTCCGCCGAAGGTGACCTTCGTTGTTTTCGTCAGGCTCACGCCCGTAATTGTCACCGTCGTTCCGACCGCTCCGCTGCTGGGCGAGAACGACAGCAGCTGCGGAGTCACGCGGTAAGTCACATTGCTCATAAGCGTTCCAGCGGGCAACGCCACGTTGACAGTTCCCGTAATTGCGCCTGCAGGGACCGTGGTGGTGATTTCGCTCGCCGAAACAACGGTAAACGTCGAGGAAATTCCTCCAAAGGTTACTGCTGTGGCGCCGGTCAGATCAGTTCCTAGTATCGTGACCGCGGCGCCGACCTTGCCTGATGTTGTCGTGGTCCGGACGAATGCTCCCAACCCGTTCGTGACGTTGAAAACGCTGCCGAGATTGCTAGTTCCCCCATTCAGTGTAGTTCCGTAGAAAGACCCATCAGTGCCTTGCAGGAGCCCTCCATACGGCATGTCGCCATCCGTCCCGCTGAAGATGTGCAGGTTTTTCATTCTGCTGCCGGAGGTGAATTCGAAGACGACTCCATTGTCGTTCGCGCCCGCGGCTGTGGTGCCGTAGAAGTTGCCGTCGGTCCCCTGCACCAGCGCATCATGCGGAGAACCGCCATCCGTGCAATTGGTTTGCGTGCAGAAGTTGTACAGGGTCGTCAGCACTCCGGCGGAAGTGATTTTGAAAAGTGTGCCGGAATTATTCGTACCCCCGACCGAAGTCGTTCCGTAGAAGTTTCCATTCGCTGCGAGAACCAGGGCCGCCGCCGGCATGCACCCGTCCGTATTGTTGAAGGTGTGGAGCGTCGTCAATTTGCCCGCAGTCGTGATTTCGAACACGGTCCCACAACTGTTCGCTCCGCCGGACATGGTCGTTCCATAGAATGCGCCGTTAGTGGATTGCACCAAGGCTCCCTGAGGATCAGATCCGTCGGCGCAATTCGCTTGCGAGCAGAACGTATAGAGCGTGGTCAGCGCACCACGGGTGGTCATCTTGAAGAACGTATTCGTTGTGGTGCCGTACAGGTTTCCGTCGGTGCCCTGCACCAGTCCAGCGGAGGGAGATTGGCCATCCGTGCAACTCGTCTGGGCACAGAAGCTGTACAGCGTTGTGAATGTTCCGCTGGGAGTAATTTTGTAAACTTCGCCGAAGTTGTGTCCGCCCCCCTGGTAGGTGGTTCCGTAAAAGTTGCCGTCGTTCGCCTGGACCAGAACTCCGTACGGATACTGGCCATCGCTGCAGTTCAGGTGCTCACAAAAACTGTAGAGCGTGGTCAAGGTTCCGGTGGAACTGATCTTGAATATCGTGCCGGCGTTGTCGATGCCGCCATTGATGGTCGTTCCGTAGAAATTCCCGTCGGTGCCCTGGATTAACGATCCCAATCCAGGATTTGCGCCATCCGTACCATTGAAGCTGACCAGGCTCGTGAATGTTTGACCCGGCGAAGCGATCGCCATTCCAAGAATCACACACAAAGCGACGCAAGCTGATTTCGGCGTGCCGAGAAGTCTCATGTTGTCCTTTCGATCGGAGTTACGGCCGAAGTGAATTCGTGAGACTTGGAGGAAAATCCCCTGCTTCACGGAGCGCGCGTCGAACGTGGACATGGGACAATGCGCGCGGAACGGCCCAAATTGACGAGGATTATGCCCTTAGGAAAGGGCGGTGTCAATCGTGCAGATATTTGCCTACTTGCCGCCTTGCATGGCTAACTTAAACTTATACTTTAACGTGCGATCACGTTATTTGGACCTTGCGGCTGTGGCACGTCTGGAGGTATCGCGACCGGCACTGAACTAGGGCTGTTGCTGCCGGGATTGGGTACGTTCTCCTGCGACTCTCCCGGGCGCCTGAGGCTCGGGGCATTTGCCGGACGGTCCTGATCCTGCTTCTTCGCTTCTTCGTCCCCAGGTTTGGGAAGAATTACTTCTTTCTCGGTCCGGACGATCTTTTCGCCGCCAACTTTCATAGTTTCAATACGAACGACCTCATCTCCAATGAAGCGCACGAAGTTCACGTCCTGCGGGGGCTGGCCATAAATCCACTCTTCGTATTCGGCCCCGGTCTGATCCTTCTCACGGTCTTTCCTGGGCGGCTTGCCCATAGCATGGAGGACCATCTCGCTGTTCATCCCGACAAGGACGTGATGCGCCAGAATGGCTTCTTTCACTTTCGGGGGCACTGTGTCGAGATAGGCCTGCTCTTTGCTTCTGGCATTAAAATCCAGTGCCGGATAGACCAGGGCGCGAAGCTGGGACGGAGTCATCTCCGGGACATACTTATCGAAATAGATGTCCAGATAGCTACCGTGAGGGTTGTCCACGTTTTGATCGTTGGCGAGCGGAACGCCCTCTCCATTGGCTCCGGCGATCTCAATGTGCTGATACCACTTCTTGCGGTGAATCGCCCCGCCGTTGAGGTCGAAATGAATGACATTGCCCTTAATGCGCACGTAGGAAATGTGAGCCGGATCGCCCGGCCGGATCGAGGGTCCGGTAAGAGCGAGAAGCTGGTCTAATTCCTGACCGTTCGGAGTGAGCTGGCCATCTTTCAAGTCGAGGCCTTTTGTCCCCATGGGAAACGAAGTTCGCGAGTAGACAAGCTGAGTTTCGAAGTCGCGAATGATTTCATACCGCGTCTGCTTCGACATGTGCGGAGCGTTGGCAGGGATTTTTGGAGCCGTGACCTCCGCGGGCTTGTCTTGGGAACTGCTATTGCTGGCCGGAACGATGGCCGGTGAACTTGTATTCTGGGCAGAAACCGGAATCACAATGAGAAGGGAAAGTAACAGGGCGGAGGGGACGGTAAAGCGTTGCATAAAGCACCCCAGGCAATCTGAGGGAATTATAACGCGGATGAGATGACAAACGAGAATTCCGCGATACCCTGAAACGAACGACACCCCATCGATAGCGGTATTGCATTGCTTTTAGCGTTGACAGCTAAGTACTTTTACGACACACTTACTGCCAATCGCGCTTTCGCCACGTCCATTCGAGGCGGCTTCGTTTCTGGCCAATCTAGCGTTTTGCGAGTAGTCCCATGGGAGATTTGCCGCTTCCGGCAACCTCAGACCCCGGTGTATTTCACCGCTCTGTGCAATCGGTTGCGCTCGAGACATTCGAATCCGAAGCGCCGTCGATGTACGACGGTTCGTCGCTGCTGAGCGTCCTGCGCCAAAGTCTGTCGACGGGGACCCAATCGACCGACTCCATCCTGAACGCCGTTGCCGGCACGGCCCGCATTGTGAGCGGCGCCGACGGGACTGCGCTTGCCGTCCGCACAAATGGCGTGGTTCTTTGTCGCGCGCGCAATGGCGAGATCGCCCCGGAGTTCGGAGCGCCGGTGAACGTCGATTCCGGAATTTCAGGCGAGTGTCTGCGTACCGGGATGACCCTCGTCTGCCACGATTCGGAAGAAGACGAGCGCGTCGATCCTGAAGTCTGCTGGAGGCTGGGAATCCGTTCGATCGTCGTGGTTCCCTTGCGTGGATCGACAGGAATGATCGGCATTCTGGAAGCATTCTCGGCGCGGCCGGACGCGTTTGATGGCGAGCAGATCAGTTCCCTGCGCACGCTAGCGGAGATCGCCGAAGCGGCGTGCGAACGCGACCGGGATACTCCGCCGTTGGCCCTTGCTGCGCCACCGACGATTATTCCGCCCGTGTCGATTGTGGCGCCCAGGCCGGCTTCAAAGTTCTCAAAGTTTGAAATCGAAAAAGTTCGACGGCTGCTCG